>JADDPH010000010.1:8380-33168 GCA_016781925.1 Sphaerobacteraceae bacterium | reverse complement strand
CCTCGCTGCCTAAATGCGATTGCCCTGCTGAGGCGCGGGGGGGCGGAACGGGCGCCGCTCTGTATTTGTATTATTACTCGGTTGCGGCAACGCTCACGACACCTGGCCCCATCGTCCCACGGCCGTCGGAACCGGGCGGGCAAACGATCGGCAGGTTTGCTACCGGTGGGCAGCGGACGGGCGCCCACAGCATGGGAGAGGCGGAACAAGGGTGAAGGTCACCATCTTCGGCACGGGCTACGTCGGCCTGGTCACTGGCGCGTGCCTGGCGGACGTGGGCAACGAGGTTGTTTGCCTGGACGTGGACCGTCACAAGATTGACCTGCTGAACGGGGGCGGGATCCCGATCTTCGAGCCGGGCCTGGCGGAGATGGTGGAGCGCAACGCGCGGGGAGGGCGGCTCTGCTTCACCACCGATGTCCAGCACGCGGTGGACCACGGGTGCTGCCTCTTCATCACCGTCGGGACCCCGCCCGGCGAGAACGGCTCCTCCGACATCCGCTTCGTGGAGGCGGTGGCGACTAGCATCGGCGACGCGATGCGGGAGGAGAAGGTGATCGTCACCAAGTCCACCGTGCCGGTCGGGACGGCGGACCGGGTGCGGGCGATTTTGACCGAGCGGCTCGCTGCCCGCGGCCTCGATCTGGTCTTCGACGTCGTCTCCAATCCGGAGTTTCTGAAGGAAGGCGACGCCATTGACGACTTCATGAAGCCGGACCGGATCGTGGTCGGGGCGGAGTCTCCGCGGGCGATCGAGATCCTCCGGGAGCTCTATGCGCCGTTCAACCGCAACCACGGTCGGATGCTGGTGATGGACGTCCGCTCGGCGGAGCTGACCAAGTACGCCGCGAACGCGATGCTGGCGACGAAGATCTCCTTCATGAACGAACTGGCGAATCTGGCCGAGCGGCTGGGGGCGGATATCGAGCACGTCCGGGTGGGAATCGGCTCGGACCCCCGGATCGGCTACGAGTTCATCTACCCTGGGGCCGGGTACGGGGGATCCTGCTTCCCGAAGGACGTGCGGGCGCTGGAGCGCACCGCTGCCGAGGTGGGCTATGACGCCGAGTTGCTGCGGGCGGTGGAGGGGGTCAACGAGCGGCAGAAGCTGGTGCTGCCGGCAAAGATCCGCCGACACTTCGGGGACGACCTGCGAGGGCGCGTCTTCGCGCTCTGGGGGCTGGCCTTCAAGCCCAACACGGACGACATGCGGGAGGCGCCGAGCCGGCCCTTGATGGAAGCTCTCTGGGCAGCAGGGGCGACGGTGCAGGCGCACGACCCGGAGGCGATGCAGGAGGCGCGACGACTCTACGGTGACCGCCCGGACCTGCGCCTCTGCGAGAGCCCCGAGGCGGCGCTGGAAGATGCGGACGCGCTGATCATCGTGACCGAGTGGCGGGTCTTCCGCAGCCCGGATTTCGCCACGATCAAGGCCAAGCTCAAACGGCCGGTCGTCTTCGACGGGCGCAACCTCTATGACCCGGTGCGGTTGGCCTCGGAGGGGATCGCCTATCACGGCATCGGCCTCGGAACCGGACGCGACGGGACGGCTCCTGGAGCCGGCGTCACCTGATGCGTGTCCTGGTTACCGGCGCCGCCGGGTTCATCGGCTCGTACGTCGCGGCCCGGCTGCTGGAGCGGGGCGACGAGGTGATCGGGCTCGACAACCTGAATGGGTACTACGACCCTCGGCTGAAGGAGGCCCGCCTCGCCCGGCTGGACGGACAATCGGGGTTCCGGTTTTGCCGTCTTGACGTGGTCGACCGGGAGGCAATCGCGGATCTCTTCGCCACGGAGTGGCCAGACGCGGTGGTTCACCTGGCGGCGCAGGCGGGAGTCCGGCATTCGGTGGAGGACCCGGCCGCATACGTGGACGTGAATCTGGTGGGGTTCGGCAACGTGCTGGAAGGGTGCCGTCACAACGAGGTGCGGCACCTCGTCTTCGCGTCCTCCTCCTCAGTCTATGGGGCCAACACCAAAATGCCGTTCTCGGTCCACGACAACGTGGACCACCCGGTCAGCCTCTACGCGGCGACGAAGAAGGCGAACGAGTTGATGGCCCACGCCTACAGCCATCTCTACGGGCTGCCGGCGACGGGGCTGCGCTTCTTCACCGTCTACGGGCCGTGGGGACGGCCGGACATGGCCTATTTCCTGTTTACCGAGGCGATCCTGGCGGGGCGGCCGATCGACCTGTTCCACGATGGGGAAGCCCAACGCGACTTCACCTACATCGACGACGCGGTGGAAGGGGTACTCCGAGTGCTGGACCGGCCCCCGGCCCCGGGCCCCATGTGGACCGGGCAGGCGCCGGACCCAGGCACGAGCAGCGCCCCGTACCGGATCTACAACATCGGCCGCGGGGAGCCCGTGGAGCTTCGCCGCTTCGTCCGGGTGCTGGAGGAATGCCTCGGCAGGCGGGCAGAGACGCGCTTGCGGCCAGCCCAGCCGGGGGATGTTCCGGTGACCTTTGCGGACGTGAGCGATCTCTGCCGCGACATGGGTTTTTCCCCAAGGACCCCTGTTGAGGAGGGGATAGCACGGTTCGTGGCCTGGTATCGCGACTACCACGGAGTCTGACGGATGGAGGCGAAACGCGCTTCGGGCGGAACTGAGGGTCGCCCGCGCCCAAGCACGCGGGGGCAGGCGACGCGCGTCGTCGTGACAGGGGGGGCCGGGTTCATCGGCTCGGCCCTGGTGCGCCAGCTGCTGCGGGAGACGGACGCCGAGGTGCTCAACCTCGACAAGCTGACCTACGCCGGCCACCTGGCGTCGGTGGCCGAGGTGGCCGGCGACCCGCGGTACCACTTCGTCGAAGCCGACATCGTCGATGCCGCCGCGGTCCGGCACCTCTTCGACTGGTTCAAGCCAAGCGCGGTGTTGCACCTAGCAGCCGAGTCGCACGTCGACCGCTCCATCGACGGGCCGGCCGCGTTCGTCTCGACCAACATCGTCGGGACGTTCACCTTGCTGGAGGCGGCCCAGGCCTACCGCGCGGGCTCTCTGGCCGGGGCGCGGGACGCCTTCCGCTTCCTGCACGTCTCGACGGACGAGGTCTATGGCAGCCTGGGGGCGGAGGGGTTATTCACGGAGGAGACGCCCTACCGGCCGAACTCCCCCTACGCGGCGACCAAGGCGGGCTCCGATCACCTGGTGAGGGCCTGGCACCACACCTACGGCCTGCCGGCGCTGGTCACCAACTGCTCCAACAACTACGGGCCGTACCAGTACCCGGAGAAGCTGATCCCGCTGACGATCGGCAACGCCCTGGCCGGGGAGCCGCTGCCGATCTACGGGCGCGGCGACAACGTGCGGGACTGGCTCTACGTGGATGACCACGCCCGGGCGCTGCGGACCGTGCTCGGGGCGGGCCGGCCCGGCGAGACCTACAACGTGGGCGGGCACAACGAGCAGACCAACCTGGCGGTGGTGCGCGCCATCTGCGCCATCCTGGACGAGCTGGTGCCGGACTCTCCCCACGTCCCCCACGCGGACCTGATCGCATTTGTGGCCGACCGGCCCGGCCACGACCAGCGCTACGCGATCGACGCGGGCAAGATCGGGCGGGAACTGGGCTGGCGGCCGGCGGAGACGTTTGCCTCGGGCCTGCGGAAGACGGTGGCCTGGTACGTGGAGAACCGGGCCTGGGCGGAGACGGTGCTCGGCGGCGCCTACGGGCGGGAGCGGCTGGGGCTGGCGACGGGGCGGACGGCGTGAAAGGGATCATCCTGGCGGGGGGATCCGGCACCCGCCTCTACCCGCTGACCCGGGTCCTGAGCAAGCAGCTGCTGCCGGTCTACGACAAGCCGATGATCTACTACCCGCTCAGCACCCTGATGATGGCCGGGATCCGGGAGATCCTGGTCATCTCGACGCCAATGGACCTGCCCCGGTTCGAGGAGTTGCTGGGGGACGGGTCCCAGTGGGGCCTGCGGATCTGCTACGCGGCCCAGCCGCGCCCGGAGGGGTTGGCCCAGGCCTTCGTGATCGGGCGGGAGTTCGTCGGCAACGACGCGGTGGCGCTGGTTCTGGGCGACAACATCTATTACGGCCACGGTTTTCCGGACGCGGTCCAGGAGGGGGCGGCGCAGACGGCGGGGGCGACCGTCTTCGGCTATTACGTCAAGGATCCGCAGCGCTACGGGGTGGTGGAGTTCGACGCGAGCGGCGTGGTCATCGGCCTGGAGGAGAAGCCGGCGGTCCCCAAGTCCCACTACGCCGTGACCGGGCTCTACTTCTACGACAACCAGGTGCTGGAGATCGCGCGGGCTCTCCGGCCCTCGGCCCGGGGCGAGTACGAGATCACCGATGTCAACCTGGAGTACCTGCGGCGGGGCGAACTGCGGGTGGCGATCCTGGGGCGGGGGGTGGCCTGGCTGGACACGGGCACCCCGGAGGCGCTGCAGCAGGCCTCCAGCTTTATCCAGATCATCGAGGAGCGGCAGGGGTTGAAGGTGGCCTGCCCGGAAGAGGTGGCCTACCGGATGGGCTACATCGGGGCGGAGGAACTGGAGGCGCTGGCGGCGGGGATGGGGAACGAGTACGGCAGCTACCTGGCGTCCGTGGCGCGGAACGGGGGCGGCTGGTGAACGTGGTCGAGACCGACCTGCCGGGGGTCGTGATCGTCGAGCCGCGCATCTTCCGCGACGACCGCGGGTACTTTCTGGAGACCTGGAACGAGGCGGCCTACGGCGCGGCCGGGCTGCCGACGCGGTTCGTGCAGGACAACCTCTCCTGCTCCACGCAGGGGGTGATCCGGGCCCTGCACTACCAGCACCCGAACCCGCAGGGGAAGCTGGTCTCCGTGCTCCAGGGCGAGGTCTTCGACGTGGCGGTCGACATCCGGATTGGCTCGCCGACGTACGGCCGCTGGGTCGGGGTGACGCTGTCGGCGGAGAACCAGCGTCGCTTCTACGTGCCGGAGGGGTTCGCCCACGGGTTCGCGGTGACAAGCGAGACCGCCCTCTTCGCCTACAAGTGCACGGATTTCTACCGGCCAGAGGCCGAGGGCAGCGTCCGCTGGGATGACCCGGACCTCGCCATCTCCTGGCCCGTGACGGCGCCGGTGCTGGCGCCGAAGGACGCCACCGCCCCGCTCCTCCATGACGTGCCGCCGGAACGGCTTCCCCGCTACGGCGTCGATGGCTGATGCCACGCCGGCTCGGGGCGGCCCGGGGGTCGGGCGCAACACGCTCTGGAATCTGGTGGGCACGGGCGGGCCAATGTTGGTGGCGCTCGTCACGATCCCGATCCTGATCCGGGATCTCGGGACCGAGCGCTTCGGGGTCCTCAACCTCGCCTGGATGACCGTCGGCTACTTCAGCGTCTTCGACTTCGGGCTGGGGCGGGCGCTGACGCGGGGGGTGGCCGAGAAGCTGGGCGCCGGCCGGGAGGAGGAGATTCCCGTCCTCTTCTGGACCGCCCTCCTGCTGATGCTGTGCCTGGGTGTGATTGGGGGTGCGGCCGGGATCGGAGCGTCGGCGTGGCTCGTGGACTCGGTGCTGAAGATCCCGGCCTCGCTGCGACAGGAGACGCGACAGGCGTTCTTCCTGCTGGCGCTCTCGATCCCGGTCACGGTCACGACCGTGGGGCTGCGAGGCACCCTGGAGGCGCGACAGCGGTTCCGGGTTACCGGCACGCTCCGGGCCGTGATGGGGGTCTTCACGTTCGTCGCGCCGGTGGCGGTGCTGCCCTTCTCCCGGAACTTGGTGCTGATCGTCGCCGCGCTGCTGGCCGGCAGGGTCGCGGCCTGGATCATCCATCTCGGGTTGTGTCTGCGGGCGATGCCAGCGTTGGGGCGCGAGCGGAGGATCGGGCGGGAAGCCATCGGGCCGCTACTGCGGACGGGAGGCTGGATGACGGTCTCCAACATCGTCAGCCCGATGATGGCGACGCTGGACCGGTTCCTGCTCGGCGCCATGATCTCGCTGAGCGCGGTCACCTACTACGCCACGCCGTTCGACGTGGTGACCAAGCTGCTGATCGTGCCATCGGCGCTGGCCGGGGTGCTCTTCCCAACGTTCGCGGCTGACTTCGGGCAAGATGCTCCGCAGACCAGGCGCCTCGTCGACCAGGCGGTACGGTACGTGCTCCTGGCGATCTTCCCCTGCGTCCTCGCGATCGTGGTGCTGGCCGAAACCGGTCTCGGGCTCTGGCTGGGCGCGGACTTCGCGGCCGAAGGGACCGCTATGCTCCAGTGGCTTGCGGTTGGCGTGCTCTTCAACAGCCTTGCCCAGATTCCATTCGCGCTGCTGCAGGGGGCGGGCCGGTCAGACCTGACGGCACGGTTTCACGTGGTCGAGTTGCCACTCTACCTGGCGGCGCTCTGGGCACTGGTGAACCGATTCGGACTCGAGGGGGCGGCCATCGCCTGGAGCTTACGCGCCGGTCTTGACATGGCGCTGCTGTTCGCCGCGACGAGGAGTCTCCTGCCCGGTCCCACGACTGTGGCCTGGCGGGAGGTTCTGATCCCGGGGTCTGCCGTACTCGCTCTCGGTTTCGCGGCGCAGCGGGCGGCTCCTGCACTGGAGACGGTGTTCCTGGCGGTGGCGCTGCCCTGCCTCGCGGCGGCGGCCTGGACGTGGCTCCTGACCCCAGAGGAACGGCCGCTCGTCCAGCGACTCTCCCGGGCTGCCCTTCCCCGGCGGTCTTGGGCTCGGTAGGGGAAGCGATGACGATCGAGGCGGAGGCAGGACGGGAACCGGAGGCAACAAAGAGGAGCCTGGCGCGGCTGCTGGTGTTCTTGTTCGGTGTCAGCATCCCGCTGACGAACGTCACGCGCTTCTACCTGGGCGGGACTGGATCGGCTGCAGAACTGGTCTTGCTTGGGATCGCGGCGGTCGCCGTTGTCACGGTCATGAAGAACGGGCTCGTCGTCACCAGAGCCATCGTCCTGATGGCCGCGTTCGTCCTCCTCTCCCTTGTCGCGTGGTTCTGGCACGGAGCCGCCAACCTCGGGATCGGGGAGCAGGTGCATCCCGAGGGGGTTATCCGGGCGCTCGAATACTTCACCGCCTTTCTCGCCATCGTTGTTCTCGCTCGAGATGCCCGCATTCGAACGGCGCTCGTGGCAGGGCTCTGGACGGGGTGCGCCATCGCCGTCCTATTTGCCCTGGGGCAGTGGCGACTCGGGCCAGGAGCGGCGTGGTTTTGGTCCTGGGGGCCGCCCTGGGCCAACCTCTATGCGGAGACGGGTGAGTTCCGGGTCTGGGGATCGATGGGCAACCCGCTAGAGCTGGTGACCTACCTCGCGCCGTTCCTCGGGTTCGCGGCAGTACTCGCCCGAACGCGGGGAGGAGGAACCCAGCGGTTCTATCTGAGCATGCTCGTGCTGCTGCCGCTCGCGATGCTCGTAACGGGATCGAAGTCGGCGCTGCTCATCGTCGCGCTCGCGCTGGTAGTGGTGCTGCGCTCAGGGCGGAGCGTGTCGTTGCTTCCGACAGTCGTGACCTTGGCGGTTGTTGCCGGGGTAATCTGGCTGTCCGGCGCCACGGCGGTGATCCAGGACCGGGCGGCCGGGGGCTTATGGGCATCCGAAAGCTCGACCCAGCGGGGCTACGTGATACGGGCGGCGTTCCGCGTTATCGCGGACCATCCGCTGCTTGGCGTTGGCCCCGACAACTTCTCGGACGTCTACGGCGAGTCGTACTGGGTGACGGGCGCCAGCAGGGAAGAAAGCACCTTCTCGCCGGAGAACTTCCTGCTCATGACGGCCGGCGAGGCCGGCGTCCCGGCCGCGCTCTGCCTGGCCGCGCTCGTTTTACTCGGGATCCTCGCGGGATTCCGGGGTCACCGCGAGGGCGCTGAGGGGCTTTCCTTGTCAGGGCGGACTCTATCCGTGGGGATCATCTGTTACGCGCTCATGAGCATGATCCAACCGGCTACAGCGGTCGCGACCAACCTGCTCCTTTTCTCCCTGCTGGGTCTCCAGGAGGCGATTCGGGTCGGAGCACCACGACCAAGACCAGTCACGTCATCGCCGACGGAGGGCGCCTTCGGTTCGGCCCTCTCACAGGCGTGATGCTCGCCGTGTGGGCCTGGAGGAGCGCGTGAGCAGGTCGTTGGACATCGTGATTGTCAACTGGAACACCGGGGGCCAGTTGCGGGCGTGTCTCGCCTCGATCGCCGCGGCGGCACAGGACGGCTTCGTTCTGAACCGGGTGGTCGTGGTAGACAACGGGTCCAAGGACGGGTCGGCGGAAGGCCTCCAAGATTTCTCGGTGCCACTGATGGTGCTGCGCAACCGCGAGAATCGGGGTTTCGCAGCTGCCTGTAACCAGGGCGCCCAGGGGAGCGCTGCGGACTATCTGCTGTTCCTCAATCCGGATGTCCGGCTTTACCCCGATTCGCTCGCCAGGCCCATCCGGTTCATGGAGGAACCGGTCAACGCCCGGATCGGCATCTGCGGCATCCAGCTGGTGGACGAGAGCGGCCGGGTCGACCGTAGTTGCGCCCGGTTCCCGACCCCCAGGATGTTCGTCGGCAAGATGCTGGGGTTGACCCGCTGGTTGCCGAGGGTCTTCCCCACCCACGCGATGACGGAGTGGGACCATGGGGAGAACCGTGGCGTGGATCAGGTGATCGGCGCCTTCTTCCTGATCCGGCGGTCCCTCTTCCAGGGGCTGAACGGCTTTGACGAGCGGTTCTTCGTGTATTTCGAAGAGGTGGATCTCTCGTTCCGTGCGGCGCGTGCCGGGTGGTCTTCCTTCTACCTAGCGGATGCGCGAGCCGTGCACCGGGGCGGTGGCTCATCGGAGCAGGTGAAGGCGATGCGGCTGTTCTACTCGTTGCGGAGCCGCATCCAGTACAGATTCAAGCACTTCCACCGGCCATCAGCCGTTGGGGTGGCACTGGCGACGCTCCTGCTGGAGCCGCTACCTCGCCTGGGGGTGGCCGCCGCCCGGCGCTCCCCGAGCAGCGCCCTGGAGACCCTGCATGGATACGCGTTGCTCTGGGGCTCCATCCCCCGCCGACTCGTCCCGCGAAGTGACGGATCGCGATGATACGGACGCTGGTTGAATGCTGTTGTGGCCGCCTACGGACGAACCCTCACCGCCTACTCACTCTCCCTGCCCGAGGGCAAGGGGAATCGCGATCGGCGAAGGCGGAGTTTGGACGGCGGCATCAACCGAAGGCGGTATGAGAGTCCTTCTGCTGACCCGCTATGGGGAGATGGGCGCGAGCAGCCGCTACCGGTCTTACCAGTTCCTCCCGTACCTGGAGGAGCAGGGTTTTGAGGTCGAAGCGCTGCCCCTGCTGGACGACGCCTACCTCCGCGCCCGCTACGGCGGTGCAGGGGTATCGCGCCGGAGCATCGCCGCAGCCTATGCGCGGCGGCTGGGGCAATTGCTCCGGTCCCGGCAGTTCGACCTGGTCTGGCTAGAGAAGGAGGCGCTGCCGTGGCTGCCAGGCGCGATCGAGTCCCTCCTCCTCGCGGTCGGAGCGCCCTACGTGGTGGACTACGACGATGCCCTGTTTCACCGGTACGATCAACATCCCGCGTTCGCCGTGCGGGCGCTGCTGGGGAACAAGATCGACCGGGTGATGCGGGGTGCGGCGCTGGTGATCGCTGGTAATAGCTACCTCGCGGCGCGGGCGCGGGCGGCCGGAGCGAGGCAGGTAGCCGTCCTGCCGACCGTCATCGACCTGCAGCGATACCCGCCCGCTCCGTCCGCGAAAAACGAGATCTTCACGATCGGCTGGATCGGCACCCCGATGACCGCCCGGCTGCATCTGGAGACGATCCGGGGCCCGCTGGAGAGGTTCTGCGCGGGCGGCGAGGCACGAGTGGTGGCCATCGGCGCCGGCGATCTGGGCTGGCAAGCACCGGTCGAGGTCAAGGCCTGGTCGGGAGCGACCGAAGTCGCGGACTTGCAGGGCATCGATGTCGGGATCATGCCACTGCCGGACTCACCGTGGGAGCGCGGCAAATGCGGCTTCAAGCTGATTCAGTACATGGCCTGCGCACGTCCGGTGGTGGGCTCTCCTGTCGGGGTCAACGACGACATCATCGAACCGGGGGTGAATGGGTTCAAGGCGACGACTCCGGACGCGTGGATTCAGGCCATTGACACTCTCCGGTCGGATCGGGAACTGCGGCACCGGATGGGGGAGGCAGGCCGGAGCTTGGTCGAGCAGGCCTACTGCCTCCAGGTCGTCGCGCCGAGACTGGCCGGGCTCCTCCGTGGAGCCGCGACACGGACGGCCGGGTGATGAGGTTACGTAGGCGGCAGATCCCGAATGCGCTTGTTCGGGACGCCCGCGTAGAGGCCGTTCGGTGCGCAGTCCTTCGTCACGACCGCCCCGGCAGCGATGACGCAGCCGTCACCGATCGTGACGCCGGGCAGGATCAAAGCGCGCGCCCCAATCCAGCAGCCATTGCCAACCGTGATCGGGTATCCGACGCCGGTTTCGGCACGATGCTCTGGTCCGCCGAGGATGTACGACGACGTGCAGAACATCACCTCCATCGCGATGCTGCAGCGGGTGCCGATCTCGATGCGCGCCCGGGCGTCAAAGAAGCAGCCGTAGTTGACGAACGATCCGCGGCCGATGCTGACGTTAGGCCCGTTGAACCAGCAGCGGGCCTGGATGCGGGCCGTCTGCGTCTGCACCCCGTAGAGGCGGTAGATCGCGTAGCGCAGCGGGTAGGGCATGATGACGGCGCCAGCAACCGCATTGACGATCGTGTCGCGAGCGATGATTTCGACGTTCCGGCCGACATTCCGCCACACCTGGACCACCACGGCGCTCCTTTTACCTTCCCCTTACCTTCCCCCGACGGACCGCCCCCATCCCAGATAGACGAGGGCATGCGGGTACCTGCCCAACCGGCACCCTTGCCTGGCATCCAGAAGCCTGTTGGCAGACAGAACGGCGGGGACCATGTGGCGCCAAGGGTAGCAAGCGAATGCCGTCTTGGCAGCGATGGCATCGCCCGGGTGAGCGTCGGTTCCCGGGTGGCACGGGCGGGCACGCGATGAGGGCCGAAGGAACGACGGCATGAGGATCGCTTTCATCATCACCCGGTCAGACACTATCGGCGGCGCCCAGATCCATGTGCGAGATCTGGCCAGGCGGTTGGGCGAGGATGGGCACGAACCACTGGTCATCACAGGGGAGGCTGGCCCGTACACGGAGGCTCTGACCGCCTCGGGGATCCGCTCCCTGGTCTGCCCGGAGCTGCGCCGGGAGATTCGCCCCGCTCAGGATGCCCGCGCCCTCGCCGCGCTCCGGGGGGGCATCCGGGCCTTCAAGCCGGACCTCATCAGCACCCACTCTAGCAAAGCCGGGTGGCTCGGGCGGCTGGCCGCCAAAGCGACAGGCACCCCGTCTCTCTTCACGGCCCATGGCTGGGCGTTCACTCATGGGGTGCCGGAGCCTCGGCGAACGGTCTATCGGGTGCTGGAGCGGGCAGCGGCGCCGCTCGCGGTCAAGATCGTATGCGTCTCTGAGCATGACCGCCTCATTGCGACTGCGGCCGGGATGGCGCCGGAGCGGCTGATGACGATTCACAACGGGATGCCGGACGTGCCGGCCAGTCTAAGGGCTACGCCAGACGCCGGGGATCCGGTTCGCATCGTGATGGTGGCCCGGATGGATCGTCAGAAGGACCATGCCACGCTGATCCGGGCGATCCGCGGCATCGACGGTGTCCACCTGGACCTGATTGGTGAGGGGCCGGGTGAAGCCAGTGTCCGCGCCCTGGCCCGGGAGGTGGGGGTGGCCAACCGGGTCCACTTCCTGGGCCAGCGTCATGACGTGGCAGAGGTTCTGGCGAAGGCTCACCTCTTTGCCCTGATTTCCCACTGGGAAGGATTCCCTCGATCCACACTGGAAGCCATGCGGGCGGGGTTGCCGGTGGTAGTGTCGGACGTGGGCGGAGCGGCGGAGGCCGTGGAGGAGGGCGTGACCGGGTACGTCGTGCCTCGAGGTGACGTGGCAGCGGTCCGGGAGAGGCTGGCCACCCTGGTCGACCGGGCCGCACGTCGCCGGGAGATGGGGGCCTTGGGGCGGCGGCGATTCGAGGCGGCGTTCACGTTCGACCACATGTTCGAGCGAACGGTTGCGCTCTACGGGGACATCCTGACGGGCCGCACTGCCACGTCGTAAGGCGGTCGGGGAGTCGTCCGGGGCACACCTCAGCGGTCACCGCGAGGTAGCAGTACACTATGGCCTTCTCGCTTCAATTGTTGGCCCGTCCCGCCGACGAGTGCGGCTCGATGGGGCTGTGCACGACCGGGTATTGGCTGGAGGTTGTTGTTGGACATAGGCCCGCAGCAACTCGTCCGCATGGTCCGCCGCTGGTGGTGGTTGCCCTTGCTCCTAGCGGTGGCGTCGGCGGGCTGTGCCTTCTGGGTTGGCTCCCAGCAGCAGCTCGTCTACGCGGCCCGCGCCCGGCTCTTCATCAACTCGGGACAGTTCACGTCCGACTCGTTGGATTTCAACGCGATCCGGGGCAGTCAGAGTCTCGCGGCGACCTACGAGGAACTCCTGACCACCCGGGATGTGCTCCAGCCGGTGATCGATCGGCTTGGGCTGCCGTACCCCGTGGAGGAGTTGCAGGGCAACGTCTCCGCCCGCGCCGGACGGGAAACGCAATTGATCACCGTCTGGGTCTCGGACACCCGACCAGATCGGGCTGCGGCGATCGCGAACGCGATCGCGGAGCAGTTCAACACCTTCATCGCTCAGCAGGCCGCACAGCTCAGCAGCGAGCCGCGGGAGGCGATCTCGTCCCAGATCAGCGATACCCAGGGACGCATCACGGAGGTAGAGCGGCAGATCGCGGATCTCAGCGCGGCGGCCCCATCTGACACCGCTGCCCAGGCCCGGCTTCCCCCGCTCCGGGACAGCTTGGCGCGGCTCCAGGCGCGCTCCGACGAACTCTTGCTGACGCTGAACGAGATCGACTTGAGCAATGCCGCGGCACAGGCCCGGGTTACCGTCGCCGAGCGAGCGGCCCCGCCTGAGGAACCCTATGCCCCGCGGATCCCACTCTTCACGGTGCTGGCGGCCCTGACGGGGCTGCTCCTCGGCGCTGGGACCATCGTGGGGCTGGAGTTCCTGGACAACACCGTGAAGACCGACGCTGATTTTCCGGCCCTGATTGGCGCGCCGCTCCTGGCTGCCATCGGAACCCTGCCGAAAGTGCGCGGGAGCCGGGATCAGCTCTTCCTGCGGGAGCAACCGAACTCCTCCCAGGCCGAGGCGATCCGCTTGCTGAGGACCAACATCGAGTTCGCCGCGGCGACCAAGGCGCTTCGCAGCCTCTGCCTCACGAGCCCCGGTCCCGGGGAGGGCAAGAGCACCGTCACCGCCAACCTTGGTGTGGCGATGGCCCAGGCCGGGTTCTCGACGGTGATCATCGACGCCGACCTCCGCCGGCCCAATCAGCACCGGATCTTCGGCGTCCGCAACGACCGGGGCCTGACGACCCTGCTCACGCACCGTGAGGAGCCGACCTGGGAAGCACTCAAGGTCGTGGTCGACACACATCTTGCCCTAATCACGAGCGGCCCCCTTCCTCCGAACCCGTCCGATTTGCTCAGTCTGGATCTGTTCCGCCTGCTGGTGACCGAGATTGCCCAGACAGCGGACTTCGTGCTCATTGACACCCCGCCAGTCCTCGCCGTCAGCGACCCACTTGTCGTCGCAACGGGTGCGGATGGTGTTCTCCTTGTCTGCCAAGCCGGTCGCACCCGGACTGAGGCGCTCCGGCGCGCCGTGAGAGCGTGTTATGGACTTTGTGGAAGGTGTTTCTCCAGAGTGGCCGTCACTTCGCAGGAACAACGGCGTGTTCGCCGACGATTCGAGGAGGAGGGTGGCTGGGTCCGGGCCGGGCACGCTGAAACGGCTCATCTCCAGGGCGCTCAGGGCCTCGGAACCCTCGCATGACTCGGCTTCACCTCCTGAAGTCCATAACAGGTTCTGAGTGCCTTGCAACAGGGATCCGCTCGGGTCGTGGGGGCGGTGCTCAACCAGCAAAGTGCCCGGGACGGACAAGCCTACGGCTACGCGGGGTACGACGGGTCGCGCGACGACGAGGTTGTCTCCGAGCCATCGGGCACCCTGCCGAAGCCGGTTGTGATGACCGCCGGCCCCCGCCCCCCTCAGCGCATCGGCTGAGCCCCAAACCGCGTTCGCCGGCCGCGTGAGACTAGACACCGGAGGATCCAGATCGCCGGTGGTACGATAAGCTCCTGGCCGAGCATCGCTGTCCTGCCCTGACCCGTCGAGGCGGCCAATGTTCTGCACCGCTTGCGGCACCGCGAACTCCTCTCTGGCCGAGCGCTGCGCGACCTGTGCCACGCCGTTTCCGACGGCGGGACGCGGTCCAAGGCGCAGGCAGGCTGCGGTTGTCGCGTCGCCCAGCAACGTGGGGTCCGATCGCGAGGCGAACCCGCTCGTCGGCGGTGTTCGGCCTGGTGCGCTCTCCCGCCCTAGATGGCGCTCAACCGCGGGGAGCGGGAGGCGGCTCCGTGCCGTCTACGTGGCGACACTGGTGATGCTTCTGGCGGCGAGTGTCGCTCTTGGAGCGCGGTATCGGGCGGAGGAGGCGGAGCGAGCCCGCTGGTATGCACGCGGCACGGACGCGGCAGCAGCCGGCCATCCCGCCGTCGCGCTCGCGGCGTACGCCAGCGCCGCCGGCTACCGTGACGCCGAGGCTCGGAGGGCGGCCATCCTTGCCCCCTACCAGGAAGCGGTTGAGCAAGGGCAGGAGGCGCTGGACGCGGAGCGTTATGACGAGGCGATCGCGGCCTTGAAGCGCGTGGCCCGCGATCTCCCCGCGGACCAGCAAGCCCGAACCCTCTTGGAGCAGGCGCGGGCCGGCCGTGAAGCCGATCTCCTGCGCCAGGTGGACACCGCCGAGGTAAAGCGAGATTGGCTCGCGGCGGAGCAGGCGTTGACGGCCCTTGTTGCCGTGGCTCCGGATGATGCGCTCATCGAACGCCTGGCGGCAATCCGCCGTGAGCACGCACCGATCACCTTCACGCGTGATGGCGCGCTCTACCTGGCCGGGCCGAACGGGGACGACGAGCGGCTCCTGGCGGACGTCGGCTTTGCCTCCTGGCAGGTCTGGAGTCCCGATCGGACCCGGATCGCCTTCCTCGTCGCCGATCAGACCGATCCGGCCTCACTGGCCGGGGCGCTCTACGTCGTCGACACCACCGGGGGTACTCCCATCAAATTCGCCGACGATGTCTTGCTCCGCTGGTGGCCCGCTTGGAGCCCGGACGGCACCCAAATCGCCTACTCGAGCATTGCGGCCTTCGACATCACCCGGTTCGAGGGAACCATCGGCGTGCGCGTTGTGGACACCCGGACCGGGGTCGAGACGGACCTGACCGGCGGCCGATTCGCCTATGCCGGCCCGCCGACGTGGTCGCCGACGGGTGACCGGCTGGCCTTCGTGAAGCGGGAGATCGACGCGACTGATGCCGACGAGGGACGAGGGGTTCGGTTCGGCAATGGCGACGTGCACGTGATGACCATGGCCACTGGCGAGACACACAGCGTGACCGGCGGGCATCTGCCAGACGCCTTTCGAGTGGCGTGGTCACCAACTGGCGAACGACTGCTCGTGCTAACCCTTGAGGCGAGCGCGGCGTACGGCACGGAACTCTCCTCGGTCCATCTCCTCGATCTCACCACGGGCGACCTGACACCGGCGAGCGGTAGAGACACAGATGCGGCAATGCCGGTCTGGTCTCCGGACGGCACGCGATTCGCCTACGTGGAGAGCAGCGTGCGGGTACGGATTCGCACCTTGGGTGGCGAGGAGATTTGGATTGATGCGCCTGGGCCGCTCGCCGGTCACCTGACCTGGTCACCGGACGGGGGAGCGCTGCTCGCCGCCTCTTCCAACGCCTGGACGCCCTCCACGATCATCAATGTCGCTGAGAAGCGGGCCGATCAGGCATTTCCCCTCGACCATGACAGTGTGCAACCGTCAGGCGTGGCAGCACCGCCGCAATGGAGCCCTGCCAATCCGTCACCGCCGCCGGCGGCTCCAACGATCTCCGGCACCGCCCTGGACCCGGAGCAAGCCGATGGTGGGTTCCTAGCCGGGGGAACTGGGCCCGGTCCAGAAGGCCGGGGGGCAATCGGCGGTCAGGCGACGCGGGAGGGGTAAGGCCGGCGACCAGCCTACCGGGCTGCGTCTGACGAGGAGAGCATGAGCGGGAGCACCATGGTCTCCAGGAGGTGGTCCAAGGCGCCGGCGGGGTCGTCGCAAAGCCCGGAGTGGACGGGGGAGGGCTGGACGATCGTGCTCTGGGGGGCGACGAGCCAGTGGAAGCGCTCCGCCTGGGAGAGCTGAGCGATGGGACCGGCGTCCCGATCCCCGGCGCAGATGCGGGGGATCAATTCCAGATGGCCCCGCACGGCCGCCACGTCCAGGTCCGGCGCCAGGGCGGTGAGGCGAGCGGGATCCAGATGGATGCGGGCGTCCAGGAAGCGGCGCTGACGACAAATGAGCACGACACCAGCGTTGACGAATTCACCGCGCTCCACCCGCGGCACGACCCGGACAATCGCGTACTCAAACGAGTTGCGCGCGAGCACGCACTGCCTCCTCCACAAAGGCACGGGAGGCGTCCCGGCGGGCGAGCAGGTAGGCAAGGTAAGCAGCGCGCTGGGCATCCGGGTCGGCGAAGGCGGGATCGGGCAGCAACCAGGTATCGGGAATGGCGTCAACGATGGCCGTGAGCAGCTCGTGGGTCAGGCGAGGCTGGAGGTCGGCGCCGACGGCTGGCACCGCGTCGGCAAACGGGAGCAGGACGTGATCCCGGATCTGGGGAAATGGCGAGGCGCTGCGGGCCAGGTAATCGCCCCAGGCGTGGTGGACATAGAGCGCGGCGCCGTGGTCGATCAGCCAGAGCCGGCGGTGCCAAAGCAGCAGGTTGGTGTTGCGCGGAGTGCGGTCCACGTTGGTGACGTAGGCGTCGAACCAGACCACCGCGGAAGCGAGCGTGGGATCCGGGGGCGGCTTGGCCGCGGGGGTGAAGGCGAGTGACCCTGGCAGGTAATCCAGGGCCAGGTTGAGCCCGGCGCTGGCCTTGACCAGATCCTGGACTTCCTCGTCCGGTTCCGCCCGGCCGAGCACCGGGTCCAGTTCCACCAGCACGATCTCCGGTACCGGCAGGCCGAGCGCACGACCGATCTCGCCGGCGACCAACTCTGCGATCAGCGCCTTCGGTCCTTGACCGGCGCCACGGAACTTGAGGACGTAGAGGCCATCGTCGTCGGCCTCGACGATGGCGGGCAGGGAGCCGCCTTCGCGCAGGGGCGTGACGTAGCGTGTGGCGGTCACGGTCCGCAGATCGAGCGGCGGCATCAGTCTCCTTGAGCGGTGGGCGAGCGAGGATGGCACGGGATCAGATGATCCCGTGCCGCGGAGCGGAGGTGCCTTCCGGCGGAGGTTCAGCCCCGGCAGTGAATCAGCACTGGAGTGAAGGCGAACTCACGCGGCATGGGGTGGGCTGTGGAAGATGTGGCCGGACGTTGAAAACCCTCACCCCCTACCCCTTCTCCCTGAGCGAGGGAGCGGGGAATCGTGCTGACATGGGGTCGCCCTGGCACTCAGTGGTCAGCCGGGTTTGATCTCAGTGAGCGACGACACCCAACGGCGTGGGCGCATGGAACGGATCAAACAGGTGACGCGGGCGACGCTGGACCAAACGCCGGGCACGCCGACGTACCAGCTCCTCTCCTACCCCGCCGAGGGGAAGTGGTTGCGATGCTCGCCCCGACGCATGCTGGCAGGAGCCCGGTTCCAGCCGAAGTGCTCGGTCTCATCCCCCTTGATGGCGAGGAAGGCGGATTGCGTCTCCGGGTAGACCGCCATCACCGCTTCATAGGGAATCCAGAGTTCATCGCTTGCCCCATGAACGCCCTGGGCGTAGAGGAAACCGCGGAAGCGGCGACCGAACTCCTCCGAACCGGGGATGATGCCAACCACCCTGGCAAGAGCGCCGTTGCGGGCGTAGAGCATGTACCCCGCGGTGATGTCATCGACGGTGCCGAGTGGGCCGTTGCGCACGGAGACATCCACCGGCGGCAACTCTGGGGCAAAGAACTCGCGCTTGCCAATGACCACATCTCGATCCAATGGACCCAGTTGACCTGCCGGCCGGCTGGCGAGAAAGGCAGCCACGCCAAGGATGGCCAGCGCCAGCAGGGTACCGAACCACAACTCGACCCGCTGTAGTTCCGGACGCCCGGATTTGTACAGGCCGAGCAGGATCTCGCCGATCGTGATGATCATGACCGCGACGACGATCGCGACCAGGATCGGCATCATTGTCGGCGTGATCAGTTGGCGCTTCAGTCTCGTCACCATACCGTCTCCCTCGTCCCACGTCGCGGTCTTCACCACCCCGGCGACCGCTCATCTACCGACAGTTTCACGGCGTCGCTTCCGATTGTCCAGCGGCGACGCACACTGGTGCTTCGCACCGCTGCCACGAAGCCACCCCGGGCCCCGTGGGGACCGGGACACAGACTAGCCGCGCGAATTGGCCGCCCGTGTCCCGGTCGTCCGATCAGGAAGGTCGTCGTCGAGCAGCCACTCCGAGCGTCGGAGTTGGGCGCGGCGGCGGCGAACCTTGAGCAGACGGTAGCGGAAGAGGAGCGGCGCGGCGCAGGCGACAAGCGGGATGATGAGCCAGAACCAGGTCGTAGCGACGAGGAACATACCGGTGTCGTACGACTGTGACGCCCAGTAGATGAGGAAGACGGTGGCCATCTTGAACGCAAAGAGGATCCAGATGAAGGCCCAGGCGGCGCTCATCTCATCTTGGTCGCGCTTGGCCTCGGCCTCCAAAGCGCTGAGGGCCGGTCGGCGCGGGGGCGACTTCGCAACCATGGCCGGGACTCCAGGAATCAGCCGACGACGGGACGCCAAGTGAAGGGCCTCGCGCCCGTCCTCGTGCTTCGGGTCAGGACAGTATAGGAGCAACGCGGATGGCTCGCTGTATCCCGCCTTCCGGCTCCCATCCACCTCCATGGCTGGATCACGACCGGGTGGTGGCGGAGCGCGGCCGCACGGTCGCCGGACGCCGCTCCTCCTTCGCTTCCTCCTGTGCGGCCCACCGGAAGAAGATGATGGAGACGAGCAGCAGGTAGATCGTGAATCCCCCGACCCACATCAAGAGGCCAGCCACCTCCTGATCCGTCGCCAGGCTCATGACCCAGCGGGGGGCGTTGCGATAGTGCTCGTAGAGGCCCGGCTCGGCCAACGTGATGATGGAGCCGACGACGCCGCCAGGAAAGGTTTGGAGGAAGAGATAAAGGCACTGCAAGGGCGGCGAAAGGCGCGGCCACTCCGGCAGCGGACCAACGATCGGCCACCAGGCCAGCAAGGCCGACGCCAGAAAGAGTTGATGCTCCAGGATGTGGATCTGGGCGTTGCCCAAGGCGGCATCGTAGAACGGCTGAACGTGCCAGACGATCATGACGGCGGCGGAGATGCCAAAGGCCGGAACGACCCGCGTCAGCAGATACCCGGTGCGCGCCACCAGCCGCCAGTGCAGCAGTGGACGCAGCACCCAGGCTGGCAGGCCGAGCAGCAGGAGCGGCGGCGCCACCAGGATCAGGAGCAGGTGCTGAACCATGTGTGCGCTGAGGAGGTAGTAGTCAGACCAATCATCCAGCGGCGGCCCGAGGGCGATCAGGATCGTAACGCAGCCGCCGAGGAAGCAGGCGATCTGCCCGCCCGTGACCGGCCGCTCCGCCGCGCCGGGACGCCGCCGGTTGAGCGGCCCGACCCACAGGAGATAGGCGACCGCAGCGCCTAAGACGCCGAGACCGACGGTGGGCTCGAGGTACCAGTGGCTGTTGAGCAGGCCGTCCGGCACGCCCGCACCACCATGGAGTGGGGGCAGGGTCGGCGGCGAGATGAGCGACATGTTTGCTCCGTCGGCCCCCGAGGGCCGGGAAGGAGGCCAGCAGCCCCCTAGTGCCCGGCCGGTTCCTCCGCTCCCTCCCGGTGGGCTGGGATCGGTATGTCGTACGTGGCGAACTCCTTGAAGGTCTGCATCGCCAGCAGGCCGATAAAGACCGAGAAGGTGATGACCAGGCCGCCGATGAACATGAACCGGAAACGGCGGTCGTCGAACTTGAGGTGCATGAAGTAGCCCACGACCGCGACAAACTTGGCGATGGAGAGGACGATCAGTAGTGGCACGAGGATGGATTCAAGAGCCTCGATGTAGTAGATGGCGACCTCGACGGCAGTGATGATCGCCAGCACCACCGCCACCTCGACGTACGTTCGAGCACCCGGGTGGTGCTCGTGGTTGTCCACCTCGTGGTCGGTGCCAGGTTTCGTGCCCGGCCCCTGGCTCTCGACCGGGCCAACATAGGAACCACCGTGCGCCTGGTGCGCCATCCTCGCTCCCTCCTGTCGCGGGCTCCGCAACACGCCAGCACCTCCAGCGAGATCGCGTTGCTTCACCCGCCTGTCTAGAAGATCGACGCCACACCGCGGAGGATCCCCGCGAGGTAGGTGAACGCGCCGGTCTGCGTCTCGGTGACCTCGTCGTACGGGATCAAGTAGACGAGGGTGAAGATGACGATCCAGACGATGTCGACGAAGTGCCAGTAGAGACCGGCTAACTCGACATCGAGGCTGTCCTCCTGCTTCACACCGCCGCGGAGTGAGAGGAAGAGCAAAGTCAGTAGCCAGATCACCCCGATGGTCACGTGGGCGCCGTGGAAGCCGGTCAGTACGAAGAAGGAGGCCCCGAACATGTTGGTCTGGAGCGAGAGGCCCTCGTGATAGAACTCGGTGAACTCGAAGTACTGGCCGCCGAGGAAGATGGCGCCAAGGAGCGCCGTGGCCGCGAGCCAGATCCGCAGGCCGCGGTGGTCTCCCTTCTGGATCGCCGCCAGCGCGAGCACCATCGTGAGGCTGCTCATCAGGAGCACGAAGGCACTGAGCGAGGTATAGGGGATGTCGAGAATCTCACTCGGGAAGGGTGCAAACCCGAGGTCCTCGGCGCGGCCACGGTAGATCATGTAGGTCGCGATCAGCGACCCGAAGAACATGCAGTCCGAGGCGAGGAACGCCCACATCAACAACTTGCGGTGGTCCAGCCCAGTGCTGGTGGGCGGATGGTCCGCGTGCCCGTGATCGTCGCCGTGTCCGGCGCCGTGCGCGCGCTCCAGTTCAACGGCCGTCGCCATGAAGACTCCCTTCGGTCGTCAGACGCCAGTTGTCAGACGCCAGACGCCAGTTTCGGCTCGTTGCCGCCGCAACTTCCAGCACTCGCCGTCGTGCTGATGACAGGCGACTGACGTCTGACACTTACGGTGCTAGCTCGCGGGCTCGAGGGACCAGCCGTAGACGCCAGCTACCAGGACCAGCAACCCAGCAGCGGTGTACAAGGGAAGGTCCAGAGCGCCGATCGGAATCCGCGGGTAACTGAAGATCAACCCAAAGGCGGCCAAGAAGACGCCGAGGGCCGTGACCAACGGCCAGTAGGACGGGTTGGGCAGGTGGATGTTGTGCTCGTCATCGGCGGCAGCGCGCCGCTCGGCCTGCTCCAGCGCGTCCTCGTCGGGGACCTGACCTTCTCCGATCTTTATGCCAGCGATCGTCGTCTCGAGCGTTTCCTCCTCGGCGTGCCCCTCACCCTCGTACTTGGCGTATTTCTCCTCCCAAAGCGGATCCCGGTGACGCACGACCGGCACAGTGGCGAAGTTGTAGACCGGCGGCGGGGAGGGAATCGTCCACTCCAGCGTGGCCCCGTCCCACGGGTCGTTGCCCGCCTTCTTGCCCCGTTGGAGGCTGACCGCAACGTTGTACATAAAGATCAGGAAGGAGAAGCCGAGCAAGTAGGAGCCCACGCTGCTGACCACATGCCAGAGTTGCAAGCCGCTGCCCTCGCCATAGGTGCCGTAGCGGCGAGGCATGCCTTCCAGGCCGAGGAAGTGCATGGGGAAGAAGGTGATGTTGAAGGCGGCGAAGGTGACCCAGAAATGCCACTTGCCGAGCCGCTCATCCAGCATGCGGCCGCTGAACTTGGGGAACCAGTAGTAGGTGCCGGCGAGCAGCGCGAAGATGCTGCCACCGAAGAGGACGTAGTGGAAGTGGGCGACCACGAAGTAGGAATCGTTGTGCTGCGAGTCAATCGGCGGGGAGCCGTGCATAACACCGGAGATGCCGCCGATGACGAACTGGGAGACCAACGCCGTCGAGAAGAGCATCGGCGTCGTGAAATTGAGTTGCCCACCCCACATCGTGGAGGTCCAGTTCAGAATCTTGACGCCGGTGGGCACGGCGATCAGCATCGTGCTCGCCGCGAAGACCGCGTTGGGGGTCGGGCCAAGGCCCGTGGTGAACATGTGGTGGACCCAGACGCCGAAGCCAAGGAAGGCAATCGTGGCGGTGGCATAGACCATGACCGCGTAGCCAAAGAGCGGCTTGCGGGAGAAGACCGGGATGATCTCCGAGACGATGCCGAATGCCGGCAGGATCAGGATGTAAACCTCGGGGTGGCCGAAGATCCAGAAGAGGTGCTGCCAGAGCAGTGGATCCCCACCTCGTGCCACCACTTGCCGCGTTGCTTCGTCATAAATGTAGGGAATGTAGAAGCTCGTGCCGGCGAACCGATCGAAGCTGAGCAGAGCGAGGGCGATGGTGATCGCCGGGAAGGCCATCACGATCAAGATTGAGGTGATGAGCGTGGTCCAGGTGAAGAGGGGCATGCGCATCAAGGTCATGCCGGGGGCACGCATATTCAGGATCGTAATGATGAAGTTGAGGGAGGCAGCGATGGAGGCGATACCGAGAACCTGCAGGCCCAGGGCCCAGAAGTCCACGTTGCGCCCAATGTTGAACCCCTTCTCCGTGAGGGGAGCGTAGCCGTACCAGCCCTGGTTCGGGGCCGCATTGGCGAGCCAACTCAGGCTGAGGATGAGTCCGCCAAAAAAGAAGACCCAGTAGCTGAAGGCGTTCAGGCGAGGAAACGCGACGTCCCGGGCACCGATCTGGAGCGGGATAATAAAGTTGAAAAAGGCGGAACTGAGCGGCATGACGGCGAGGAAGATCATCGTCGTGCCGTGCATCGTGAAGAACTGGTTGTACTTCTCAAGGGAGACGAGGTCGTTGTTTGGCGCGATGAGCTGGGACCGGATGACCAGCGCCTCGATGCCGCCGATGAGGAGGTAGGCGAAGGCGGTGATGCCGTAGAGCAGGCCGATCCGCTTGTGATCGACCGTCGTAATCCAACTCCAGAAGCCGATGTTCTTCTTCGTCGCCGGTCGGGCGACCGTCTGGGTCGCTGGTCCCGCGTGACCGGCCGGCTGCGCTACCGATGCCATCGCCTGCTCCTACCCTCGCGCGGCCACCGCGCCGCCCCCTGACCGTCCGAGTTGCGTGCCCGTTATCCTTCGCCCTGCTTGTCCTGGGCGTCCTGCTGCTCGCGCGCGTCCTCGGGGCAGCCCGCGGCCGGCTTCAAGCTGAGGAGATAGTCCGACAACTCCTCGATCTGCGCATCGTTCAGCGTGCCTTCCTTGATCAGCAGCGCCATGTAGTTGCCTTCCTTCACCCCACCTGGATTGCGCAACCAGGTCCTCAGGTTTTCCTTGTTGTTCGCGAGCACCCCAGCACCGATGAAGTCCCGGCAGCCAAACAAGGTCAGATTAGGTCCAGCCCCCTGACTGTAGGGATTCGACGCCATTCCGGCCTGGGCGACGACGGCATTCGTGTTGTTGACCGCATGGCAGGCAAGGCACGCGCCGAACGCCGCCGGCGCATCGGCCACATCCCCCGTCTCGGGTTTCGCGTCGGTGGCGGGCCGTTCATTGTTGTAGGCGGCGACCCAGGCGTCGAACTCTTCCTGCGGCTCCACGATGATCGTGAAGCGCATCAAGGCATGGGCAACACCGCAGAATTCGGTGCATTCCCCGTAGTAGACCCCGGGCTTCTCCGGGGTGAACCCGATTTCGTTGATGTGACCGGGAATGACATCCATCTTGCCAAAGAGCTGCGGAGCCCAGAAGGAGTGGATGACGTTGTTGGAGCTGAGCTGGAGCTTGACCTTCCGACCAGCGGGCACCCGGACCTCGTTGGCGGTAATCAGGGTGCCATTGTTCGGCGCCAGGCCGGGGTACTGAACTTCCCACCACCACTGCTTACCGTAGACATCGACGACGTACTCCCCCTCCTGAGCGTCGGCGGAGAACTCGTACATGGTCTGGATGGTGGGGATCAGGATCACCAGGAGGACGGCCGCCGGGATCAAGGTCCAGGCGATTTCCAGGCGCTTGTTCCCATGAATCTGAGCCGGCCGGTCGACCTCGTTGCCGCGCTGACGGAAGCGCAGCGCGGTGTAGACGATGAACATCTGGACGCCGACGAAAACAATGAGAGCCAGCCAGAACACCAGTTTGTAGAGACTCTGGATGTCCCGGGTGGTCGAAGAGCGCGGGGTAATGTGGCTGTAGGGTTTGCTATCCGCGCCGCACGCCGCCAGCACCAACCCAACGACAACGGTCATTGCCAGAAGGGTCACGATCCGGTAGGCGAACGAGCGCCGCCCCGGCGCCGGGCTCTGGTCGTCCTGATCCCGCCGTCCCATCTCGCCCCCCCGAACCCTGCCCCCGCCACCCGCCCAACCAGCGTTGGGAGGAACGTATACTGGAGCACTCCGCGCGGGTCAAGATATTGGCAGGATTTGCTCTGGCATCAGGGCACGATGTGGCGACCTTGTCGCCTTGGATGCAGCGAGAGCACCGGTCGTCCGAGGCGCTCAGGCACCGGTCGTCCGAGGCGCTCAGGC
>JADDPH010000010.1:0-8233 GCA_016781925.1 Sphaerobacteraceae bacterium | reverse complement strand
GCTCAGGCGCCGGTCGTGTGGGTTCCCGCGCCCCTCCGAGGAGCGTTCTCGCCCATGCTATACTCTCGCGCACGCGCGCTAGGACATCGACAGGGCGGCTGAGACGATCGAGGCGCGAGCAGCGACCGCCCCGCGATCTCGCCGCTTCGACCGAGTGGCGCCCCACTGGGGCGAGCGGAGTCGTCATCATGGGCACGCGGTCTCCTGGCATCCCGGCCGCCCGCGCGCTTGCCCTCACCCTGGTGGTGGGAGGCGCCCTGCTGACGGTGGGCGCGCTGTTCGCCGATCAGCTGAACCTGAGTGGGGGCGGGACCGGGTTCGGCTGGAAGCAACTCATTGCGGCGATCGCCGGCCTCGTGTTGCTGCTCATCGGGGCGGCCTGGCTGTTCCAGCCGAGAGCTGAGGCGGCAAGTGACGACCCGGTCGAGCCGGCAGAATAACGGAGCCAGCGCGGCCGGCACCATACCGGAACCGAGCGCCGGAGACGCGCCGCCGGGTTGCCGGCGGCGCGTCGTGCTGTAGACCATCACCGAGCGAAGCGTTGTTAGCGATCAGCCGAGGACGGCCAGCCATGAGCGAATCCCAGGACCCGAAAACGACGTCGAACGGCACCGGCGACACCGAGGAAGCCACGACCGCCGCTCCGGTTGCCACCATGGCCAAGGACCCGGCGCCATCTGCCGGGACTGGGATTGTGGCCCAGGAGGAGCGCCAGGCGGCAGGGGCGATCGGGGCGGCACTGGCAGATCTCGGGTTCGGGGAGCGCCCTGTGGAGCTGCGGGCGATCCCCTTTGCCGGCACCTGGGGTGCGGCCTCCTCCGTCTGCCGGGCGCTCGCGAGCGAGGTTGTGCTGCGGGAGCTGGAAGCGGCGGGAACACTCGAGGGCCTTTCCAAAAAAGAGGTCAAGCGGAAGGTCAACGAGGCGGTTCCGGCGCGGGCACAGGAACTGGCCGAGCAGGTCGCGGCGCGGATCGCCGGGGGGCAGAACGGGTTCGCTGGGGTGGAGGCGGCCAACGGGTACGTCAACGTCTCCTTCGATGCCAACGCTGTCGCGTCCAGGTTGGTCGGAGAGGTGCTTCGGCAGGGGCCTGCCTACGGCCGGGGAGCGCCCCGGACCGAGGTGGTGATGGTGGAGCACTCCCAGCCCAACACCCACAAAGCGTTCCACGTCGGGCACCTGCGCAACACCTGCCTCGGGGTCGCCACAAGTCGCATTCTGGCTGCCGCCGGCTACCCGGTAAAGGATGCAACCTACATCGGCGACATCGGGATGCACGTGATCAAGTGCCTCTGGTGCTACGAGCGGTTCCACCGGGGCGAGGAGCCGGCCGATCCGGCGGCGCGTGGCCGCTGGCTGGGCGAGATCTACGCCGAAGCCGGCGCCCGGCTGGACTTCCGCAAAGAGGTCCTGGATCTGCTCCACCTGCTGGCGCAGGAGGATCAGGTCTTCGTGGCCGCCATCGACCGGCTGCTGAAGTACCTCTGGCGCAAGAACACCGAAGGGGAGGACATCGCCTACCTACTCGGGCGGATGACCCACGCGCAGGAGATCAAGGAAGACCTCCTGCGGGAGGAGGACGTGATCCCCAAGTTCTGGCCCATCGTCGGGGAGCAACTCCGGGACGAGGTGGAGAACCAGAAGCCCTACGTTCCCGTCGACGGGGTGCCGGAACCCACCACGACGCCGGAGGAGCGGCTGGCCCGGTGGGAGACGCTGGCCCCGCAGATGGAGGAGTGGTGGCCGCAGGTGCCCGCGTGGCGGGAGGAGGTCAAGGAGACCTTCCAGCGCTGGGAGCGGCAGGACGAGGACTTCGTGTCGCTCTGGCAGGAGACGCGCGGCTGGAGCCTGGCCGATTTCGAGCGGATCTTTGCCGAGTTGGGAGCCCGCTTCGATGTCTGGTTCTTCGAGAGCCAGGTGGAGGAACCGGGGCGCCGGATGGTCCAGGAGATGCTGGATCAGGGGCTGGCCGAGATCAGCGACGGGCTGCCGGTGGTGAAGATCGACGCCAAGTTGGGTCTGGAGACCGAGACCTACCGGACGCTGCCGATCCTGCGCTCCGACGGCACTACCCTCTACTCCACCAAGGACCTGGCGCTCACGAAGCTCAAGTTCGAGGAGTACGGGGTCGACCGCGCGCTCTGGGTGGTGGACGTGCGGCAATCTCTCTACTTCCAGCAGATCGCCAAGATCTTGGAGCTGGCCGGGTTTGACCAAGCTGCCCAGGCCCAGCACATCGGCTACGAGATGGTGCGCTTGCCCGAAGGGGTGATCTCTTCCCGCAAGGGCAACGTGCCGATCTACGACGACATCCGGGACGCGGTGCTGGCCCGGGCGCGCGAGATCATCGAGGAGAAGAACCCGGAGCTGGCGACCGAGGCGAAGGAGCAGGTGGCGCGGCAGGTCGGGATCGGCTCTCTCAAGTACGCGATGCTGGCGCGGGACATCACCAAGGTGGTGGTCTTCGATTTGGAGGAGGCGCTCTCCTTCGACGGCCACGCCGCACCCTACGTTCAGTATGCCCACGCGCGGGCCTGCCGGATCCTGGAGCATGCTGGGGTGACCGACGAGACCTTGCTGGGCTCGCTCGAGGGGTTGGATTTCGGCGCGGAGCAACCGGAGCCAACGGAACTGGGGCTCCTCCAGGGCGTAGCGGCGCTGCCTGAGGAAGTGCAGCGGGCGGCGGCGGAGTACCGGCCGCTGCTGCTCACTAATTATGTCTACGACCTGGCCAAGCGCTTCAACGACTTCTACCACGCCTGCCCGGTGCTTCAGTCCCCCGAGCCGACACGCTCGGCCCGCCTGGCGCTGGTCGCCGCGACGCGACAGGCTCTCGCCAACGGTCTGGAGTTGCTCGGCATCGAGGCTCCGGCGGTGATGTAGACGCCAGTCGCCAGTGGTCAGTGGTCAGCCACTTGACGCCGGTGGTCGGATGTCTGAGTGACTGGCGGGACGGCGGCACGGGGGTTGCCGGGAGAGGTGGCGCGCCGAGTGGGGCGGCGCCTGGCCGCCCGGTGAGCTAACCCGAGCCAGGGAAACGACGAAGGGGATGAGGATGGACCGCCGAGACAGAGTTCCGCCGCGGCCGCCGGGACCGCCACGCCAGAACCGGCCGACCCAACCCCGGCAGCCGGCGGCGCCGCACCACGGCGGGCTCCGGCCGTCTGCGCCGCCGCGCCCAGCACCGCGTCCCCCGAAGCCACCGGTCGAGCGGGCGCCGAACGACTTCCGCCACATGGACAAGCGCGCGCCGCGGTGGGAGATCCAGCCGCCGACCGCGGAAGGGCTGTTGCGGGCACTGGGCGTGCAGGAAGCCGGGTTCGCGGCTCAGTACCGGGCGGTCCGGAACTTCGTCCGCTTGCCGGCGGCACGGGCGATGCCGAGTGGACTGCGCTCGGAGTTGAGAAGGCGGAACCTGTTGCCACGGCGAGGCAACGGCCGCCCCATGGAGTCCGCCACGCTGGAGGATGCCCGGGCCAACATCGACCGGGTCGACGAGCAACTGGTCGACCTGCTGGCAGAGCGCGGCGCGTATGTGCGTCAGGCAGCCGGGTTCAAGCAGGGCCCGGAGGAGGCCGCGGCGCCCCGGCGAGTCGAGCAGGTGATCGCCGGGGTACGAGGCTTCGCGAGAGACAGCGGTATCGACCCGGATCTGGTGGAGCGGGTCTACCGGACCATGATCGACGACTTCACCGAGCTTGAGCGGGCGGAGTTGCGCGACCGTGAAGGCGGCACCCGGGCGGTCGATCAGATCGTTCCGGCAGAGGACACCGTGGACGACAAGCAGGATCAGGACGATTAGATCGCTTCAGCGGACGGCTCGCGAGGTTACCAGTATCGCCCCACGCCCGGGACGACGTGGTTCGGGCGCGGGAACGCCGAAGACGGCGAGGGACCAGGATGGCCATCGAAACAGACCGTTTTGCGCGGGCCGAATGCGGCTCCATCATCAGTCGTGGGTGGAGCAACCGGCTCAGTGGGTCAGTACGGCCGATCTCCGTTCCGCTTTGGCTTGGGGCAGAGCGGCCGGGAGTCGAACTCGGTCCGGCGGCACTTGACGCCGGGCTGCGGGCCCGCTGGCATGCTCGTGCCCTCCCGCACCTGGAGGACCGTCTCGCCCCAACGGTAACCGTGCCTGTGGACGTGCCGGCGGACGCGCGGGAGCGGCTGAACCAACGCTCCCTCACGTTCCTGCCGCAGATCGCGGAAGCGTGCGAGCGGCTGGCGGATGAGGTGGAGGCAGCGGTCACTGACGGGGAACTTGCCCTGATCCTTGGCGGAGACCACGCGCTCTCGGCGGGCAGCATTGCCGGGGCGGCGCTGGCGGCCTCGCCTGAGCCGCTGGGTGTGCTCTGGCTGGACACCCACCCGGATCTGAACACCGCGGCCAGCAGCCCGAGCGGCCACATCCACGGGATGCCACTGGCAGCGTCCTTGGGACTGGGGGAGACGGCGCTGACGGATCTGGGGCACCCGGGACCGAAGCTGCGGCCGGAGCATGTCTGTCTGCTTGGCGCGCGGGACATCGACCCGGGTGAGCGGGAGTTGATCCACGAGCAGGGGATCTGGCTGCTCACGATGGAGGAGTGGTCCGACGCCGGGATCCTGTCTGGATTAGACGACGCCCTGATCTATCTTGAGTGCCAGGGCGTCGGAGCCGTCCACATCTCATTTGACCTGGATGTCCTGGACCCCCTGGTGCTCCCCGGCACCGGCACCACGATTCCCGGTGGGCTTACCTACCGGGAATCGTCGCAGGTCCTGCGCCGCCTGCGCGACTGGGACGGCTCCGTCCGCTCAGTCGATTGGGTTGAGTTGAACCCCAGCCTGGACCCGAGCGGACACAGCGTAGAGACGGCCGTCGCCCTGCTCGCCACGATGCTCGGCGAGACGATGCGGTAGGCCGGTTCGAAGCGCGACGCCCCCCGTGCAGACCGATCCACTGACGCATCGACCCACGACACGCTGCGACACGGAGGAGGCCGACCCAGGTGGGTCGGCCTCTTGTTAACCATCACCATGGTATCGGTCAGGAACGATCCCGAACGGCGTCCGCTAACCTGTCTTGTCTTTGTTGCCGACCATCCGGAAGAGCTTGGTGCCGCAGACCCCGCACTTGCCCTGAACGGCGTTGCGGCCGTTCTTCATCGTCACCTCTTCCGGATCCTGAATCTCCCGCTTTTCGCGGCATTTAACGCAGTAAGCCTCGGTGGGCGCCGTCGCCATTGTTCGCACCTCCCTGTGCTCTTGCCGTGCGCCAAACCGCCGCACCGGGTGATCCCGAGCGGTGGGCGCGCAGCCGCTCGGCTTGAGTCCCGCCCGTTCGGACGCATGTGGGGTGCCAGGACTCTGGGCACCAGACGCCGAATCAGCGGTTTCCGCCGCGCATCATTGCACCGCTTGCTCTTCGCTTCCTGGCATGCCCACGAGCCACTGATGAGCGGGAGCGGAGTACGGGAGCGGCAGGCCTCTCTGGATCGCGAGTTGACCTGATCGGCGACCACTCCGCTACCGCTCTTCGCGGTCCTGTTGGGCGGCGCAGACCGGTCAGGGCTGCTAGCACGACGTCGCCCAGACCACGCCGGATGAGCGATGGGTTAAGCAGCCCGGAAACAAGGGCTTAAATAGGCGCGTTACGTGGTTTCACTGATGGATCAACTCTAGCCGTCCGCTACTGTGGAAGCTGGGAAAAACGCTGCGCCTGTGACCACCGCCACTCGCTGGCCCCGGCCGAACGGAGGGTCCGGTGTCACCGCCCGGTGGTGGGCAATCCACGCACGAGAGACAAGGAGGCGTCTGCATGGTCTCTATCGTTCGCTGTTTACGCCTGGCCCGCACGCGCGACCGGTTGCTGGTAGCAGCGCTCGCCACACTCGTCGTCGCGTTGCTCATGCTCGGCTCGGTACCGGTGCTGCGGCCGCGAGGCAAGTGGACAACGACACTCCCTCCCCGACCGAGGGCCACGCCGAGGTCATCGCCCAGGGCGTCGCCGGAATGCCGGGCGATGAGATCGCCTGGCGGGTGACCGCTGTCAGCGCGCCGCGGCCGGCCGATGCTGCGGCTCAAGATGCGCTCGGCTTCGTCCTGGCGGAGGAGGACGCGCTGCTGCTCAACGACCTCGACTCCGGCGGTCAGGCGCGCCGCGCGGCCGGCGAGGCAGCGTTCGCGCCGGCCGGGATTCGCCAGCAGCAGATTGCCCTCAGCGATGGGCCGGTCGCCTATTACCGGATCAACCTCGTGAACGCCGCCAGTGCCGATGCGGCGGGTGACGACGAACTCATCTTCGGTGGGGAGTCTTTCACGGCGCCGGAGGGCAACCACGACATCGACCTCCTGCGGGACGTCTTGGAGGAGGACGAGGAGGCAGAGCTGGATCTCGGTAGCGAGGACGCGCCGGCCGTGCTTTTAGTCACGTCCGGATCGGTCGAGATCTTATCGTCGGACGACACGGCCGCCGAGCCGAATCCCCTTTCCGCGGGTGAGGCGGTGGACGTTGCTGGCAGCGTCATCGTTCGCGCCACGGATCCGGACGGGGCGACGTTCGTCTCGGGCGTCATCGGTCCCGAGGTTCCTCCCATTCCGGTCCAGGACACAACCACGCCAGAGGCGACTCCGGCGGACGGCCTTGCCTCGCTCACGGTTCAGGCCCTCAACTGCCCGGTGGGGTACGAGGGAGAGACCTTCGGCGACGACTGCGTTGAGCCCCTCGCGGACATTGCCTTCCGGGTCGTCATCCCGGCGACGGAGCTTAGGGTGGAGGGAACCACCGACGCAGGCGGCTCCGTCGTCTTTGAGGGACTGGGCGAGAACACCTACGCGCTGACCGGCGGCGTGCCGGCCGAGTTCGCCGTCCAGCCCGTCTTCTGCGTCGACGAGGACGGCAGCGAGTTCCCGCCCGAGCCCACCCAGAGCGAAATTCCCGGCGCCGTGCTGGAACTCGGAGACGGTGACGACGTCACCTGCCTCTGGTACGTGATTCCCGAGGACTTGCGGGGCGATGATCCTGCGACGGACAGTGACGGTGATGGGCTGCTCGCCGAGCGGGAAGCCGAGTTGGGCACCGACCCCCTCAACCCTGACTCCGACGGGGACGGCGTGAACGACGGCGAGGAGATCGACGCCGGGACGGACCCGACGAACCCAGCCAGTTCGTAGGCTCTCGCTCCACCTAACGCTACGCGATCGGCGTTGCTTCCCTGACGCTCCAGCCTTTCGGCCGGGGCGTCGGGGCGTTTTCGGTTCCGGCACGTCCACTACCAAGCACTCGCGATCTTCCGCACTCTGGGTATGGAGTGAAGCGCCGAGACGATCAGGCGGTGCGGGTGCCGAGGGGCACGTGTTCGTCAAGCCAGGCGAGCATGAAGGCGATCACGTCCTCCCGTTGGGGCTCGTTGAAGATCTCGTGGCGGAGGCCGGGCCAGAGCTTGAGGGTCTTGTCCGCGCTGCGGGAGCGGTCATGGAGAAGTTGGGAACCTGCAGGGTTCGTCAGGGTGTCGTCGGCGCCGTGCATGACGAGGAGGGGTAGGGTCAGAGCGTCGCATCGGGCGCGTGCCTCCACAGACGCGAGCATCATCTGGTGACCGGTGCGGGCCCGGAGGCGTCCCTGGTAGCAGAGCGGGTCGGCGGCAAAGTGCCGCTCCACCTCCGGGTCGGTGCTGAGGATGCCGGGCCTGCGAGCCGGGACCACCGGCAGATGGGGCGCGACGGCCGAGATGAGCCCGCCCACCCGCCTGAGCAGCGGCGAGACGTCGTCGCCAATCTGGAGCGCGGCGCCGGACAGGATCAAGCCGGCGAGGTCCGCCTGGTGCCGGAGCGCGTAGCGGGTGGCGATCAGCCCGCCCATCGAGTGGCCGAGCATGAAGCGGGGCAGCACCGGAAACCTCTCCCGCACCTGCCCGGCCAGCAGATGCAGATCCTCGACGTAGTCGTCGAAGCGACGGATGCCGGTGCGGCGGCCGGCGCTCTCGCCATGACCGCGGTGATCGAGTCCGGCGACCGCGTAGCCACGGCCGACGAGCGCCTCGATCACGTGGGCGTAGCGCCCGAGGTGCTCGCCGTACCCGTGGGACAGCAGTACGACCGCCGCAGCCTCGCCCGAGGGGCACCAAAGCCCGGTCCGCAGCCGCAACCCGCCATGCCCGACCAGTTCTCCGCGCTCGTGCCGCACCCTCGCCACCTTCCTACTCACCGCTAGAGCGTGTTATGGACTTTGTGGAAGGTGTTTCTCCGGAGTGG
>JADDPH010000060.1 GCA_016781925.1 Sphaerobacteraceae bacterium | reverse complement strand
GCAGTTCCGCCGCGACGACAACTCGGACCACGAACTGCCGGCGGGCGTCAACGAGATGGTGCGGGTCAGCATCGCCCAGAAGCGGAAGATCTCCGAGGGCGACAAGATGGCCGGCCGTCACGGGAACAAGGGCGTCATCTCCCGGATCCTGCCGATCGAGGATATGCCCTACCTGCCCGATGGGCAGTCGGTGGACATCATTCTCAACCCGATCGGCGTGCCGTCCCGGATGAACCTCGGTCAGGTGCTGGAGACACACCTGGGCTGGGCGGCGGAGCGGCTCGGATACCGGGTGGCGACGCCGGTCTTCGACGGCGCGGCGGAGACGGACATCCGCGCTGCGCTGCGCGAGGCCGGGTTGCCGGAGGACGGCAAGGTCGATCTGTACGACGGGCGGACGGGCGAGAAGTTCGACCGGCCGGTAACGGTCGGCATCATCTACATGCTGAAGCTGGCCCACCTGGTGGAGGACAAGATCCACGCCCGCTCGACCGGTCCGTACTCCCTGGTCACCCAGCAGCCGCTGGGCGGCAAGGCACAGTTCGGCGGTCAGCGGTTCGGCGAGATGGAGGTGTGGGCCCTGGAGGCCTACGGTGCCGCGCACATCCTCCAGGAGATGCTCACGGTCAAGTCCGACGACGTGGTCGGGCGGGTCAAGACGTACGAGGCCATTGTCAAGGGGGAGGAGATCGTCGAGGCCGGTGTTCCGGAGAGCTTTAAGGTCCTGGTGAAGGAACTGCGCTCGCTCGGGCTGTCAATCGACGTTATCAACGAGGACGAGCAGACGGTCGAGTTCACCGAGGACACGTCCCGGGACCTGCTCTCCAACCTGGATCGGATCAACCTGAGCGGCTTCGAGCGGACGGAGTAGCCGTCGACCATGGGCGACCAGTCGCCCGCTTCTCTTGGAGCGGGCGACTGGGTCGCCCGAAGATACACCAAGTGCTGATGGCTGCCGGCATTGCGCTGGCAGCTCGCCCGGAGGAACCATGTCGAACGTGAACCCCTTGGACTTCGTGGACGCTCCGGCCCGTCCGCCTGCGGGCGCCTTTGCAAGTGGCCTCCCGCGTGGTGACGCCTTCGGTGGGGGCGGGTACTCGCGCGGCGACCGGCAGGACCGCAGCCGCGTGCTGGACGTCAACAACTTCGACGCCATCCGGATTAGCCTCGCCTCCCCCGAGGCGATTCGGGGCTGGTCCTACGGCGAGGTCACCAAGCCCGAGACCATCAACTACCGCACCCTGAAGCCGGAGCACGGCGGGCTCTTCTGCGAGCGCATCTTCGGTCCCACCAAGGACTGGGAGTGCTACTGCGGCAAGTACAAGCGCATCCGGCACGCCGGCACTGTCTGTGACAAGTGCGGCGTCGAGGTGACGCGCTCGAAGGTTCGCCGCGAGCGGATGGGGCACATCGAGCTTGCGGCGCCCGTTACGCACATCTGGTACGTGAAGGGCACTCCAAGCCGGCTTGGGCTGCTGCTCGATATTTCCCCGCGCAATCTGGAGCGGGTGCTCTACTTCGCCTCCTATCTCGTCACCCACGTCGACAGCGAGGCGAAGCAGGCGGCGATCGACGAGATCAATGAGCTGCACGAGGGCACGGTCGAGGAGCTGCGGGCGGAGATCCAGCACGAGCTGGACACCATCGACGAGCGGCTGGGTCTCGATGTCGGCAATCTGAACGAGGGGGAGCGCAACCTCGTTACCTCCAGCGACCTGCGCCGGCAGGCGGAATTGGGCGTGCTGCAGACGGAGTACGACGACCTGGTCGGCCGCCTGAGCGTGCTCAAGGGCCAGGCCGCGACGGAGACAGTCGCCTTCCGGGGTCGCCTGATCGTCGAGCAGGATGAGGCGGTGAACGACGCGCGCCTCCAGCGTCTCTCCGACATCTACGGCGAGGAAGTCGAGAAGATCGAGGGCGAGGCGACGCAGTCGACGTCCGGCGCCGGCGCCATGGCCGGCGCGGAGCGGGACCAGCTCACCTACGAGGCGGATGAGCGCAAGAAGAAGCTCACCGATCGCCTGGCGGAGCAGCTCCGCGAGGCCGAGAAGGAGCGCGACGAGACCATTAAGCAGATCTCTGATCTTAAGGAGCTGCAGATCCTGACGGAGACGCAGTACCGCGAGCTTCAGGAGACGATCCCCAGTGGGGTCTTCGCCGCCGCGATGGGCGCGGAGGCCGTCTACGACTACGTCTCCAAGCGGGTTGACCTGGACGCGCTGGCGCTCGAGCTACGCAACGAGATGCAGGCGACCTCTGACGTCAAGCGGAAGAAGGCCGCCAAGCGGCTCCGCGTCGTGGATGCCCTGCGAAAGAGTGGCAACAAGCCGTCCTGGATGATCTTCACGGCGCTGCCGGTCATTCCGCCAGAACTGCGTCCGATGGTGCAGCTCGACGGTGGCCGCTTCGCGACCTCCGACTTGAACGACCTCTACCGTCGCGTCATCAATCGCAACAACCGCCTCAAGCGGCTGCTGGAGCTGGGCGCGCCGGACATCATCGTCCGCAACGAAAAGCGGATGCTGCAGGAGGCGGTCGACGCCCTGATCGACAACGGCCGTCGTGGCCGGGTTGTCTCCGGCTCGGGCAAGCACAAGCTCAAGAGCCTCTCGGACATGCTCAAGGGCAAGCAGGGCCGGTTCCGCCAGAACCTGCTCGGCAAGCGCGTGGACTACTCCGGCCGCTCGGTGATCGTGGTGGGCCCGGATCTCGCGCTCGATGAGTGCGGTGTGCCTAAGCGGATGGCCCTGGAGCTGTTCAAGCCGTTCGTGATGCGCCGCCTGGTGGATGAGGGCGATGCCCACAACATCAAGGCCGCGAAGCGGCTGGTCGAGCGGGTGGACCCTCGCGTCTGGGACGTGCTTGAGAAGGTGATCCAGGACTACGTGGTGCTCCTCAACCGCGCCCCGACCCTGCACCGTCTCGGCATCCAGGCGTTCCGGGTCCGCTTAATTGAGGGCTCGGCGATCCAGATTCACCCACTCGTCTGCTCGGCATTCAATGCCGACTTTGACGGGGACCAGATGGCCGTCCACGTGCCGCTGTCCAAGGCGGCCCAGGACGAGGCGCGGGCGCGGATGCTCTCTGTCCGCAACCTGCTCTCGCCCTCCAACGGCGATCCGATCGTCTCCCCGACTCAGGACATCGTGCTCGGCTGCTACTACATGACCAGCGAGCGCGACTTCGATGAGGATCTGGCCAACGGCACCGTGCCGCGCGGTTGGGGCAAGGTTTTCTCCTCTCTTGAAGAGGTCAAGATCGCTTACGACTGCGGCGCGATTGATGTCCAAGCCGCCATTACGGTCTACACGGACCGGTACGGTGACGGGACGCAGAAGATCGAGACGACGGTCGGGCGGGCACTCTTCAACCTGGCGTTGCCGCCGAGCATCGGCAAGTTCTACAACGCCACCATGGGACGCAAGCAGCTCCGCGGCGTGGTGGCCGACTGCTACCGCTTGTTCAAGGATCCCCAGGAGACGGCGCTGGTCGTCAACCAGATCAAGAAGGTCGGCTTTGAGTTCTCGACCCGCGGCGGCATGAGCATCGCCGTCGACGACGTCGTGATGTCGGAGACCAAGGACGAGCTGCTGCGGGCGGCCGACGAGCGGGCGGAGACGATCGAGCGGCAGTTCCGGCGCGGCTTGGTGACCGAGGACGAACGGCTGCGCGAGTTGGAGGTGATCTGGAACACCGCCCGCGACACGCTGGCCGACGACGTCGAAGCCAAGCTGAAGGGGCAGAACTCCGTCTACATGATGGCGGACTCCGGCGCTAAGGGGAACATGAACCAGATCAGCCAGATGGCCGGCATGCGCGGTCTGGTGCTGGATCCGGAGGGACGGATCATCGACATTCCGATCCGCTCCAACTTCCGCGAAGGTCTCACCGTGCTGGAGTACTTCCTCTCCACCCACGGCGCCCGGAAGGGCCTCGCGGACACCGCCCTCCGGACGGCGGACTCCGGCTACTTGACCCGCCGCCTCTGTGACGTTGCGCAGGACGTGATCGTCACGATTGAGGACTGCGGCACGAAGCAGGGCATGTGGGCCGAGCGCCGGGACGCGTCCGGCAAGGCGATGTCTGAGGACGATTACCGAGCCCGGATCACCGGCCGGATCGTCGCCTCACCCGTGATCGATGCCGCGACCGGTGAGGTGCTGGTCGACGCCGGTGAAGAGCTGTCCGATCGGCTTGCACAGCCGGATGGGACGGTGCGGGATCTGGTGTCGGAGGTGATCGCGGCCGACGTGGAGAAGATCTACGTCCGGTCGGCGATGGCCTGCGAGGCCACGCACGGCATTTGCCAGATGTGCTACGGGCGCGACCTCGCCAGCGGTGAGTTGGTCGAGTTGGGCGAGGCGGTTGGGATCATCGCCGCCCAGTCCATCGGCGAGCCTGGCACCCAGTTGACGATGCGGACGTTCCACACCGGCGGTGTGGCACGGGCCGACATCACCACGGGTCTCCCCCGCGTGGAGGAGCTCTTCGAGGCTCGCGTGCCGAAGGGCGCGGCGCTGCTGGCCGAGAAGGAAGGGGTCGTTTCGATTGAGCAGCGGGACGAGGGCCGGTTCCTGGTGATCACCAGCCAGGAGCAGGATTCCCGAACCTACCGGCTCGACCAAGGGTGGGAGCCGGCCCTGGCTCCCGGAGCACCGGTGATCAAGGACAAGACCGTCATCGCCACCGGCCCGGAGGACCAGAAGCAGTACGCCGAGCTGGACGGAACGTTTATCCTCGATGGCCGCACGATCTACGTGCGCAACGAGCGCGAGGAGCGGGACGAGCAGCCGGTGCCCGTGGTCTACCAAATCTTGGTGGAAGACGGCGACACGGTCTACCCGGGTCAGGAGTTGACTGACGGTGCCAAGGATCCCCAGCAGATCCTGCTTACGCAGGGGCGCGACGCTGTCCAGCGCTACATTATCGACGAGGTGCAGAAGGTCTATCGCTCTCAAGGCGTGAACACCAACGACAAGCACATCGAGGTGATGTGCCGGCAGATGCTCCGCAAGGTCACCATCGAGTACCCCGGCGACAGCGATTACCTGGAAGGGGAGCGGATCGACCGCTTCGAGTTCAATCAGATCAACGAGGAGATTTTGGCCGAGGGTGGCGAGCCGGCGACCGCGATGCCGGTTCTGCTGGGGATCACCAAGGCCTCCCTGGAGACGGATTCGTTCCTCTCCGCCGCCTCCTTCCAGGAGACGACGCGGGTGCTGACCGAGGCCGCCATCAACGGCAAGGTGGACCACCTGCGTGGCTTGAAGGAGAACGTGATCATCGGCAAGCTGATCCCGGCCGGCTCGGGCTTCGGCGTCGTGCCGGGGCTGGACTCGCTCACGCACCTGGACCAGGTGATGCTGTCCGGGATGGGCCAGGACGGCGACGGCAACGGCGCAGTGGAGCCGGCCTCCGACGAGGATCTGGCCGAGCTGATGGCACAGGGGTTGGTCCCGGGAGGCAGCGTGACGGAGGGTGGCGCGGATCTCGACGACAACGAGGATGCGCTCGCGCTGTCCGGCCTTGAGCGGGACGAGAATGATGGGGACGACGCGCTGGTCGACGGACCGGTCGTGAATATCGATGACGAGGACGCCTAAGCGACTGGCGCGTTTACCGGGTGGGTGCAGCGGGGACGGGGTCAAGCCCGTCCCCGCGCCGAACCGGCTTACCGCGACCAAAGCAGTTCCCGTTTAGGCCAGAGATGACAGGAGACCGCCACCCCGGCTGTGACCCTGGTGAACAGCGACCACGGCGAATTTTGGGTTGACGCGGCGGCAGGCGGCGCGTACAATTCTCGCTTGTGTCCGCCGCAGGGTGGTCGCGAGGGTGAGGTCGTGGAGCTCGGTCAATCGTAGGCCGAGCAAGGAAACCTCACGAGACGGGTGGCGCCGCAGCTGTGTCAGGCCCATGCGGGTCTGAGGCAGAGCACGGTGAGATTGAGCCTCCCGTCCGGCTAGGAGCTTTTCGTGCCGACCATCAATCAGTTGGTTCGTAAGGGCCGCAAGAGCGTCAAGAAGAAGACGAAGGCGCCCGCTCTGGGCTTCACCAACAGCGCGGTCGGTCGGTACGCCGGTCAACTGCGCCGCGGCAGCAATTCGCCGCAGAAGCGCGGGGTGTGCACCCAAGTCAAGACGATGACGCCCAAGAAGCCCAACTCGGCACTGCGCAAGATCGCCCGCGTGCGCCTGACTAACCAGTTGGAAGTCACGGCGTACATCCCGGGCGAAGGGCATAACCTCCAGGAGCACTCCGTGGTGCTGGTCCGTGGCGGTCGGGTGAAGGATCTCCCGGGCGTGCGGTATCACATCGTACGAGGCACCTTGGACGCCCGCGGGGTAGAAAACCGCAAGCAAGCGCGGTCCAAGTACGGAACCAAGGCGCCGAAGAAGAGTTAGCGCGCGGCGCTGGCCCGGGAGGGCCAGCGCTGGGCGAGCAGGGCGCCTCCCGCTCCGGCGGAACTGAGCGAGTACGCGACGAAAAGCGGCCCGACGTCTCTTAAGGGCGTTGACCGCTTTTTCGTGTGTCCGCTCAACCGCCGAGGCGCTGCATAGCAGGATCCGGGGGGCGTGGTTGAGAGACGTATGCGTTGGTCATGGGGGCCGGCGGTAGGTTGGAGCAGGGGACAAGACGGAGGCGAACCGAAGCAATGCCGAGACGAGCCAAGATCCAGCGTCGCGTGCCGCCGCCGGATGCGAAGTACAACAGCGAGCTGGTTTCCCGCTTCATCAACAAGATCATGGAGCGGGGCAAGAAGGGCCTGGCAGAGCGGATCATGTACGGCGCCCTGGAGACGATCCAGGACCGGACGGGCCGTGCGCCGCTGGAGGTCTTCGAGCAGGCCGTCTATAACGCCACGCCCGTGTTGGAGGTGAAGCCCCGCCGGGTGGGAGGCGCCACCTATCAGGTTCCCGTTCAGATCGAAGGGCAGCGCCGTCAGTCGCTGGCGATCCGCTGGCTGCTGACCTCGGCCCGCAGTCGGAACGGCAAGTCGATGCAGGAAAAGCTCGCCAACGAGCTGCTCGATGCCTTCAATGGCACGGGCGCCACGATCAAGCGGCGTGAGGACACCCACCGGATGGCGGAGGCCAACAAGGCGTTCTCCCACTACCGATTCTAAAAATTCGCTCGTCAGCGATCAGCGGTTCGCCATCAGCTTGCAACCGCTGCCAACGAATGGACGATTTGGACTATCTGCACCACGGAAGCTGAGCGCTGAAAGCTGACGGCTGACGGCTTCGAAAGGGAACAGCACCGCACATGAGTACCGGGACCGCAACCAAGCCCAGCATCGAAGAGGTCCAAACGATCCTGGCGCGGACGCGCAATATCGGGATCATTGCCCATATCGACGCCGGCAAGACCACGACCACTGAGCGGATCCTCTTCTACACCGGCCGCGTTCACAGGCCGGGGGAGGTCCACGAGGGCGCGGCGACTATGGACTGGATGGTCCAGGAGCGCGAGCGCGGCATCACCATCACCTCGGCGGCCACGACCTGCACGTGGAAGAACCACCGGATCAACATCATCGACACGCCCGGCCACGTCGACTTCACGGTCGAGGTTGAGCGCTCCCTGCGTGTGCTCGATGGCGGTGTTGTCGTGTTCGACGCCGTCGCCGGCGTGGAGCCGCAGTCGGAGACCGTCTGGCGCCAGGCTGACAAGTACAACGTGCCGCGGTTCTGCTTCGTCAACAAGATGGACCGGACTGGCGCGTCGTTCCAGCGCACGCTGGACATGATCGTCGATCGCCTCAAGGCCAAGCCGGTTCCCGTGCAGCTGCCGATCGGCGCTGAGTCCAACTTCTTAGGTGTCGTCGATCTGATCGACAACTGTGCCTACCTCTACCATGACGAGATGGGCCAGAACATCGAGCGAACCGACATCCCGGCAGCGATGGCCGAAGAGGTCGCGGCGGCCCGGCGCAACATCGTCGAGTTGATCGCCGAGACCGACGAGGAGCTGATGCTCCGCTACCTCGACGACGAGGAGCTGACTCCGGATGAGCTACGGGCTGGTCTGCGGACGGCGACACTGAACAGCTCCCTTGTGCCGGTGCTCTGCGGCAGCGCGCTGAAGAACAAGGGCGTCCAGCTCATGCTTGACGCGATCCTGCACTACCTGCCGTCGCCGCTCGACGTCAAGCCGGTGACCGGCATCGATCCGAAGACGGGCGATGAGGTCATCCGCAGCGTCGATCCAAGCCAGCCCTTCTCGGCGCTGGCGTTCAAGATCCAGGCGGACCCGCACGTCGGAAAGCTTTGCTACATTCGGGTCTACTCTGGGAAGCTCGATGCCGGCAGCTACGCGCTCAACTCCACCAAGGGTGACCGGGAGCGGGTGGGACGGCTGCTTCAGATGCACGCCAACCACCGCGAAGAGTTGACCTCGGTCACCGCTGGCGACATCTGCGCCATCATCGGCCTCAAGAGCACCTTCACCGGTGACACTCTCTGCGACCCGGCGAACCCAGTCATCCTTGAAGCCATCACCTTCCCCGAGCCGGTCATCTCCGTCTCGATCGAGCCGAAGACGCGCGCCGACCAGGACAAGATGGGCGCCGCGCTCGTCCGGCTGGCGGAGGAGGACCCGACCTTCCGGATGCGGACCAACGAGGAGACCGGTCAGACCGTCATCGACGGGATGGGCGAGTTGCACCTGGAGGTCATCGTCGACCGGATGATGCGGGAGTTCCGGGTTGACGCCAACGTCGGCCGGCCGCAAGTCGCCTACAAGGAGACCATCACGGTCCCGGTCAAGGCCGAGGGGCGCCACGTTCGCCAATCCGGTGGTAAGGGCCAGTACGGGCACGCCGTAGTCCAGTTCGAGCCGCAGGAGCGGGGCGTGGGCTACCAGTTCGAGGACAAGATCGTCGGCGGTGCGATTCCGAAGGAGTTCATTGGACCAATCGACGCCGGGATCCGCGAGGCGATGCTGACGGGGGGCCAGGCCGGCTTCCCGGTGGTGGACCTCAAGGCGACCCTTGTCGACGGCTCGTTCCACGAGGTCGACTCCTCGGAAATGGCGTTCAAGATCGCCGGCTCGCTGGCGCTCAAGGACGCGATCCGAAAGGGCCGCGCGGTCATTCTCGAGCCGATCATGGAGGTGGAGTCCGTCACGCCCGACGAGTTCATGGGTGACGTGATCGGTGACCTGAACTCTCGCCGTGGCCAGATCCAGGGCATGGAGGAGCGCTCCGGTGCTCAAGTGGTGCGGGCTTACGTCCCGCTGGCGACCATGTTCGGATACGCCACGGAGCTGCGGTCGATGACCCAGGGCCGGGCGACCTTCTCGATGCAGTTCGATCACTACGCGCCGCTGCCGCCGAACCTGGCCGAGGAGTTCTTGGCCAAGGCGCGACGCGACTAACTGGCTGGCGTGTCGCGACGTCGCCGGCAGGGTCCGGCGACGTCGCCTTGATTATTGAGGGTATGGGCGCGGCCATGCCGCGCAAGCACGACGGGTAGAGGGGGAAGAGGTGGCGAAGCAGAAGTTTGAGCGGACGAAGCCGCA
>JADDPH010000082.1 GCA_016781925.1 Sphaerobacteraceae bacterium | reverse complement strand
CCGGACTTTCCGGGTGGAGAAGAAGCGCTGCTCCACTGATTGCAGCACCACGAGCACCATTAGCGTCGCCGCGGTGCCCGCGAACGCGACAACATAGAGTCCGGCGCCGATCAACAGCCCCACTGAGGCGGTAACCCAAATCCCGGCGGCCGTAGTCAGGCCCCGAATCCGACCGCCGCTGGTAAGGATCACCCCACCGGCCAGGAAGCCAATACCTTGCACGATGGTCGAGCCGATGCGGGAGGGGTCATAGACCGTCTGGCCCGTCGCTCGCACGTGGTCGCCCAGCATGAGGGACGCGATCATGAAGAGTGCCGCACCCTCACAGACCAGCGCATAGGTACGCAGCCCGGCCGGCTTGTCGCGATGCTCGCGCTCCAAGCCAATAGCGGCGCCCGCTAACAGCGCCAGGCCGATGCGACCGATTGCCTCCAGATCCGTCAGCGGGTCCATTTCTCTCAATCCTGGTCATGACGTGCGACAACAAAAACCGCCACACCCGTTGTTGCAATCAACAACGGGTGTGGGAAGACCGCAACAGATCTCTAGAATCCAAGATGATTCTACAAGAGCGTGTTCGTGATGAGCGCTTGGGGCGGTGGGGCCCTAAAACTGGAGCGTCCCCGTTTGCTCCTCACCAGCACGCCAGAAGCGCACGCTGACGGCGTCGCCGGCCTTGAGCGTGCCCACCATCTGGTCCATGTCCGCCATGGTCTTGACGCGTTTGCCGGCCAACGAGGTAATGATGTCGGCTCGCCGCAGTCCAGCCCGCTCGGCAACAGTCCCAGGCCGAATCTCGCCCACGAAGACGCCGGTCTTGACGGGCGCCCCGCTTCCGGCCTCAGGATGACGTTGGAGATACTGTTCGGCGTCCGCACCGAGCAGCCCAAGCGGAGGGCGCTTCGGCCCTGACAGTTTCTCCGCGAGCCGAGCAAGGCGCACCTGGTCGAACCCCAGGATCACTTCGTCGTCGGTCGCAATGACCGGCACACCCTGTTGTCCGGAGCGGCGAATCATCTCCATTGCCGCCGCGTAGTCGTTTGCAACATCCTTCTCCACGTATGGAACGTTGTGGGAGCTAAGGAACTCCTTAGCGCGATCGCACCACGGTCAGGTGTGGGTGGTGTAGACGGTGACGGGTGCCGCTGTCACGGTAATACCTCTCTCTTCAGTTTCCTTGGACGCTGGCTCGTGCTTGAGCCGCGCTGCCCGGAATGGACGATACGCACGTCGCCGATGATAACAGCCTCTACGCAGGGCAGCATCGGCCCATCATGCGTGGCCGGAGCGAGAAGTGGCTGCTTCCCATCGGTGATGGTTGGGCATCGATAGTCCCCTCACGTGGTTCCCGAACTGTTGCCGTCCTCGCTGTCAGGGCCCGGGAGTCATATGTGCATCCGATGGGCAAGGGATGTTCTGTTCTCGCAACTTCGTCCCAGGCATGTTCAAAACTCCCCCGAACCCCAAGTGCCCGGATGGGAACCGCTGGGTCACCTCCGCCGGCGGGCTTTGCGAGCGGGCTGAGGTTGGCGCTGCCGCTGCCGCGGCTGCGGGGCCATGGGCCCGCCCAATCCGCCCCCTGGGGCCTGCAGATCGAGAGGAAGGTCGGCCGGAAGCTTGCCCTTCCGGGCCATCGCCCCGAACTGGCCCATCATCGTCTGCATTTGCTTGAACTGGGACAGGAGCTGGTTGACATCCGCCCGCTCGGAGCCGCTCCCAAGGGCGATCCGTCGCTTGCGGCTGGTGCCGATCTTGTCCGGGTGGCGCCGTTCGTAGGGTGTCATTGAACGAATGATTGCCTCAACGTGCTTGTAATCGTCGTCTGAGATCTGCGCCTTGGCCTCGCGAAGCTGGCTGCCGACGCCGGGGATCATCTCCAGCAGCTGGCTCAACGGACCCATCTTCTTGATCTTCTGAAGCTGGTCGAGGAAGTCCTCCAGGTCAAACTGGCCCTTGAACATCCGGTCCTGGAGCTTTTGGGCTTCCTTCTCGTCCGTCTGCTCCTGGGCCCGCTCGATTAGAGAAAGGACATCGCCCATGCCCAGGATGCGGCCGGCCAGGCGCTCCGGGTAGAACGGCTCCAGGGCGTCCAGCTTTTCACCGGTTCCGATGAACTTGATCGGTACGCCCGTCACCGCACGGATGGAGAGCGCTGCGCCACCACGGGCGTCGCCGTCCATCTTCGTCAAGACGAGACCGGTCACGCCGAGGCGGTCATGGAATGCCTGGGCAACGCCGACCGCCTCCTGGCCGGTCATAGCGTCGGCGACCAGCAGGATCTCCGTCGGTCGAATGCGGTCTCGAATGTCGACGAGTTCTTGCATCAAGCGTTCGTCGATCTGGAGGCGGCCCGCGGTGTCGACGATCACCGGGTTGTGGCCGCGGTCGATCGCGAAGCGGACGGCGTTGCCGGCAATGTCTACCGGGTTGCGCCCCGTGCCTTCCTCGTAGACCGGGATGTTGATCTGCTTGCCCAACGATTGCAGCTGGTTGACGGCCGCGGGACGGTAGACATCGGCCGCGACCAAGAGTGGATTGCGGCCCTCCTTGCGGAGGTGGAGCGCTAGCTTGCCCGAGTGGGTGGTCTTACCCGAGCCTTGCAGTCCGACCATCAAGAGAATCTGCGGCGGCCGGTCGGGGACGCGCAGCGGCTCCCGCTCGTTGCCGAGGACCCGAACGAGTTCCTCGTTGACGATGCCGATGGCGGTCTGGGCCGGAGTCAGCGACCGCAGCACGTCCTGGCCGACCGCTCGCTCCCGAACGGCGGCAACGAAGTCCTTCGTGACCTTGAAGTTGACGTCCGCCTCAAGCAGCGCCCGGCGGACCTCGCGCATCGCGCCGTCGACATCTTCTTCCGTCAATCGACCCTTCTTGGAAAGGCGGCCGAATGTTTCGTTCAGCCGGTCGGAGAGGGATTCGAACATGAGTGGTTCCTTATCGGTTGGTATGCCGGCGTAGCAACGAAAATTCCTGGAAATGAACCACCAGGAAGTTTACCTAATCCTGTCCACGACTCCATCGGCCGGTCACCGCACGACGACTGAGGAACAGGAGAAGCGGTCTCGGAGCCTTGCTGGTTCGACCTCCCGGGTCGCCTCGTCGCGTCAGCTCAAGGCGCAAGGATGCTTGATGTTGCTACAAACCCTCGCCGACGCCAAAGAACAGGGAGTCGACATAGGTGTCGGGCCGGAACTCGGCCAGATCCGTCGCCTTTTCGCCCGTGCCGACGTAGGAGATCGGGGTGCCCAACTCCTTGGCGACCGAGAAGGCAATGCCGCCTTTTGCCGTGCCGTCGAGCTTGGCAATCATGATGTCCGTGATATCCACGGATTTCGCAAACTCCTGCGCCTGGATGAGCCCGTTCTGCCCGGTCGTCGCATCGATGACCAGCAACACCTCCTGCGGCGCGGTCTCAACATGGCGTCGCATGATCTTGCGCAGCTTCTCGAGTTCCGCCATCAGGTTGTACTTGGTGTGGAGCCTCCCAGCAGTGTCTACGATCAGGACATCGATGTTGCGCGCGTGAGCAGCCTGCATCGCGTCGAAGACGACCGCACCGGGGTCGGCGCCCTGCTGATGTGCGATCACCGGAACCTTGAGGCGCTCGCCCCAGACGGAGAGTTGGTCGATGGCCGCCGCGCGAAACGTGTCCCCGGCGGCGAGCATCACGCTACGGCCGAATCGTTGGTGGTAGGCCGCGAGCTTGGCAATTGAGGTCGTCTTGCCGACCCCGTTGACGCCGACCACCATGATCACGAAGGGAACCCCGCGCTGGAGAATCTTCACTTTTCGATTACGGGTTGCGAACTCCAGCAGGAGAATCATCTCTTGCCGCAAGATCTCGCGGGCGTCGGCCGGGTCCTTGATCCGGTCACGGTCCACCCGCTCCCGCAGCTCGGCCACCAGCTTTTGGCTCACGTCCCACCCGACATCGGCCTGGATGAGCAGCATTTCCAGATCTTCGTACAGTTCCTCGTCGAGCACGGAGCGATCGAAGAGGCGGGTAATCTCCAGGAAGACGCCGCGTCTGGTCTTCTCCAGGCCTTGATCGATCTGGACATCGGGCTCCGCCCGGCGGCGGAACAGGCGATTGAGAACCACGGGCTCTCCTCTCGTAAGCAGGGTGACGGGCAGGGAAGGAGTCGCGGGCGGTCTTACCCAGCGAGCGAATCGCGGCCAGCGATGGTCCGGCCGACACAGGAAGTATAGCGTTGAATGCCTGTTCCCCCTCTCATTGGGGGGCAGCGGTGGCGGCGCCTGGTGGTAGGATCACGGTCCTTAGCTGGTCGGTGTCGGCCGGTATCGAACGGTGGAAGGGACGATTGGTGTCGCGCTCCGGGCTGATTCTCGCGGTGTATCTGCCGACGGCGCTGCTCGCATTCGGTCAGGGCCTCCTGATTGCCACCCTCCCGCTCTACGCCGCCGACTTCGGTGTCTCCTATGGACTCGTCAGCCTCGCCGTAGCCGCCGCAGCGATCGGGACGCTGGTGACCGACGTACCCGCTGGGGCGCTGCTCGGATGGTTTGGGCTCCGGCGCACCATGATTGTCGGATGTACGTTGGTCGCCCTTGGCACGTTCGGTCTAGCGTGGGGACAGGTCTTCGGGGAGGTCGTCTTCTACCGGGTGCTGGCTGGGGTCGGAACGGCGCTTTGGGGGCTCTCGCGACACGCCTATATTGCCGAAGCGATACCACCAGGTTCCCGGGGCCGTGCCATCTCCGTCTTCGGCGGCATCAACCGGATCGGCGTCTTTGGGGGGCCGGCCGTGGGCGGGATCGTGGGGACCGCCTTCGGGCTTCGGGCCTCGTTTGCGCTCTCAGGGATACTCGCCCTCGTCGCGCTGGTGCTGGCTATCATCTTTGTCAAGCCGGCGCGATCTCCGGTCAAAGCCCTCTCGCAGCGAGCGAGGTGGCTGACGGTCGGACGCCTTGTGCGAGCCAATGGACGCGATCTCACGGCGGCATCGGTCGCCCAGACATTTGCCCAGATGATCCGAGCCGGTCGGCAGTTCATCGTTCCGGTCTACGGAGCGAGCGTCCTCGGCCTGGACGCGGCCGAGATCGGCTTCATCATGACGTGTGCGTCGGTGCTCGATATGCTGATGTTCGTACCCGCCGGAATCGTGATGGATCGCTTCGGCCGTAAGGTCGCCGCTGTGCCCAGCTTTGCTGTCATGGCCTTCGGAGTCGCGCTGATCCCGCTCGCGTCCAGCTACCTGGGGCTCCTCGGTGCCGCCGCCGTGATCGGATTCGGCAATGGATTGGGCTCCGGCACGATGATGACCCTGGGGGCTGATTTGGCACCGCCCGGGGCCACCGGTGAGTTCCTCGGCTTGTGGCGGTTGGTCGGTGACGCCGGGTCGGCGGGAGGACCACTGATCGTTGGGGTGATGGCGGCGCACTTTGGACTTACTGGCAGCGCTATCGCCCTTTCCGTTGTCGGCGTCATTGCCACGCTGACGCTGGCGCTCCTGGTGCGGGAAACGCGTCAGTCCCCGCTCGAACCTGCGACGTAGGCGACAAGGAGGACACATGGCTCTCGCCTTCGCTGGCATAGCGCCGCATGGCTTTCCAATCATCCCCGCGATGAGCGACGACGCGGATGGTGCGCTTCAGACCCGTAGGGCCATGGAGGAACTGGGGCGTCGATGCACCGCGGCGGGCATCGACGTGCTTGTGCTGGCCGGGCCGCATGGAGTTCGGGTGGCCGGTGCAGTCTGCCTCGCGGACGTGGCGCGCGGGGCCGGCACCCTCCGTTGGGCGGGTCGTCAGGTGGAGATGAACGTGCCGGTGGACGCCTCGCTCACGGATGCGATCGCGCAACGAGCGGAGGCGACGGGCGTGCCCATCGCACGCGCCGGGTACGCGGGGAACCGGCGGGACCAGGCTGTGATCCCGCTCGATTGGGGGGCGATAACGCCGCTCTGGTTCCTGGGACACGATCACGACATGACCGGCAGCGGCGATGCCCTCGCGAACCGACCTGAAGCCGATCCCGGACCGCCCGTGGTCATCATCACGCCTTCACGGGATCTCCCGCGGTCCACCCTCGTGGCGTTTGGCCGGGCGGTGGCTGAGGCGGCGCAGGCTGATTCTCGGCGCGTTGCCTTCATCGCGTCCTGCGATTGGGCGCACACCCACCGTGAGGATGGTCCCTATGGGTTTCGACCAGTTGCAGCAGAGGTCGACGCGATGGTGGTCGACGCGGTGCGCGACAACGAGTTACGCCGGCTGATGAATCTGGACGAGACGCTTGCCAACAAGGCAGCCATCGACGGGCTCTGGCAAGTCCTGATGCTCGTGGGAGCGGAGGAGGTGGTGCCGATGACTGGAGAGCTGCTCTCCTACGAGGCCCCGACCTACTACGGCATGCTCGTCGCGGCCTACTCGCCTACGATGCCCTTCTGACTGGCCCATGACGCAGACGCACGAGGGTGATGAAGCAGCGCGTTCTTGATCGTCCTTAGGCGGGACCGGGTGTCGAGCATCGGTACTCGACCGGGGTGTCGCGTCCGCAAGGCAGGTAGGATCCGGGACATCCCGTTCGGTGCCTCACGCGGAGACCGCGGAGGCGGTCGGGCTGAGTTGGGCACGCCTTCGCCCGCTGAGACCGAGTGACCCATCCTGCGGGTGGGAATGGCGTGAGACGGCGGGCAGGCGGCGTGGTGAGATCTGGCAGGAGAGGGTGAGGGCGTGACGTATGGACTGTCGATCAAGGAGATGGCGCCCGATGAGCGGCCGCGGGAAAAGCTGAAACTGCGAGGTCCGGCCGCCCTGACCAACGGCGATCTGATCGCGATCATCTTGAACACAGGGATCGTTGGGGAGACCGTGACGGCCGTCTCTCAGCGCCTGCTGGTCGAGCACGATGGTCTGCTCGGCTTGTCCAAGCTGGATGTCGCGGAGTTGGCCCGCATCCGCGGGGTGGGTGAGGCGAAAGCCGCGCGCCTCAAGGCAGCGCTCGAACTCGCGTCCCGTGTGGCCGCGTTATCACCAGAGCAACGACCACAGATCACCTCTCCTGACGATCTCGTGAATCTGGTCGGGGTCGAGATGGCGGCGCTGGACCAGGAGCAGCTTCGGGTGGTCCTCCTGGACACCAAGCATCGGGTGCTCGGGGTGCGCACGGTTTACCAGGGGACGGTGAACGAGGCGCGGGTCCGCATAGCCGAGGTGTTTCGGGTGGCGATCCGGCACAATGCCGTCGCCCTGGTCGCCGTCCACAACCACCCGTCCGGAGACCCGACGCCGTCCGCTGCGGACGTGACCTTGACGGCGGAGTTGGCACGCGCCGGATCGTTGCTCGATGTTGAAGTGCTTGACCACCTGATCATTGGGCAGGGGCGACACGTTTCCCTGCGCCGCCTGGGATTAGGGTTTCCGGCGCAACGGTGAACGGCAGCCCATCGTCCCTCTGCGGGAGCCACGAGGGCCATGCGCGACGACGGAGGTAAGGAGAATGGCTCGGGGATTCGGCGTGGCTGGCGCCTTGGACCGGACGATCGTTCGTCGCGTGGCGGAGGAGGCCGAGCGGCTCGGCTACGACGCTTTTTGGGCCAACGACACTCCGGACGGTGACGGCCTCGCGGCGCTAGCCGAGGCGGCGGCGGTGACGAGGGGTATCAGGCTCGGCGTCGGCGTCATCCCGCTCGATCGCCAGCCACCGGGCCACATTGCCGATCGAGTTAGGGAGCTGAACCTGCCGGTCAAGCGTCTCACCCTGGGGGTGGGCTCGGGTGGCGCTAGGCAGTCCCTCAGCTTAGTTCGAGAGTCGATCCCTGAACTTCGCAGCCGGACGGGCGCGGCCGTCGTGGTGGGCGCGTTGGGACCCAAGATGTGCGCCGTCGCCGGCAGCGTTGCGGACGGGGGGTTGCTCAATTGGCTGACGCCTGACTTCGCCGTCCTGTCCACCCAGTTGGTCCGTCATGCCGCCTCGGAGGCCGACCGGCCTAGTCCCCTCATTGCCGCCTACGTGCGGACAGCCCTGGGCGCACCCGCGTCGGACCGGCTGCGAGCGGAAGCCGATCGGTACGCGTCAATTCCCTCTTATGCGGCCCATTTCACGCGGATGGCCGCGACGGCGATGGAGACTGGGGTGGTTGCCGAATCTCCGCCGGAGGTGCAGCAGGGGTTAGCTGCGTTCGAGGCCGCGGTCGATCAGACGGTGGTCCGGGCGGTGGTGGGCGAGGAGCGGTTGGACGACTACCTGGCCCTGTTAGAGGCGGCCGCGCCCCGTTGACGGCAGCGGCTCCCGCGATCAGCTCCGTGCCCATCCTGGAGTCAGGAACAGGTCAGACGAGGTCGAGCGAGTGGACGAGGGAATTCATCTCGCGATCGCAGCGGGATTGCAGGGCCTGCTTCTCGTCTGGCGGAAGAAATGACGCGGAGATGGCGTTGACAGTGAACCGCCTCAGGTCGGCGACGCCGTAGCCGAATTGTTGCCTGAGCAGGCGGAACTCGTCAGTAAGGGTGGTGCCGAACATCGGCGGGTCGTCGGAGTTGACCGTCAGTTGCACTCCGGCGTCATCCAAGCGGCGAAACGGATGCGCCGCAAGGTCGCTGACCACGCCGGTCCGGAGGTTGCTGGTCGGACAGACTTCCAAGGGTATCCGCGTCTCGGCCAGGTGGCCTACGAGCACCGGATCATGGATCGCTGTGATCCCGTGACCGATCCGATCCGGGTGGAGATGCCGCAGCGTCGACCAGATGGCATCCGGTCCCGTCGTCTCTCCAGCGTGCGCAACGACGTGGAGACCAGCCTTCCGGGCTCGGTGGAACGCTGCCGCGAAGAGTTCGGGCGGGTAGCCGATCTCCCTCCCTCCGAGTCCGAGGGCGATGACGCCATCGGTACGGCTGAGCCCGGCGATCCAGTCCACGGTTTTCTCGACCGAGATGGGGCCGCTGTCGGCGTCTCTCACCCCATCGGCGATCCACCGCATGTCCACACCCCAGGTCTCCCGTGCCGCTCGCCGGCCCTCGTTCATGCCGGCAAGCAACTCCGTGAAGCCAATCCCTCGCTTTCGCGCGTGCGGCTCGGGATTGAAGTGCACCTCAAGGTACCGGATGTGTTGAGAGGCCGCGTCTTCGCCGAGTTCACAGACCACCCTGGCGAAGTCCTCAGGGTGACGCAGGCATTCGCATGCCGCCACGTAGACCTCGATGAAGTGATCGAAGTCTCGGAATCGGTAGAAGGCAGCGAGGCTGGCGTCGTCGCTCACGGGAAGGTCGATGCGGTGGTTCCGGGCCAGGTCGCGCAGCGTGGCCGGGCGCATGGTGCCTTCGAGGTGGACGTGAAGCTCCACCTTCGGCATGGCCGCGATGAACTGGTCAACGGCATCCTGATCCGGTGGCGTGATCATCGGTCGGCGGACCGCTTCAGGTTGAATGACCCCCTCCAGGGAGTAGGACGATCCTGGCGTGATAGGCTGAAGGGGCAGCGTATGTGGTGGCGGCGCGACGTGGTCACCTGGTGCTGGGCGGAAGATCGAGCGACGAGGAGCGCGAGATGGTCGGGGGGACTGGTCGGTTCGCAGCGGGAAGCCTGGAGCGACACCGGCTGGCGGCACGACGAGCGGTTGATCAGGGCGATGCCGAGGGTTTGTTGCCAGTTGAGAGGTTTGCTTCTCGTGAAGCGGCCGTCCGATGGGCTCAATCTGTGCTGGCCGGCTCGGACAGCGTCTTTCTTGACACGGAGACGACCGGACTTGATGGAGCCGCCGAGGTGGTCGACATCGCGGTGGTGGCGTCTAACGGCCGCGTCCTTCTCGATACGCTCGTGCGGCCGCGGCGCCAGATTCCGCTAACGGCTACCTTGATTCATGGGATTCGTGATGAGCACGTGATATCAGCTCCAGCCTGGCCCGAGGTGGTCGATCACCTGGTCGCCATCCTCCGCGAGCGCCATGTCGTGGTCTACAACGCCGCCTTTGATCGCCGGCTGGTGAACCAGTGCTGTGCTGCCCACGGTCTGCCCGTGGTGGCCCGCGACTGGTCCTGCGCCATGATGGCCTTCGCGGCATTCCACGGAGAGTGGAACGCTCGGCGGTCCGGTTACCGGTGGCACAAGCTGGAGGTGGCGGTGGGCCGATTTGGCGGCCAGCCGGGCGGGCACCGGGCGCTCGGGGACGCCATGGCTTTCCGAGCGGTCGTCAATGGAATGGCCGCGATGGAGGATGATGGGCAGTAGCCCAGTCAAAGTCACAGATACGGGTGCGGATACGGGCGTCCCCAGAGGCGCCCCCGGGTCACGGTGTGACGCGGCACGAGCCCTCGTGGTCCGGTTCGGACCTGGCCCATGGCGTCAACAAACGAGGTCTCATCGTCCGCCACCGCGAAGACCGCCACGTCCCCGGGCGCCCCCACCTGGAGTGTGCCCAGGAGCGGTTCTCGGTCGATGATCGCCGCTGGCGCTGCTGTGGCCAGGCGAATGGCCTCCGCAAGCGGCATCCCTAGCAGCAAGAACTTGGAGATCGTCGTCGGAAGATCGAACGTGGGACCGTTGACGCACCCCGAGTGAAGATCGCTGGAGATGAAATCGGGCGGGAATCCCTGGGCCAGGGCCGCCTCGCTGACGCGAAAGTCGAAGCTGCCCATGCCGTGGCCGACGTCAAAGAGGATGCCGTCGGCCCGTGCTTGCCGCACCTCGGGAAGAAGGCTCCCGTCCTCCGCCAGAATCCCTTTGCCCTGACCCGTGAAGCAGTGGGTGACGATGTCCCCCGGCCGCAGGAGGGAAAGCACCTGCGGGAGCGGCTCCGGCGCGTCGCCGATATGGACCATCACTGACGACCCACTCATTTCCGCCGCCTCAATGGCGCGGCGGAGGGGATCGAGGCCGTTCGATCCCACCATCTGGCGTCCCTGCCGCACCTTGACGCCAAGGCAGATGTCGCGATTCTCTCGCACCACCCGGGCGGCTTTATCCGGGTCAGCGTAGTCGATGTTGCGCATCTCCCCGACTTCCCAGCCGGTCAGACCGATGGTGCTGATGTGGACAAAGGCGTAGACCCGGGTGCGGACTTGGTTCACGATCAGCTTCCGGAAGCCACCGAACGTGTGAGCACCGGCGTCTCCCGTGCTGACGACCGTCGTCACACCGCTCGCCGGGGCGATCTCGTCGATCGGCACGACCAGCGGGCAAACCCCCACGTAGACGTGGGCATGCATGTCCACCAGACCAGGGGTAACAAGCAGTCCCGACACATCCAGAACCTGGAGGCTCTGATCGGCCCCTATGGTCCGTTCGACGGCAGCGATCCTTCCATCCGCGAGGGCGAGGTCTCGCCGTTCCTGGATCCCCTGACTGGGATCCAGCACGGTGCCGCCGCTGAGGACGAGGTCGTAAGGTGGACGTGCCAAGGTAGAAAACCCTCCTCCAACGGATCGACTGATGCAACGTCACGCAAGTGTTGTCGAGCAGAATGAGCCGAGCTGAACAGCATCTCCATCTCGGCTGTGGGGGAGAGGCCGGGTTAGACGCCGATCGCTTCCGGGTCGACGGCACTGCCGTCCGGCCAGGCATGGTCACCGGGATGCACGCCGTCGCAGTACAACATCATGGCATCTCGCCTCGCCACCACGAGGACCTTCTTAGTCGCGAGATTCTGCCGGTGCTGCACCGGGAAGGTCTGGGGCGTAGCCTGCCGGAAATGGGCGCAGAACGCTCGCTCCACGTCATCTCCAAATCCCGCTCCCTGCCGCCGCTCGCTCGCCCCGCCCCGCTTCCGCCGGCGATGGGTCGGCCCGTCAGGTGCGGGTGCCCGCTGGGGCCGGTCATCACCTGGCTCGGCCACCGGCCGGGGGACCTGACCGCTCTCCGGCGACTCCCTCGACTCGGAGTGTGCCGCCCCAACGGGTCCCCGGGAAGGCTCTACCATCAGTTGCGCGCTCCAACGTCCCATTGTGCGGCTGACCCGATAGATTGACTGGCCGCTTCAATCGCGGCCACCCCGATTTTCTATGGTACAATCCCGCGTCGCGTCCGGACAGCAGGGCGTGGTTTCACACCTCTGGACACTCCTCGGACAATCCCCCGATCCTGGATCGGAGCAAAGCCGCGTGCCAAAGCAGATCGGTATCGACCTCGGGACGGCCAACGTCCTCGTCTTCCTTCGCGGGCGCGGTATCGTGATCAACGAACCCTCCGTTGTTGCCATCTCAGCGAAAGACGGCAAGGTTAAGGCCGTGGGCCTCGAGGCCCGAAACATGCTCGGCCGGGAGCCGCGCGAGACCATCGAGGTCGTGCGGCCGATGCGGGATGGGGTGATCGCTGACTACGTGGTCACCCAAGAGATGCTCAAATACTTCATCAACAAAAGCTGCGGCCGATTCTCCCTGGTTCGCCCGGAAGTGATGATTTGCGTTCCGGCCGGGGTGACCGGCGTGGAGCGCCGGGCCGTGCGAGACGCGGCGCTGAACGCTGGAGCCCGCCGGGCCTACTTGATTAGCGAGCCCTTAGCGGCGGCGATTGGCGCACGGGTGCCGGTGGCCGATCCATCGGGCAATATGATCATCGACATCGGAGGAGGCACGACCGAAGTTGCAGTCATCTCGTTGAATGGGATCGTCGTCGCCCGATCGTTGAGGGTCGGCGGCAACCGCTTCGACGAGTCGATCAGTAACCATGTGAAGCGCAAATACAACCTCCGGATCGGTGAGCGTACCGCTGAAGAGGTCAAGATCGCCATCGGAAGCGCGATGCCGATGGAAGAGGATGTGGCGATGGAAGTGCGCGGCCGGGACGAGGTCGCGGGACTGCCACGCACGATTCAAATACATGCCAACGAAGTCACGGACGCCATCACCGAGCCGCTTGAGGCGATCATCGGCGCGGTTCGTGCCGTGCTCGAAGAAACGCCGCCCGAACTCTCCTCAGACATCATTGACAAGGGCATGATCCTCACGGGTGGGGGGGCGATGCTGCGCCATCTGCCAGACCTGCTCATGGAGGTGACGGGGGTCCCGTGCTACGTGGCCGACGACCCCCTCTCCTGCGTTGCCGTGGGGACCGGCCTCGCCCTTGAGCACATGGATATCCTGAGGGACAGTCTGGAAGAGCCGTAGGTCTCGTGCTTCCGCGGCTAGCGGGGGTAGTCCCCAGTGCCGTGCGTGCTCCCCGGCGTCGTGGGCGGTGCGTCACCACCACGTCGTGGCAGGGGCTCTCCTCTCCGACCGCCGGTGTCCATTTTGAGGATGCAAGGCGCTGCACGATGGGCTATAACAGACGGACCGTCACGCTGTCCGCCCTCGCCATCGATGACCCCGCAGGAGAGAACGCTATCGCACCCGATCACCCGGCGTTGCCCGCTCGTCCGCTGGCCCTGCAGGCGGGAGAGCGGGACGCGGCTACCCAGCAGTCGGCTTGGTCCAAGGTTCGTGGGCTGGTAGCGCTGCTCTTCGTTGCCGTTCTCGTCGTGGCCTGTGGACCACTTGGCGACGACGAGGAGCCGACGGCTCCAGCGGCGACCGCGATCACCAATGCCACGGCGGTTCCCTCCCCGCGGACCGCGGCGAGCCCGCAAGTGTTCGCCTCCCCGACGTTGGCTGGCGCCATCGCGAGTCCTCGCGTCACCGCATCGCCTCAGGATGCATCGCCTGTTACAGAGCCGGCAACCCCGCGACCGGGGACTCCGACGCCCGCGACCGCCGGCTCGCGGTCAACTCCGCGAGTCTCCACCCCGGCGATCGTTGGCGAGCTTCGCGTGACGCCTGCCGGCACGCCCGAACCACCTCTGGTTGAAGCATGCGAACCGCCTGCGGACTTACCTGAGGTGGTCGGTGAGGTGGAGCGCCAGACGACGGAGACGGTCAATGTTCGGGTCGGGCCCGGACTTGATTGCGACTTGGTGACTCAGATTGAAGCGGGGACCGACGTGACGGTCGAGAGTGGACCTGTTGAGGCAAGTGACCTGCTTTGGGTGCTGGTGACGGTTGACGGGGAGCAGGGATGGGTGGCGGAGGAATTCGTGCCGGGTGAAGAAGTCACGCGCGGCGCGGACACTTCATTACGCCAATCCTAGCGAGTCCTCGGTCCTGGCTCCGCATGAAGCGGAGCTTGGAGGCTGGTCAATTACCGCCTGACCTGGCAATGGTGGCCCTCGCCGCGATTTTCGAGGCATGACTGCCTGAACACGCGCCCTGAACAAAAGCAGGCCTCACGACGTGATTGCAGGTCCTCCCGTCGGCCAGGCAGGGCGGCGCCCGAAACGACCATGGCTCACCCCACGCATTGAACTAGGGCTCGAGCGCCGCGCACGTGGGTTTGAAGTTGTCCCCTGGTTGCACGCAGCAAACCATGGATGGCCGCCGAGAGTCTTTGAGACGGGCCCTCGACATTCGGTGCGAGCAGGTATTGGAGCGCCAGGTGTGGAGCGTGCGATAGTTCGCGCGGCCCCGCAGATGGAGCCCGTCGTTGCCTGTGCTGAGTTGGCGGGCGTGACGCAGCATTACCACGGGAGCCGATTCGATGCGCTCCGCGCGAGCCAGTGGCGTGCTGGCACACCCGACGTCATTTCCTGGACGGCATGGCATTGGAGATCTGGGGCCGGGGGCATTTCGATTTGTTGACTGGCTAACGGTCGCCGGACAGCGACTCTGGCAGGTGATGCCGCTGAGTCCGACGGGATTCGGGGATTCACCCTACGCGTCGCCCTCCGCGTTCGCCGGCAACCCGCTCCTGATCTCGCTGGACTGGCTGGCCGGAGACGGCCTGCTCGATCGACAGGATGTCGACGAATCACCCGATTTTCGGGACTACGAGGTTGAATTCGGGCGGGTCATCTCCTACAAGCTGCCGCTCCTGCGGAGGGCGTTTGACCGGTTTCGGGCCGGGGCGGCCGTCGACCAGAGGGCAGCCTTTGAGACCTTTTGCGAAGCCGAATCGAGCTGGCTGAACGACCACGCGCTCTTCATGGCGGTCAAGGATGCCCACGGCGGACGAGCCTGGACCGAGTGGGAGGAAGGCATCCGACTGCGCCAACCCGAAGCGGTGACCAGGTGGACACGGGATTTGACGGGGGAAGTCCGCTACCACAAGTTCGTCCAGTTTCAATTCCGCCGGCAGTGGCAGGAGTTGAAACGATATGCGAATGAGCGAGACGTCCAGATCATCGGTGACATCCCGATCTTCGTGGCGCACGACAGCGTGGATGTTTGGGCGCACCAGCACCTCTTCCGGCTCGACGACCAGGGCGTGCCGACCGTCGTCGCGGGAGTTCCCCCTGATCCGTTCTCTGAGACAGGCCAGCTGTGGGGCAATCCTGTCTATGACTGGAACGCCATGGCGGCTGACGGATACGCGTGGTGGATCGATCGCGTTCGTGCGATGCGTGATGTGGTGGACATCGTTCGCATCGACCATTTCCGTGGATTCGCGGCGGCCTGGGTTGTGCCCGCCGGGGACCCGACCGCCGCCGGGGGGCGCTGGGAACGCGGTCCCGGAGCAGCGATCTTTGACGCCATTCGCAGCGCCCTCGGCGATGTCCCATTCATCATTGAAGATCTTGGCGTGATCACCCCCGATGTCAACGCACTGCGAGACGAGATGGGTTTTCCTGGCATGAAGGTCCTCCAGTTTGCATTCGAGGACGATCCGGACAACCCCTATCTTCCCCATAACTACACGGAGAACGTCGTCGTCTACACGGCGACCCACGACAACCAAACGACCATCGGGTGGTTTCAAAGCCGGCGGGAAGCGGAGCGGCACGCCGTTCAGCGTTACATTGGAAGCGATGGCAGCGATATCGCCTGGGATCTCATCCGTTTGGCGTTGGCCTCCGTGGCCGATACCGCGGTGCTGGCGCTACAGGATGTGATGCGCCTTGGCGATGAGGCGCGGATGAACACGCCTGGTCAGCCCTCTGGGAACTGGGCGTGGCGCTACCTACCCCACCAGCTCCATGACGGTCTCGCCGCCGGACTAGGGGAATTAACCGCAGTCTACGGGCGCCGCCGCCGGCCGGAGCGCGTTACAGGGCGTAATGCCTACGACTACACGACGAGCGACACTCAGCATCCTCTCTCCTGAGGGGATCGGCTCGGCTCAGTGGTTGGTCGCGCTTGCGGCGGTCAGTGGCATAGTGTCTGCAGAGGTTCAGAAAATCGGGTGCCGATGGTTCGTTCCAGGACGACGTGACGGCCATGGGCGCGGGGCGTCTGACGGTGGACTGGGATAAACGCCACTCGCGTGGGAGAAGTCAAGCGTGACGAAGCTTGGTGCGTTCACATTTGTCCTGCATAGCCACCTGCCCTACGCGCGCCAGGCGGGGATGTGGCCGCATGGGGAGGAGTGGGTCCACGAAGCGATTGCTGAAACCTACTTGCCTCTGCTCAATGCCCTCTACGATCTTGATGAGGAAGGGGTGCCGTTCCAACTCACGGTCGGGATCACGCCGATTCTGGGCGAGCAACTCGCCGACCCGCTGATCGTGGACCACTTCGTTCATTATGCGGCCGAGCGGGCGGCATGGGCCGCATCGGATGTCGCCCGATTCGAGCAAGCGAATGATGACGTCATGCGGGACTTGGCCAGGTTTTACCACCATTGGTATGCCCGAGCCCTCACCAGCTTCCAGGATCGCTTCGGACGGGACCTGATCGGCGCCTTCAAGGCGCTGCAAGACAAGGGGCGGATCGAGGTCTCTACATCTGCCGCGACGCACGGGTATCTGCCGTTGCTCTCCCGCGACTCATCCATCTACGGTCAGATCCAGACGGGAGTTGATGCCTATCGGCAGCGGTTCGGGCGCGATCCGAAGGCGATCTGGCTGCCCGAGTGCGCCTACCGTCCCGCGATCATCGATGATCAGAACGGGGAACCGGTACGCCGTCCGGGTCTGGAGTCATTCCTTGCCAGCCAAGGGATCCGGGTCTTCTTCAGTGAGACCCATACAGTCGAGGGCGGGCGCCCAGTCGGCAAGGCAGCCGGGGAAGCCATCGGGCCGTACGGCGGCGTTCCCCGGCGCTATGCGGTCTCACTCTCACCAGAGGAGCAGACTGAGCCAGGCACCACCTACAAGCCGTACTGGGTGGGCGACGCCCCCGGCGAGGTGGCCGTGCTGGGCCGCAACAACCGGACCGGGCAGCAGGTATGGTCCGGCACCTTTGGCTACCCGGGAGACGCTTCGTACCGCGAGTTTCATCGCAAAGACGGCGTGTCCGGGATGCAGTACTGGCGCATCGGCGGGCCGGCCGTCGATCTCGGTGATAAGCCTCCTTACGATCCAACCCGTGCCTCACAGCGAGTCCGCGACCACGCCGCCCACTACGTGGGTTTGGTCGAAGAGTTGCTGACGACCTACCATGAGGAGAACGGCAGTTTCGGGGTGATTTCTTCCGCGTATGACACCGAACTCTTCGGCCATTGGTGGTTCGAGGGGGTGGACTGGCTGAAAGGCGTGCTTCGTGGTCTCGCCGCGAGCGAGACTGTCGAGTTGACGACGGCGAGCCGAATCATCGAGGAGCACGCGCCGGACCGGGTCATGGTCTTGCCGGAGTCCAGTTGGGGCGCGGGAGGCAGTCACTTCACCTGGTTAAACGTCGACACTCAGTGGATGTGGCCCCCGATCCACGCGGCGGAGCGACGGATGGAGGCCCTGGTCGAACGATTCCTCGATGTGGACGGCGATCAGCGGGCGATGTTGGATCAGGCCGCGCGGGAACTGCTGCTCTTGCAAAGCAGCGACTGGCCGTTCCTGGTCACCACCGGTCAAGCCAAGGAGTACGCGGCTCAGCGGTTCACCGAGCACCTGGAGCGTTTCAATCAACTTGCCGATCTGGTGGAACAAGGGGGACCTCTGGACCGGCAGGGCCAGCAGTTCCTCGCGAACCTCGCGGAGCGCGATAACCCCTTCCCCGCCGTTGATTACCGTGTCTTCGCCGCCCGGCAAGGCAGCGCTGAGGCAACGTCGGCCGCCACATCGGCTACGTAATCGGACATCGCCCTTCGCATCGAAACGAGCCCCAGGCGAGTCCGTCGAGGCAGAACGGTCACCCAGCCCGTATGACCGGGATGGATGCTAGGTGAATGGCCGGCGCAGGGCTTCTAAGGGCAAAGGAAGCCAGTCAGGACGGTTGTTCAGTTCGTAGTGGACCTCATAGACGACCTTGTCGAGTTCCCACGCGCTGAGAGCCCGGGCGAGGCGTTCCTGATCAGCGGGAACGAAGTTGGCGCCTTTGGCCACCGTCTCGCTTCGGTAGCCAGCGAGAAACGCTTCGCGCGCCTGCTGCTCCCATCTCCGTGTCATGGGATCGGCTACGGCAAGGGCATTGGGATCTGCAAGGCGAGTTGCGGCCGCGGCGTAAGCAAATGACCGCAGCATTCCGGCGACGTCCTTGAGTGGTGATGTCTTGCGCCGCCGCTCCTCGAGGGATCGTGCCGGCTCTCCCTCAAAGTCGAGGATTACAAAATCGCCAGACGGGGTCCACAGGACTTGACCCAGGTGATAATCTCCATGAACGCGCGTCTTTTCTAAGCCCATAAGTGCAGCGAATCCCTGGAGCCGAGGTGCGGCGGCTGCCGCGATGTCACCCGCCGCCAGGCGCTCCACCACCGGGGCGGGAAGTCGCGCCGCATGGTTGCTGAGCTCGCTCAAGACGCGGTCCAGGTCGTCACGGAGCGCGGACGACCAGTGGTCAACATCCTCGGCGGTAATGGGTTCAGGGGTGAAGGCCTCGTCCTCATGGGACGTAGCCAGTGCCATGTGAAGCTGGCCCGTCCGTTGACCGAGAATGCGTGCTGCCTCCACGAGTGCATCAGGGATCTCTAGCTCCACGGCCTGGCCCTTGTCTGCAGCTGAGACAACGGTTTCTCTCAGGCGCTGAAGCGTGATCGACCATGCATCACCGAGACTTGGGCTGAACGCTTGGACCATGCCGAGTGCGATTGACCCCCCATCATCCGACTGATAAAGCACCTCTCCAAGCAAGGTCGGGAAATGGCGGAAGGATGTCCGCACTGTGAGGAAGCGGCCGATCTCGAGATCCGGGTTCACTCCGGCTTGGAGCTTCCGAAACACCTTGAGGAACAGCGCGTCACCGTAAACGACCGATGTGTTGCTTTGCTCCCCCTCAAGAACTCGGGAGCCTTCGAGGGTGAACCTCTCCTGAGCATCCGAGGCGCCAAGCGTCTCAGCTGTCGAGTTCCATGTCAGCGTGCCATGGCCGGTCGGCATCGAGGTCTGAGCAGAGACATCAGCGATGAGCCGGCGGCGAAAGGCATCAGACGCAAACGCGTCCACAACCCGGTACTCGCCGGAGGGCGTCGGAATGGTGGCCACGACCGTCGCCGGAGGTGGCGAGTTGCTAGGGTCAGGCACGATAGCGAGCGGGACAAAGTAGCGGCTGAGCGGTCCTTCATCGAACGAGACGGCGGCGATCAGGAAGACGTGGTACTCGTCGCCAATCTGGTCAAACGCCAGGTCCTCAACCGTGATGCCGGTCAGGCGTCTGGTTTTGTCGCCGAACCAGCGCCGCTCAGGGAGGAACCGACCTAGCCAGTCGGCCGCGTGCTCTCGAATCAGGTCAGCAACATCCACCGATCCGGATAGGAATGCCGGGTGCGGTCGAGGATTCGGCGACGCGGGCGAGAACGTCACGCCGTCTCCTCCGCGGGCGGATCGAGACGGAACCAGTAGAAGGCGTGGGGGCCAAGGGTCAGGAAGTAGGGCAGGTCACCGATAAGCGGGAACCGGTTTTCCCCGATCAACTCGACCGGTTGCCACCCTTGGAAGGCCGAAAGGTCCAGCTCAGCGTATTGGACGAAGCGTGAGAGGTTAACAACGCAAAGCAGCGTTTCGTTCTCCGTCCGCCGCACGTAGGGAAGAACTTTCAGATTCTCGGGGTGGAGAAACTCCAAGCTGCCGCGGCTAAAGGCCTTGTAGCGTTTGCGGACGGCAATCATCCGCTTCATCCAATTGAGCAGCGACGTGGGAGTCCGTGTTTGGGCCTCGACGTTGACGGCTTGGTATCCATACACCGGGTCCATGATGATCGGGGAATAGAGGCGCGCCCAGTCGGCCCGGGAGAAGCCGCCATTGCGGTCGCCATTCCACTGCATAGGGGTGCGCACGCCGTTCCGATCCCCGAGATAGATGTTGTCGCCCATGCCGATCTCATCCCCGTAGTAGATGACGGGAGTGCCCGGCATGGAGAGCAGCAAGGAGTTCATCATCTCGATCTGTCGGCGTCCGTTATCGAGCAGGGGGGCTAGGCGGCGCCGAATGCCGAGATTGATCCGCATCCGCGGCTCCTTGGCATACTCGTAATACATATAGTCCCGCTCGACGTCGCTGACCATCTCCAGCGTTAGTTCGTCGTGGTTGCGAAGAAAGATGGCCCACTGGCATCCGGACGGGATGTCAGGTGTCTGCTGCATGATCTCGACGATTGGGGTCCGGATTTCCCGCCGCATCGCCATGAACATGCGCGGCATCAGCGGGAAGTGGAACGCCATGTGAAATTCCGGCTCCTCCTCGGTGCCGAAATATTGGACCACATCCGACGGCCACTGGTTCGCCTCGGCGAGAAGGACGGTGCCCGGGTATTCGGTATCCACCATCCGGCGCAGTGCCTTGAGGAAACCGTGCGTCTCGGGCAGGTTTTCGCAGTTGGTGCCCTCGCGTTCGTAGAGGTAGGGCACGGCGTCGCAGCGGAATCCGTCCAAGCCCAGGTCCAGCCAAAAGCGGGTGACATCGAGCATCTCCTGCCAGACCTCGGGGTTGTCATAGTTGAGGTCAGGCTGGTGGCTGAAGAAACGATGCCAGTACAGCTTCTTCGCCACGAGGTCGTACGACCAGTTTGATACCTCGGTGTCGGTGAAGATGATCCGGGCCTCGCGGTACTTGTCCGCGTCGTCGCTCCAAACGTAGTAGTCGTGTTTCGGCGAATCAGGGTTGGCACGAGCCTCCTGAAACCAGGGGTGCTGGTCGGAGGTGTGGTTCATCACCAGGTCGGCCACGACCCGGAGTCCCTTCCCGTGGGCAGCGTCGAGGAAGTCGCGGAAGTCGTCGACGGTGCCGTGGTCCAAATGGATCGAGAGGAAATCGGAGATGTCGTAGCCGTCATCGTTCCCCGGGGAGGGGTACATAGGGAGCAGCCAGATACAGTCCACCCCGAGATCCCTGATGTGATCGAGTTTGTCGATCATCCCCCGAAAGTCGCCTATCCCATCTCCATTTGAGTCGGCGAACGACTTAACGGGCGCCTCGTAGAAGATCGCGTCCTTGAACCACAGCTCGTCGCGGTTCAGCATGGCCGGTTGGATTCCCCCTTCAACGTATCGTTGGCGTGACCGATGTTGCCTGTCTGCAATGGACCTGGACTCGCCCTGGCAAACGGGGGCGACGTCTACGCAGTGCCTCTTGAAACGCGAATCGTTCGGAAACTGTTTCGGCCGATCTGGCGGACGCCGGCCAGGTTACCCGCGTGGAAATCATGCCGGGCTGAGTGGCGGCTCTGTTGTGTGTGGCCCGTGTCTATCCGATCATCAGAAGCACGGCTCGGCGTAATCCACGCGTGCCCAGCGCTGCAGGGAGAAGAATCGAGCCGGCTCCTCGTGGGGATCGAGCCGCAGGTGCTGAGCGCCGCCGGTCCAAATAAACGTTTCTCCCGTTAGAAGGTCGGTCGCCCGATACTGCTCGTCAGAGTTGATGCCGAAGTCCTCGACCGGGAGGTGGATGGTTGCCTCGTGCGGCTGGAAGGGGTCGAGATTAACCACGCCGACGACGATGTCGGAATGATCCGCCGTCGCCTTGCCGTAGCAGACGACGTTGTCGTCGTCCGCGGGGTAGAAACGTAGGTTGTCATATTCGTGCAGCGCTGGGTGCTCCCGCCGCATCCGATTGATGGCGGTGACAAAGTCGACGATGTTGCCCGGTCGGTCCCAGTCCCAAACCTTGTACTCGTACTTCTCGGAGTTGAGGTATTCCTCCTTGCCCGGCACGGGAGTCGCCTCGCACAGTTCGTAGCCACTGTACATTCCGTAGACGGATGACAGGGTGGCGGCCAAGGCAATGCGCATCTTGAAGGCCGGACGGCCACCTTCCTGAAGGATGACAGGCAAGATATCCGGGGTACTCGTGAAGAAGTTGCCACGGAAATACTCCGCCATCTCGGATTGAGTGAGCTCGATCAGATACTCCGTCAATTCCCGCTTGAAGTTGCGCCAGGTGAAGTAGGTGTACGACTGGGTGAAGCCGGCCTTGGCGAGGGCTTTCATGACTTTGGGCCGGGTGAACGCCTCCGATAGAAAGATGGTCTCAGGATGGACCTGCTGTACCTCGGCAATGAGCCACTCCCAGAAGACCGTGGGCTTCGTGTGCGGGTTGTCCACTCGGAAAATCGTCACTCCTTGGTCGATCCAAAAGAGCACGATCCGTTTCAGTTCTTGCCAGAGATTGCGCCAATCGGCCGTTTCGAAGTTGATTGGGTAAATATCCTCGTACTTCTTTGGCGGGTTCTCCGCGTACTTGATCGTTCCGTCGGGGCGCACGTAGAACCAGTCGGGGTGGTCCTTCACCCAGGGATGGTCCGGCGCACATTGGATGGCGAAATCCAGCGCTACATCCATCCCTACGCTGCGCGCCGCCTCGACAAAAACGCGGAAGTCGTCCAAGGTGCCCAGCGAGGGCTCGACGGCATCATGGCCGCCCGTCTCATTGCCGATCGCGTAGGGGCTGCCTGGATCGTCTGGCCCGGCGACGAGGCTGTTGTTCTTTCCCTTGCGGTTGATCCGTCCGATCGGGTGGATCGGCGGGAAGTAAATGACATCAAAACCCATGGCCTTGATGGCGGGTAGGCGGGCGGCGGCATCGGCGAAGGTGCCGCTTTGTCCCGGGATGCGGCCGGCGGAGCGTGGGAACAACTCGTACCAGGCCGCGTATCGCGCTCCCACGCGATCTACCACCACTGATAGCTCCGGGACATAGATGGCGGCGCCCGCACGCGACCGATGACGCCGCATTGCGGCGTCTAATTCGTCCCCGAGCATCAGCCGGACGGCAATGCCCTGCGATGCCGCCTCACCGACCGCCTGTATCGTCCGTTGGAACAGCAGGCGATCGTCCTCGTCCGCGCGCTCCATAGCCTCGGCGACGATCTCCAGGCCCTCTTGAAGCTCGCTTCCGACATCCTGGCCAGCCGCCGCCTTCTTCTCTAACCCTTCGCGCCAGGTTCTGAACACGTCGGAGAACGCTTGCACCGTGTAGCAGTAGCGTGTGTTTTCGGGGAGCAGAAACGATCCCGCCCACCGGTCGTTGTCGACATGGTGCATGTCGGCTTCCAGCCACTCGCTGTCGTCCCAGCGACGATAACGAACCACGGCGGCAATCCGATCATGGCCTTCTTTGAAGATATCCGCCTCGACGCGGAGGACATCGCCAACCTCACGCTTCACGGGATACCGCCCACAATCAAGCTCCGGAGAGAGATGCTCAATGAGGATGCTTGACGGCGGCGCAGTGGTCGCCGTTCCAAATTCGTGTACCACGCTGATTCCTCCGGCTCGCGGCGGCAAGCTTTGCACCCGCGCCACCGCGCATTGTGCCCCTCGCCACGACTGTCGGCTAGGAGCATAAGAGGTGGCAAACACGGCCCGCAAGCGGCGTTCCGGCGGCGCACACTGCTCGAACGAGGGGAGCGAGGACCTGACACGGGAGGAGAGTACCTCCCGGCGTTCTCGTCGTCGGCCGCACCAGAGTATTATGGATGGACCATGCGTTCCCGGTTGTCTGTCCCATCTCCCGTTAGCGCGAACTCCGGCCGCCGGCGCCGCCTCGTCGTCATCGCGGTCCTACTCTGCCTCGTGGCGGCGGCCGCCTATGTTTCAGTCAAGGGCCTCCGGACGTCGTCGATCGACGCAGGCACGCCTCCGGCAAGCGTGCCCGAATTGAGTGCCGACGAGCGGGCTTACTACGAGTTCGTCGCCCCGCGTCTCCTCGAGCTATCCGCGCAGAGCCAGGCGCTGGGTAATGCGGCCGCCGCGAAAAGTCGGAATCTGCTGGACATCCAGGCCCGGGGCGACCGGGTCAGGACCCTGGTGCGGGAACTTGACGGGCACACGGATCGGGTGGGTACGCCAGCACGATTTGCGTCGGCGACTGTCGCCTACCGCGCGGGGGCAGAGTATGCCCTGGTAGCGATGCGGGAGGCACAGCAGGGGTTCTTGAGACTGGACTGGGATCGAGTCGCCGCGTCTGTTCCCACCTTCGCTGCCGGCACGGACCAATTCAATGTTGCTGTTAATGAGATCGAAAAGGCCGGAAGCCGAGCAGGGGGCTCGATGGGAACGCCGTCGGGTCGATGAGTCGCGGATCCTGGCGGAGCCAACCGTGGTGCAGAACGTGCGGTATGATGGGCCATCGGCGTCGTCCGGCGGTCGTTCCGTTTCCGGCTTCAGGCTGGGTCCAAACAGGATGTCACGCGAATCTACGAGGAGGTGTGGAGTGCTCTACGACGTAACCTATCAGGTCGGGGGGCAGGAGCACATCGCGCACGTCGAGGCACCTGACGCGGCAGCGGCCGCCGCCGCCGTGCAACGTGACCATGCAGGACCGGATGAAGTGTTTGAGCTGATCTACGTCCATTTGCTCGAAGAGCCGGCGTCCGACGACGGTGCCGATACCGCGGCTACCGGTGAGGACGCCGCCGATTAACCTGGCGCGTCGCAGCTTTCGGCCCGATCCCTGCTGAACCCGAGAACTGCTGCCAATGATGCCGCACCTGGCCCCCGGGAACGGGGGCCGGTTCGCGCCAGAAGGTCGCCTGGGACGCAGCGGCGTACGGGATCGCGACGATCCGACGTCGCCAACGATGTTGACCGGAGTGAGGGTGTCCGTGACCTTGAAGCAGCGTGCGTCTGGCCGGCGCCTCAAGCTCTGGCCAGGCAGGCCGTATCCCCTGGGAGCGACATGGGACGGCCAGGGAACGAACTTCGCCCTATTCTCCGAAAACGCCACGTCAGTCGATCTTTGCTTTTTTGAACACCCGGCGTCCGCCGAGGAACGGGAGTGCCTCCGGCTGCGAGAGCAGACGGCGCACGTCTGGCATGGCTACGTTCCAGGGGTGAGGCCCGGCCAGGTCTATGGCTATCGGGTCGATGGACCCTATGCCCCGGAGCAGGGGCATCGCTTCAACCCAGCAAAGCTGCTCGTCGATCCCTACGCGCGGGCAATCCATGGAGCCGTCGATTGGTCGGCCCCGGTCTTCGGCTACCGCCTTGGAGACCCGGCGCTCGACCTCAGCAGGGACGACCAGGACGACACCGAGGGGGTTCCCAAGGCGGTGGTCGCGGATCCCTATTTCGACTGGGAGATTGACCGGCCGCCACGGGTGCCCTGGCACAATTCCGTGATCTACGAGGTCCATGTCAAAGGATTCACGGCCCGCCATCCCGGTATCCCCCCCGATCTCCGTGGGACGTATGCGGGTCTTGGCCACCCCGTCGCGATCGATTACCTGAAGCGGCTCGGCGTGACGGCGGTGGAGCTACTGCCCGTTCATGCGTTCCTGGACGATGGTTTTTTGATCAAGAAGAATCTCCGCAACTACTGGGGGTACAACACGATCGGATTCTTCGCCCCGGATGCGCGGTACTCGGGCGCCGGCACCGGAGGCGAGCAGGTCGCCGAGTTCAAGGGGATGGTCAAGTCCCTGCATGCGGCCGGCATCGAGGTCATTCTCGATGTGGTTTACAACCACACGGCGGAGGGCAATCACCTCGGTCCGACGCTCTCCTTCCGCGGCATCGACAACTCCGTTTATTACCGCCTGGTCCCGGATACGCAGCGGTACTACATGGACTTCACGGGTACAGGCAACACGATGAACGTCCGTCATCCCCAGGTTCTGCAGTTGATCATGGATTCACTGCGCTACTGGGTCCTGGAGATGCACGTCGACGGATTCCGGTTCGACCTGGCTTCGGCGCTCGCCCGGGAGTTATTCGAGGTGGACCGGCTCTCGGCGTTCTTCGATATCGTGCACCAGGATCCCGTGCTCTCGCAGGTGAAGCTCATCGCCGAGCCGTGGGACATCGGCGAGGGAGGTTATCAGGTCGGAAACTTCCCCGTTCTCTGGACAGAGTGGAACGGCAAGTACCGCGATACGGTCCGCTCCTTTTGGCGGGGGGATCGCCGGCCGGCGGCCGAGATGGGGTACCGGCTCACCGGCTCCTCCGATCTCTACCAGAACGATGGGCGCCGCCCATATGCCAGCATCAATTTCGTCACGGCCCACGACGGGTTCACGCTAGAGGACTTGGTCTCCTACGAACGGAAGCACAACGAGGCCAACGGCGAGGAGAACCGGGACGGCAGCGACGACAACATCTCCGCGAACTACGGGGTCGAGGGACCCACGGACGAGCCAGCCATCGTGGCTCTGCGAGAGAAGCAGAAACGGAATTTCCTGGCCACATTGCTTCTCTCCCAGGGTGTTCCGATGATCTGTGGCGGCGACGAGATGGGGCGGACCCAACTTGGCAACAACAATGCGTACTGCCAGGACAATCCGCTGAGTTGGTTCGATTGGTCGTTGGACGAGCGCGACGAAGTCCTTCTCGCGTTCACACGTCGGTTGGTGGCATTCCGGAAAGAACAGCCGGTGTTGCGGCGCCGCAAATTCTTTCAAGGGCGCCGGATCCGCGGCTCAGACGTGAAAGATTTGACCTGGTACCGCCCTGACGGCCAGGAGATGACCGACATCGAGTGGGATAACGCCGAGACCCGAGCTCTTGGCCTCCGACTCGCCGGTGATGCCATCGACGAGCAAGACGAGCAGGGCAACCGCATCGTTGGAGAGACCCTGCTGATTCTGCTCAACGCTCAGGAAACCCTCGTTCCGTTCCGGTTGCCGAGGTTTGCTCACCGCTCAAACGCGGGCTGGCAGGTGGTGATCGATACAGCGCAACCGGACGACGAAGGCCATCGCGTCTGCGAGGGCGGGAGCTGGTTGGACGTGACCGATCGGTCAGTTATTCTCTGCCGTCGTTGGGAGCCACAGCGGATAGACGGACCTGTCGTGTGAAGGGGGCTTGAAGGCCTTCAAAGGTGATAGGATCAGGCCGTGGCGCTCCCGCCACGGGAACTGGGAGGCGGGGAAAAACCGCCCTCCCCCCCCTTTAACGCGTCGGGGCGGTGTTCCCAGACCCGATGAGGGTGAGAAGCTGACGGAGGCGCTCCGCCTGGAGCGGGGTGACGTCTGCCATGAGCGCCGCGAGACGCCGCTTGTAGGCGGCCCCAAGCTCGTCCAGCAGCCGCTGGCCCTTGGGCGTGAGGCAGGCAAGCACCATCCTTCGATCTTCGGGATGGGCGCGGCGCTCTGCCCAGCCCTGTCGGGAAAGGATGTCGACGTAAAGCGTTGCCGTCCGACGGGCGACCGCCAGGCGACGCGCTAACTCCGAAGGAGCGAGCCCGGCTTCACCGACCGCTTGCAGTTCGAGGAGCGCACCAAAGGCCCCGGCCGTGAGATCGAGATCAGCCAGAGCGTCGGTGGCGGCCCGGTCGAGCGCCCCTGCTGTCTTTTGCAACTGCATGAAGGCAGAGAAGCGAGCGACATCTTCCGGGTCGTGGGTTTCGTCTTCCACCGGAGGCTCTACCACCAGCCACTTCGGATGGACCAAAGCCTGGCCGGTCATTCTTCCCTCAGGGGTCGAGCAACCTGAAGTGAGGACGGCAGATGGAGCAGTGGATCCCATGGTGGCGTGCTCCTGAGTGCTTGTGCAGATTACAAGGACACGACGACACGTACTGGCGAGCACCTCATCCATGCTTCCTGGGGCAAGGCGGGGAAGTGGGCCTCGACAGCGCTCTCGGTCGCGTTGCCGAAACCGCGACACGAGTACTGTAGTCCAGGGGAAGGGCTGCCGATGACGGGTTGCGTTTGTGAACTGCTGCCGGAAATGTCCGGGTTTTTGCGCTTGGGGGTCAAACAAATCCCCACATCACATGGGCGGTGAATCAGGTCTCCTCCGCTCCGAGCAGGCCGGCGCGGAGCGCGTAGCGGACCAGTTCAGCTCGATTGGTCAGGCCGAGTTTCTGCATCGCGCGGTGGCGATACGTTTCGATCGTCTTCGGACTGAGAGACAAGATATCTCCGCACTGCTGCGCGGTGTATCCCTCCGCCGTCAGTTTGACGACCTCCCGCTCGCGTTCTGACAAAACTTCCCCAAGATCGAGTTCATCCCCTGAATGGACGCGGCCGAGGTAGCCCCGCAGCAACGTCTTCGTCGCGCTCGGATCGAGAAAGACCTCACCGCGGGCAACGGTCCGGATCGCGTCAAGGAGGTCCGTATGAGCGCTCGACTTGCGCACGTACCCGGAGCCGCCAGCCTCCAGGACGGGGAGCAGGTAACGTTCTTCGGCGTGGACGGTGAGCACCAAGACCCGCGTGGGAAGCCCAAGCCCGGTAATTTCGCGGATGGTCTCCAGTCCGCCGCCCGGCATGGACAGGTCGGCGACCACCACTGTCGGAACGTGCCGCCGGGTCAGCGCTACGGCGGCAGGGCCATCCGCCGCTTCGGCGATCACCCGCATTTCCGGCTGGGCTTCCAGCAGCGCTCGCAATCCCGCGCGAACGATCCCATGATCATCGGCGAGGAGGATCTTGATCGACTCCGCGCGATCCGCGCGGACCTCCGTCTCGGTCACAGGTTCGGCTCTCCGTTGGCAGCGTGCGGATCACTAAGGGGGATGAAGGCGTAGATCTCGGTGCCTCCGTTGCGCATTGGCCAGATCTTGAACGTACCGCCCACCAGTGCCACCCGCTCCTCCATGCCAAACAAGCCGAGGCCCAGGCCATGTTGATCGCCTGCGGTGGCCCGCTGACGATCAAAGCCCCGGCCGTTGTCGCGAACCGATATGGAAACGTCTTCCGGTGTTCGATCGAGGTCAATCCAGACGTGGCTTGCCCCTGCGTGTTTGGCGACGTTCGTCAGGGCTTCCTGAGCAACCCGATAGAGGACCAATTCGACCTCTGCCGGGAGTCGCCCCCGGGGGCCACGGGCCTGGTAATCCACAGGAACCTTGAGTTGCTCACTGAATCGTTGCGCCAAGTCGCCGAGGGCCGCGAGGAGTCCAAGGTCGTCTAATGCCGGGGGGCGAAGTTCCAACGCCAGCCGCCGGACGCTCTCCAGGGCCTCCACGGTCATCTGTTCCAACGTCGCGGCTGTCTGCCGGGTCTCCTCGCTGGACGAGTTCTTGAGCGCCGTGACGCGTAAAAGCTGCGCGAAGAGGACCTGGGCTGTGTCGTCGTGTAGCTCGCGGGCTACACGCTTGCGCTCCTGCTCCTGGGCCCGAATCACCTGTGAGGCGAGAGATCGCAACTCGTTGCGGTCCCGCGAGATCTCGTCCAGGGTGGCATTGAACGTGGAAGCCAGATGGGCAAGCTGCGGATCCCCGAATGCGCTCTGTTCCGCCCGCACGGAGAGGTCACCGGAGCGCACGGCAGTGGCGGCGCGTTCCAGGTTGCTGAGCGGTCGGAATGCCGCCCGGAGCACCAGGAAGTTGACGAGGACGCTGAGGATGATGCCGGCAACCACGAAGATGGGCACGAGCAGCCCATGATTCTGCTCGGGAATCCGTTCGGCCATTCGTAAGGTGATCCACGTGCCGGCTACGGCGCCGATCACCACGATCCCGGCGTTGGCCAACAGGACCTTGTACAGGATGGGCAATCCGAGTAGGGGCCGAACCAGACTTGTCGGTCGGCCGCCCAGGGAACGTGGTGAGGTCCTGGTCTGCCGTCCCAGAGACGCGGGGAGGCGTCGATTGACCGCATCTGTGGAGGTCACCGTGTTGCCTTCCTGGTACAGCAGCGCGGCGCCACTCAGGGCATTGTGACGCAGAGGTGCGCCATACAGCGCACAAGATACCAATCGGGCCCCGTCCCTTGCCCCTTTAATGCTACTGGCGCCGCCTCAGTGGGGAGCGCTTAGAGGACAGGACGAAAGCCATTCGAGACGAGCGTTCTGCTAGACTTAGGTGTTTTTGCATGGGGAGGAGGGTGAACGTGGCTTCGACGGTTTCATTTGATGTCGTTTCGAAATTCGATCGGCAAGAGTTGAAGAACGCGGTCGACCAGGCTGAGCGGGAGATCCAGACGCGATACGACTTGAAGGACTCCAAGACGGAGTTGAAGCTTGGGGACGCGGATTTGACCATCGGAACCTCGAACGAGTATGCGCTTCAGGCAGTGCGTGACATCATTGAATCGAAGCTGATTCGGCGAAATCTTTCCTTGAAAATCCTGGACTATGGTCCGGAGGAGCAGGCTTCTGGCGGTCGCGTGCGCCAGACCGTCAAACTCCGGGAAGGCATTCCCGATGATGTGGCGAAGCAGATCGCGAAGCAGATTCGCGACGATTTCAAGAAGGTGACCCCACAAATTCAGGGCGACACGCTTCGCGTCCAGGGGAAAAACAAGGATGACCTCCAGGCGGTCATCCAGGCGCTCAAGGCGGCCGATTTTCCGGTGGCCCTCCAGTTCGTGAACTATCGGTAATACAGGAGTACCTTCGTGAGTCGCACCCCTACGGCTTCTCCCCCGTCACTCAATGATCGCGCGTTCCATATCGTCACGCTTGGATGCTCCAAGAACCGTGTTGATTCGGACGGGATGGATCATGTACTCCGGCAGCGAGGCATGGCTGGAGTTCAACGCCCAGAAGACGCCGAGGTGGTGATCGTGAACACCTGCGGCTTTCTCGGAGCCGCTCGTGCGGAATCCATCGGGGTCATCGAGGATCTGTTGCAGGATCGCCGGGAAGGCCAGCTCGTCATCGCTGCGGGGTGCCTTCCTGCGCTGGGTAACCACGTCGCTGATCTTCCGGCCGGCGTCGACCATGTGCTCACAACCCGAGAGTGGTACCGCATCGGTGATGTGGTCGGTGGTCTGATTGGAGCGCCGGACGTTCCGGAGGTCGCCGGCTGCGAGGGGATGCTGACGACGTTCAGCCGGCGGGACGCCGGTCCTTCCGCATACGTCAAGATTGCGGACGGCTGCGACCACAATTGCGCCTTCTGCACGATTCCAAGCATCAAAGGGCGTCAGGCGAGCAAACGCCCGCTGCACGTGATCCAGGAGATCGTTGACCTGGTCGCTGGCGGAACGAAAGAAGTGGTCCTGGTTGCACAGGACACGATCCGCTACGGCGCGGACCTGGGAATGAAACATGGTCTGCCGCAGCTGCTTGAGATGATTGCCGAACAGGTGCCGAACCTACCCTGGCTCCGAATGCTCTACATCTACCCCAGCCCGTTGACGCTGCGGATGGTGGATGTGATGGCGGAGCACTCGGCGCTCCTGCCGTACTTGGACATGCCGATCCAGCACGCGGACAAGACGCTCCTGCGCGCAATGAACCGCCCAAGCGATGTCGAGATGACCCGCAGGCTGGTGGAGCACGCCCGGACCAAGCTCAGCGACGTGGCGATGCGGACCACCTTCATTGTCGGCTATCCGGGGGAGACGGACGAGCAGTTCGAGACCCTTCTGCGATTCGTCGAGGAGATGGCGTTCGATCACGTCGGTGCTTTCACCTACTCACCGGAGGCCGGCACCAAGGCAGCCACCCTCCCGGGGGAAGTCCCACCGGAGGTGGCAGCGGAGCGCCGAAACGCCCTGATGGAAGTGCAGCAGGGGATCTCACTGCGGAAGAATCGGGCGCTGGTCGGTCAACGCCTGGAAGTGCTGATTGAGGCCGTCGGTGAGGCAGAGGATACCGCTGGCGGGATCGAGCCTATCTCCGTCGGACGAGCCCGTCGCCACGCGCCGGAAGTCGATGGTCTGGTCTTCGTGCCAGGTGAGCTGCTGGTTGGGGAGCTCATGGTGTTGGAGGTCGAGGACGCCGGCCCGTACGATCTCTGGATGGTTCCGCCTCAGGGGCGCCAGGCGGATCGTCCTGTTGCTGCGATGAACGCGGCGAGGGCAGCACGGCGGCGAACCGCTCCAAGAGTTCGCTCTCGAGCGGCGACCCGACCGGAAAGACGCGGATAGGGTCGACCGGTTCCGTTAGCCACACCCGCTGGAACATGACCCACTGCTCGGGAGTCGCCGAAATCGCTGCCTCCAGGATCTTGACGAGACTCTCCATGCCACGGGTGATGTCGGCGTCGAGATCAGCACTCTTCTCGACGACGAACGGTTGGTGGACCGACATGGCGTAGCCGGTGGGAGTCCGGCGCGCGAAAACGGGCACGATGGGCGCCCCAGTGTCGCGGGCAATGCGGACGGCGCCGGGTGGCAGCGTTGTTGGCCTTCCGAAAAACGTGACGGGTTTTCCGTTCTGGAAGAAGTCGCGATCGGTGACAAAGGCGGCGCACTCCCCTCGCCGCAGCGCCTGCATGACGCGGCGAACCCCGGATGGGGTTGCATCGACAATGACGTTTCCGTGTGAGCGGCGTAGGTAGGTGACACCGTCAAACACGAAGCGGGCGGTCGTTCTGCCTGTCACCGTGGTCAGCTTGTACCCCCGGTTGTGAAGGGTTTGGCCGATATAATCGAATGCGCCAAGGTGGGCCGTGACCAACACGGCGCCGCGACCGGCGGCGAGGGCCTGATCCAACATGCTCCAGTCACCGCTGACGAGCGGCACGTTGCGGACGAAGTCGCGGGGGCGGATTCGGGGAGTGAGGATCAGGTCCATAAAGTTCCGGGCGCTGACCCGGAACACCTCTCTGGCCGTCGCCTCCAACTCCTCCTCCGGGGTACCGGGAGGAAGAACTTGGCGGAGATTCGCGAGTACGTTCTCCCGGTACGTGCGAGATCGTCGGTAAAAGGCCTGTCCACCACGCTCCGTGATGAGGCGGCGGAGGGCGGCGGGCATCAACCAGAAGATCCAGGAGAACGCGACGGCGAGGCCAATGCTGAGCACGTAGCGAACTTCGCGCCGTTCCTCCCGCCGAAATTGGACCCGCTGCGGCGTCCGTCCGTTTCCGTCGGAGGTCGTGGTGCCGGAACCATGTGTTCCTTGCTCTTGGGGGCGTGTTAGCGTGGGCACGAAGAATCCATAGTATTTCCGATCTTGTGGATCCCTAACCTGGACCAGATGGGGCACCGGCGAGGTTCCCTCTCCCGGTCGGCGGCAATCCTGGTCGTCTTACCATGAACAACGGCATAGGATGGGGCAGGTGATCCCGCGTCGATGCCCTCCTGCGTCGAGCCGTGCAGTCGTGCCGCTGTACGGGCGCCGTCGAGCGTGATGGTGCATCTCAACGACGACTGACAGGCGCGGTGACCTTTGTGCCCGAATTGGCCTGGACTAGGGCGACGGCGTCATAGATCACGGGCAATCCTCGAACGATGGTCAGCACGACCGCCGACCAAACCAGAAACCAGCCGAAGATCAGATAGGCGTCCTGCCCGTACCAGCCACTGACCCAGGTCCCAGCCGCATCTATCTTCTGTGACGCCTCAAGACCGGTGAGAAAGACGAACCCTCCCGCCTTTGCCCAGCCGAACGCTGCCCGCATGAAGCGTCCTGCCGTGAGCCAGTAAGTCAAGGCGGAGCGCATCATGTTGCGGGAGCCAAAGGCGGTCATGCCCTCCGCGTAGGAGAGCGAGCGTAACCCGTCCACGACGAAGCCGCGAGTCAGGACGAGCAACGGCACCCAAACGGGAACGTGACCCAGGTGCGCGAACACAACCCAGAGCACGTTCTCGACAATGCGGTCGCCGGCAATGTCGAAGACGGCACCGAATGCGGACGTGGAACCGCGTTTCCGGGCGACGTAGCCGTCGAGGCCGTCGCTGGCGAAGACGATGGCGATGAGGAGCATGCAGACGCCCACCACGTCGGCTGAACCGACGTAGATCAGCCAGACGACGACGAAGAGGAGCATGAGCCGCCCGATGGTGATCAGGTTAGCCATGATTCCTCGCACATGCTCCGGTCTTGTCCGCGCCCCACGCCGAACCCCACGAGGACAGCACACTGCACCGCCATCTCAGGTGCACCCCTCATTATGGAACAGGAAGCGGGGAGGCTCAACGCGACGAGGGATGGTGGG
>JADDPH010000040.1 GCA_016781925.1 Sphaerobacteraceae bacterium | reverse complement strand
GGCAGTTGCGTTTTCCCCCAACCCTCACCTCACTCAGCCGCTCGGGGCGCTCGCCAGGGCGTGTTGCACTTGAGCGTGCCAGTAGATTGGGCCTTGGCGGGTTGATTGGCGAGGATGCAACGTTGGGGTGGTGGATAGGCGGTGCTGGGTTTGATACAGACTCGAGGCAAATTGGTGGTTGTAGCTGTATGAGGACTTTTGCCACCACATCGGTTTCTTGCGTTGGTAGAGGAATGTGCCGGTAGGAATGTGCCGGTAAGCGGTAGCAGTTGGACTGGGTGTTCAGCTGATTTTGGCATGGGTTGGTCATGAGACCGATTGGAGTTGGGGCACTAATCGAAGAACTGGAGTTGATGAGCAGCTTGTTGCTCCCGGGCCGCCTCCAAATCGGTGCGGGAGGTGAACGGCGGGAAGAAGGCGTCGAATCCGGCCTCGTTGGGAAAGAGTGCTCGGAATCGCTCGGCGACATCCCGTAGGCGACGGAGGAGATAACCAACACTCTCGTCGTTGTGGTACTCCTCGACGAGTGCCAGTTCTCCATCTTCGCGTTCATAGATCTCGACACGTTCACCCCAGTGCACGGCTAGGTTGGAGCGTTCTACGAGGCGCTTAATCCTGGGCTGCTTGGAGAGGGTCTCCTCGTTCAACATGTTCCACTGACTGAACTCGGAGACGGGAAGCGTGCGGCGACGGATCTGATCGGCGAGGTCAAAGTAGGCGTTGCGCACCACGTCTGGTTGCTCCGCGAGGAATCCCCGGGCGGCATGGCTGAGAAACGTGCGAAAGCACGGTTCCATCTTGCGACTGCGGAGGGAGCTTCCCTTGAGCAGCATTGTGCCGTCGTCATTCAAGAGCGCGTAGTTCTTCAATCGAAGCGACAGCATGCCGGCGAAGCGACCATCGTGCGCGAGGCGAATGCCGGTAGGGAGTGCTTCGCCGAGGCGTTGGATGTAGGCTTCTTCGTCGCCGTGGGATCGCACGTTGGTTGGTGGAACAAAGTAGACGCCGTCGGTGTCGACCTCGATCGGGGTGGCCCCGGAACGCCGGAGTTCATCCACGACCGTCTTGACGATCCGCTGCCCTGCTAAGGTGACGCGCTCAGCGGCGTCGTAGTCATTGAATAAGGCCCCCCCATATCCTAAGTAGCCGTAGAAGGAGTTGATGAGGACCTTGAAGCTCGACTGGAGCCCGTCCCACACGGCGCGGTCGGGGCGAGCAGTGGTGCGGCTGCGATTCTTCGCATCAAGCCTTCGCCGGGTGAGGTCTTCTAACATGGGAAGCGATGCCCCGAGGACATCAGAAGCTGACGAGATGCGCTCGGCAAGCATGATGGAAGGGTAGAGGCTCTCGACATCGCATTTGATGACGGGCGCGAACGCTCCGACCTCGAGGAGTTCAGCATGTCCTCCAGGATAGCTACGAGCGGCTTTGGCGGAGGGAATGCTGTGACCTTGGTGGAGATAAGCCCGGACCATCAAATCATTGATCTTCTCGCCCGGTCCGCCGGTGGCCACACTCTGGAAGGATCGAGGAAGGAGCTGAGCTTGATAGAACTCTGTGGGGACGGTCAGACGAGAGAGTGTGTCTACATCACGGACATCGTCGAGGTTGTAGGCTCGGAGCCGGTCCAGGTCGTGCTGAGCCCAGATGTCGCGAATCTGTTCGCCGGGAATGAGGGTCCGGGTCTGGTCGGGGTAGAGCTCGTGCATGACCTTTTTAAGCGCGTAGCTGCTCAGCCGGCCAGCAATATCGTAGCGTTGCACCTGTTGGTACGTGTCGATGATATGGCGGCCGAAGACGTAGGCTGGGGTGAAGGGAAGCACCAGCGCTCCCACCTTGAACCGTTGCTTTCCCTCACCGATCTTGAGTGCTGAGCTATCCCGACCCCACGGTAACGGCACGCCGAAGCGTGTCGCCCGTTCAGCGAGGAACGGAAGGTCAAAGTTGAAGATGTTGTGCCCTTCGATCACGTCCGGATCAAGGTTGTGGATCACGTCACTGAGGTGTCGGAGCAGATCCGCTTCGGTGGTCTCCAGGATGAGATGCTCTTCAACGACGCCGCCCTGGTCAGCCAACCGAATCGCTATGGTGATGACCTGAGCCGAGGGATCGCGCGGGTCAAGGCCAAGGGTCTCAATGTCGAGCTGGAGGCGGCGGAGGTCGTCAAACACCAGGCCTTTGAACAGGGTGCGGCCGGTGGCGACCAAGTATTGCTCAACGCGAGAGCGGAATCGAAAGTAGGATTCCCCCGCGTCCCTCCCTGCACGCTCTGCATCCATATAGGCCGACCAGTCCGAGAACCGTACGAGATACCGGAAGCGGTGGTCTCCATCAAGGAGATCAATCTCCGGGCGCGAGCGGTGAGCGGACCATGGCGCCGCGCGCTCGGCGACGAGCCATGGTCGAAAGATGTCCTCGACGAACTCTCGCTTACCGTCCACATTCCGCCGGAAAACGGACATGCGATCGGTGCCCACCGGTTCTACGGCAACGATCCCCGGCGTGGCATCGGCTCCGTAGAGGAGAGTATCGGTGAGGGTGTCCTTGATGAAGTCATGGGGGGGTGAGGTGTTCATCGCTATCGGCAGTATAGCAGTGACCAAAGACGACCCACGGCTGATCCCGCCCTCGCCCCATCCTGGATCCACCGCCGGAAGCGAGTACGCAACGGTCGGTGCAGGATGGTCATCGCGGTGGACGCGCGAGATCTCGCAAGCCGCGAGAAGGGCACCGACACTGGTCGCTCTTCCGCCACCGTGACTGAACGACTGGTGCTAGGTCGCCTACCGGGTCTTGACACGCTGGGCTGATGTGGCAGGGCTCCGGGAGCGGGTGGACACACCGGCACGGGTGTTGACCAGAGCGATCGGCTGGGGAGAATGATCGCGTCGCGATGTCCCACCATCATGACACGGAGGCGGACCGGCTTGAAGATGCTGCACTTGACCTGAGACGTTGGCAGCCTGGGAGAGCTTGATGGCCGTTCGTCGCGTGACCGACATGGTTCTCGGTCGGGTTGGATCGGTCCTGGTGGATGTCGTCTATCCGGCGCGATGTGCGGGCTGTGGGCGACGCGGTTGCTGGGTTTGCCGAGATTGTGATGCGGCTCTGGGGCGCTTCGCGCCCCCTTGGTGTGAGGGCTGCGGCACTCCAACTGGGCTCGGAGACTGCGTCTGCTCAAGCCTGCCCCGGTCACTCAGCGGTCTGCGATCGGTGGGTCGCTACGAAGGCTGGCTCCGGCACGCGATCGTGCGATTCAAGTACGAGGAGGAGTGGGCTCGAGCGGATCACTTGAGCGCGGCCCTGGCGGAGACGTTGAGAACGTGGTGTGATCTGGACGCGCTAGTTCCTGTACCGCTGCATCCGGAGCGACAACGCCGGCGCGGATACAACCAGTCGGCGTTGCTGGCGAAAGGGGCGGGAAAACTCCTTGCCATGCCCGTGCTGCGGGCCCTGCAACGAATCCGAGCGACCCCGCATCAGGTTGGCCTGAGGGCCGAGGAGCGGCGTCGGAACGTTCAGGACGCCTTCGCGGTCTCCAGCGGGGCGAACCTGGTGGGGAAACGGCTGGTGCTTGTGGACGATGTCACGACGACGGGGTCGACGCTGGGAGCTTGCGCCGAGGCGCTCTTGGCTGGTGGGGCATGTGAGGTGAGGGCGGTGACTTTGGCGCGAGAAACGTAGGCACGCCAGGAGCGGGCTGGCAAGACGGTGCGTCGAGGTTTAGCTGGACGTTCATGAGGCGACTTCCGTCTTTGCCTGCTCCCGAGCCCAGCAATCCGCAGTGGCGATACTCTCCAAGCTCAGCGACCCCTCTGGGCGGTGGCGATGGAGCACCCGGGAGACGAGAGGAACGATCCCGGAGAAGGGCAACCGGCCAGCCATGAAGGCTTCGACGGCGATCTCGTCTGCCGCGCTAAGCACCGTCGGATAGGTGGACCCGGCGAGACCAGCGTCGCGAGCCAGTGCGAGAGCTGGGAAACGAGCGGGATCCGGCTTGGAGAAGCGCAGTATCCCGATTTCCGCGAGGGAGAGCCGGTGGCAAGGACCGGGCGCATGCTTTGGATAAGTTAGCGCGTACTGGATCGGCAGACGCATATCGGGCAGGCTGAGCTGAGCGATCTGGCTGCCGTCGGCGAACTCCACCAGGGAATGGACGATGCTCTCCGGGTGGATCACAACATCGATGTTGTCGTATGGGACACCAAAGAGCCAGTGAGCCTCGATCACCTCCAGCCCCTTGTTCATGAGGGTCGCCGAGTCGATGGTGACCTTGCCGCCCATGGCCCATGTCGGGTGAGCGAGCGCCTGCGCGACGGTGACGTTGCTGAGGTTGCTGAGTGGTGTCTCGCGGAATGGGCCGCCAGAGGCCGTGAGGATGAGGCGCGACACCTCCTCGACTGTTGAGCGGCCTAGACTCTGCCAGATGGCGCTGTGCTCACTGTCGACGGGGCGGATGGCGATGCCGGATGCGCGTGCCGCCGGGAGGATGATCTCCCCCGCGCAGACGATTGTCTCCTTGTTTGCCAGGGCGATGGTCTTGCCCGCCTGGATCGCTCGTAACGTAGGGAGGATCGCGGCGTGACCGGATGTCGCGACAACCACCATGTCCGCGTCGGGGTGGGTAGCCGCCGCGAGCAGCCCTTCAGGCCCGGGCAGGACACGGGGATGCTGAAGGTCCGGATGCTCGGCATCCCCGTTGATTGCGACCAGGTCGGGTTGGTACCGGTGAATCTGCTCGGCAAGGAGAGGCACATTCTGGCCGGCTGCTAAGGCGACGACGTGGAAGCGGTCGGGGTGGTGACTCACGACCTCCAGGGTTTGGGTGCCGATCGATCCCGTGGAGCCGAGGATGGCAAGACCCACCGAGCGTCGTGGGAGGGTGGGCGCCTCACTACCCCCCCTGCCCTCACGGCGATCTCGCCCCGGCGTCGATGGTGTCATTAGAGGACGCGGTCGACGATGCCGGCGAGGAACCATCCGCCGGTAAGCGTGAAGAGCAGGGCGTCGATCCGGTCCAATACCCCGCCGTGTCCGGGAATGACTGTCCCGCTGTCTTTGACCTTCGCCTCGCGTTTCACCATGGACTCGGCCAAATCGCCAACCTGGCCCAGGGCGCCCAGGCTGATGCCGATTAGCATCCCCCACCACCAGGCGATGCCAAGCCCGAACAGCACCGTCGAGGCCGCGCCCATTAACCCCGAGCCGAGGAGCCCACCGGTGGCACCCTCACGTGTCTTATTGGGGCTGACCACGGGAAGGAGTTGACGGCGGCCCAGGGACCGCCCGACCAAGTAGGCGCCCGTGTCACCGAGCCACGTGATCAGGATGACGGTGAGGAGCCAGGCGAGGCCACGTGGGGCGGCATCTCCCCACGACGCGGCATCCGCTAGGTCCCGTAGCCACCCGGCGCTCACGGTTCCGCCGGTCTCCCGTAGGGAGACCGCGGCAAAGACGGGAATCCCAATCCAAAGGGAGCCGGCCGCGGCGAGTGCCCACTCCAGCACCGCACTGGGCTGCGCTTCACCGAAGCGAAAGACCGCCGCTATCAGGGGTAGGCCGACGGCCGCCGCAACCATCCCCAGGCCGGCCTGTTCCCGTCCGTCAAGCAGGGCAACGGCGGCGAACCCGACCACGATGGGATAGCCGAGTGGCAGCGGCCGGCTGCCGATCCGACTGACCATCGACCAATATTCACGGACAGCGATCAGACCGAGGACAGCCATCGTCGCGGCGAAGATCGGACCACCAAGGACGGCGGGTACCAGACCGACGAGAACGACGCCAACAGAACTGATGGACCGCTGCCGCACCGTGAGAGTCAGGAGCCGCGGGCGAGGGCGGCGGCTGGGACGTTGCCAAACCGTCGTTCGCGTCGAGCGAAGTCGTTGACAGCCGCCTGAAGGTCGTCCGGTCCAAAATCCGGCCACAGCACCGGGGTGAAGAAGAGTTCGGCGTAGGCGGCCTGCCAGATCAAGAAGTTGCTCATGCGATGCTCACCCGAGGTGCGGACGATGAGGTCGGGGTCAGGGAGGTCGCATGTGTAGAGGTGACGGGCAATCGTCTGCTCGTCGATCTGCTCGGGGCGGAGACCGGCAGCAACAAGGTCTCGGACTGCTCGAACTAATTCCTGTCGCCCGCCGTAATTGAAGGCCAAGGTCAGGACGAGCCGGTCGTTCGCCCGGGTCAGGTCGATCGCGCTGAGCACCGCGTCGCGTGTTTCCGAAGGGAGGCCGTCGAGGCTGCCGATATGCCGTAACTGCGCTCCCTGGCGGTGCAGTTCCGGCGTCTCCCGCTCGATCACCTCGGCAAGGATCCGCATGATCCCATCAATCTCAGCCGGGGGACGGCGCCAGTTCTCGGTTGAGAACGCCCAGAGGGTGAGGTAGTTGATCCCGAGTTCACCAGCGGCGTACGTGATCCGGCGAATGTTGTCGGTACCGCGCTCGTGTCCTTGGATTCGGGGAAGGCCTCGCTGTGCAGCCCAGCGGCCGTTGCCGTCCATGATGATCGCGACGTGGGCCGGAACCGGGTGGATTGCCGTGGGCGTGGTGGGTGCAGAGTCGACCCAATCCTGGCGGGGTTCGCTCATGCTGCAACCTCCATCCACCGGCAGTGGAACATCTGGCGGTGATCTCCATCAGCAAGACTGGTCCAAGTGGATCGACGACGGCCCGGACGATCCCCCACGGGGCGCTTTGTACTACAAAGTCAGCTGCCTGTCCAAGAACGATAGGTTCTGCCAATCCTGGTGCCCGTCAGACTTCCAGGACCTCGTGTTCCTTGGCCTTGCCGATCCGATCGGCTTCGTCGACGAATCGCTTGGTCAGGTCGTCGACCTGTTGTTCCGCCCGGCGTTCGTCATCGTCGGAGATCATCTTCTCGGTCATCAACTCGCGGACCTGGCTCACCGCGTCCCGGCGGATGTTGCGGAGGGCGACCTTGCCCTCCTCCACATTCTTGTGGACGAGTCTCACCAGCTGCTTCCGGCGTTCTTCGGTCAGAGCAGGGATGGCGACCCGGATGACTTGGCCATCGTTGTTGGGGTTGAGTCCCAACTCTGACTTTTGGATGGCCTTCTCGATGACGCCGATCGTGCCGCGATCCCAGGGCTGGATGACGAGGAGCCGTGGTTCCGGGACGGAAATACCGGCGAGCTGATTGAGGGGCGTGGGAGTGCCGTAGTACTCGACCACGACCCGATCCACCAAGGACGGAGAGGCCCGTCCGGTGCGCACACCGCCCAAATCTCGTCGGAGGGCCTCGAGCGCCTTCGTCATCCGGCTCTCAGCGTCAGCCAGCACGTCCTGAATCATGGTGGTTCAGTTCCTCCGTAAGCCTGACGGGTGGCCGAGCGTCGGCCCCAAGCCCCATTCGGGTCGTCGCTTGAGCGCGGCAGTCTCTCATGTCGTGTGCCATAGTCCGAATCTCGACGCCGCCTCTCGCTCGCTGCCACCGACCGGCAGGACGCATCAACAGCCTATTCAACGAGGGCGTCGGTGGCGGCGACGAGGGTGCCAATGGGTTCTCCTAGGACTGCCCGCTGGATCGCCCCCTCATCGTTCATGTCGAACACGATGATTGCGAGATCGTTGTCGCGGCAGAGGGCAAGCGCCGAGGCATCCATGACCCGCAGGTTGCGCTGCAGGGCCTCCTGGTGGCTCACGCGAGCGTATCGCTCAGCGCGGGGGTTGAGGTTGGGATCGTCGGAGTAAACGCCGTCGACCCCGTTTTTCCCCATCAGGAGCACGTCGGCGTCGAGTTCGAGGGCCCGCAGGGCGGCGGCAGTATCGGTGGTGAAGTAGGGGTTTCCCGTGCCGGCCGCAAGAATGACGACACGGCCCTTCTCCATATGGCGGATCGCGCGACGGCGGATGTAGGGCTCCGCCACCTCATGCATCTGGATGGCCGTCATCACCCGGGTGTGAACACTGGCTTTCTCAAGCGCGTCCTGGAGCGCCAGCGCATTCAACACCGTGGCGACCATGCCCATGTAGTCGGCGGTGGAGCGGTCCATCCCCTTGCTACTGGCGGCGAGACCGCGCCAGATGTTGCCGCCCCCAACGACGACGGCGACCTGGACCTCAAGCTCGACGATCCGTCGAATCTGGCGCGCGACTGCCTTGGCAACGCTGGGGTCAATGCCGTAGGAGGCCCCGCCCATCAGCGCCTCCCCGCTCAGCTTGAGCAGGACCCGCCCGTACTTCGCCGCCACGTCTCGCCTCTCCTCGCTCCCGGCTCCAGCCCGGGCCATGCGCCGAGTTGGGTGGGCGGGGCGGGATAGAGATCCCGCCCCGGCGGGCTTAGGCTGTTCCGTCGCTCCCCGACGAGGAGTCGGTTGGCAGGTCGGCGCCGAGCTCGAAGCGCGCATAACGGCGGACGACGATGTTCTCGCCCAGCTTGGCAATCTGGTCTCGGACGAGATCACGGACCGTGCGGCGGCCATCCTTGATGAAGACCTGGTCCATCAAGCTGACGGCCTCGAGGGCCCTCTTTCGGTCACCAAACTCCCGCTCCAGCTCAGCGAACGCGTCGGCGGGAATGGCCTCCTCCGAAAGGTAACGCGGCGAGGAAGCGGCAACCTGCATGGCGAGGTCGTGGGCCAGGTTGCGAAAGTCCGGGGTCCGGGCGACGAAGTCGGTTTCGCAGTTGACCTCGACAAGCGCGCCGATTCGGCCGCCCGCGTGGATGTAGGGCTCAACCAGCCCCTGCAGGGCAGCGCGGCCAGACTTCTTCTCCGCCTTCGCCAAGCCCTGTTGCTTCAGGATGTCGATGGCGCGCTCGACGTTGCCGCCGGCTTCCTCAAGCGCACGCTTGCTCTCCATAATCCCCGCGCCGGTCTTCTCGCGGAGGTCCTTTACCTGGGACGCGCTGATGACCACGATAGCTCCTGTCTCGTCACGGGCCGGCTGTTCGGCCCAAACCTGGATGAATCCTGGGACGCTCCGTCCTGGACGGCGACTAAGCTGATTGCTCGTCCTCGCCCATCGGGGTTGCGTCGGACTCCTCAACATCAGGGGAGAAGGCCTCCTCCATCGTTGACGGGGCCCGGCCGCCCGAGCGGCCAATGTCCATCGAGCGCTCCGCCTGAGCGATCTCCGCGCGCATCATCCCTTCCAACGCGGCGTCTGCAATACCCGTGGCGAGCAGACGGACGGCACGGATCGCGTCGTCGTTTCCAGGGATGAGGAAGTCGGCGTCGTCCGGGTCGCAGTTGGTATCGGTAACCGCGATCACGGGGATCCCGAGCCGGCGGGCCTCATGCACCGCCAGGTGTTCCCGCTTCGGGTCAATGATGAAGACGGCGCCGGGGAGCTGGGTCATATCGCGGAGGCCGCCGAGGGTCCGCTCCAGCTTTTCGAGTTCGGCAATTTTCGCCGCGCCCTCTTGCTTGGGCAGGAAATCGAACTCGCCCCGCTCCCGCTGGCCCTGCAGTTGCTTCATGTACCGGAGGCGGTTACGAATCGTCACAAAGTTGGTGAGCGTGCCGCCCAGCCAGCGACGATTGATATAGAACTGGTGGGAGCGGTCCGCCTGCTGCTGAACGATCTCCTGCGCTTGCTTCTTCGTGCCCACAAAGAGCACCTTACCGCCCCGTGCTGACAGGTCGGCCACGAAGCGGTGAGCATCTTCGAGATACCGGACCGTCTGCTGGAGGTCGATGATGTGGATGCCGTTGCGGTCGGTGAAGATGTACGGCTTCATCTTCGGGTTCCAGCGCTTGGTCTGGTGTCCGAAGTGGACGCCGGCCTCGAGCAGGGTTTTCAGCGAGGCTTGACTGGACTGCCCGAAGGTGCTCGTCACGGGGGCGCTCGTTAGCACGATGAATCCTCCTAGGATGGTGTTGGGCTTCCGCGCCGTTCACCCCGAGTGCGGACCGACCCCCTTTGCGGAAGGACGGCACACCGACATCGGTCCCGGCGCGTGCAAAATCGCGGCCGAGCGATC
>JADDPH010000127.1 GCA_016781925.1 Sphaerobacteraceae bacterium | reverse complement strand
TCGTGTCCTACCGGTGACGTCTCACCTATTGGCGGAGGCTCTAATTCGCTCGCTAGGCTGGATGTACTGGCGAGGCCGGTGGGGTTCGTCGTGTTTGGATCGCCCGGAGGACGATCGGCACGATCAACCCGAGCGCGGCAAGAAGCAGAATGGAACCTGAAATGGGGCGGGTGACGAAGGTCGCGTAGCTTCCCTGACTGAGTTGGAGAGCCCGGCGGAAGTGTTCCTCGGCCACGGGCCCGAGAATCACCGCGATCACGGCCGGTGCGACCGGGATGTCGAACCGGCGCATCACGAAGCCGAGCGCCCCCAGGACGTAAAGAATCATCAGATCAACCGTGGAGCCCTTTTGGCTGTAGGTGCCAAGACCGGCGAAGACGAGGATCCCGGCGTAGAGCATCGGGCGCGGGATCGCCAGCAACCTCACCCAGAGCCCGGCGAGAGGCAGGTTCAGCACCAGCAACATCACGTTGCCGATGTAGAGGCTCGCGATCAAGCCCCAGACCAGATCGGGGTCGCGCTGGAAGAGCTGGCTCCCCGGGTTCAGACCGTAGCGCTGGAACGCGACCAGCAGGATCGCGGCAGTGGCCGAGGTCGGCAGACCGAGCGTGAGCAGCGGGACCAGGACGCCCGCCGCGGACGCGTTGTTCGCCGCCTCCGGCCCGGCCACTCCTTCGATGGCGCCCTTGCCGAACTCCTCGGGGTGGTTGGATAGGCGTCTTTCGATCGAATAGGAGAGGAAGGTCGGGATCTCCGCTCCGCCGGCCGGGAGACTGCCGATCGGGAAGCCGAGCGCGGTCCCACGTAGCCACGGCGCCCAGGATCGCTTCCACTCCTCCCGCGTCATCCAGACGGAGCCCCGGACGGGAACCGTCTCCTCAGCGTCGTGCCGCAGCCGGGATGCGACCCAGAGCGTTTCCCCGACCGCGAAAAGGCCCACCGCGACGGTCACGACATCGACACCGTCCAGCAGCTGTGGGACCCCGAAGGTGAAGCGGCTCTGGCCGGTCAGCGTGTCCACCCCGATCAGTCCGATCGCCAGCCCCACCAGGAGACTGATCAGCCCCCGGACGAGGGAGCCGCCGAGCAGGGCTGTGATGGTCGTGAAGGCCAGCACGATCAGAGCGAAGTACTCTGCCGCGCCGAATCTCAGCGCAATCTTGACCATCAGGGGTGCGACCAACGTCAGGGCCAGGGTTCCCAGCGTTCCAGCCACGAACGACCCGATCGCCGCTGTCGCCAGAGCGGCTGCGCCGCGGCCCCGCTTAGCCATCAGGTTGCCCTCGATGGCCGTGACGATGGAGGACGACTCCCCGGGGGTGTTGAGCAGGATGGAAGTGGTGGAACCGCCGTACATCCCGCCGTAGTAGATCCCGGCGAACATGATGAAGGCGCTGATAGGCTCCAGGTCGTAGGTCACCGGCAGCAGGAGCGCCACGGTGAGGGCCGGGCCGATGCCCGGTAGAACCCCGACGGCCGTCCCCAGGAAGACCCCGACGAGCGCCCAGAGCAAATTCTCCGGCGTGAGCGCCACGCCAAATCCGCTCGCCAGATCGCCGAGTGGTCCCATTTAGAGCAGTCCGTCCAGCACCCCGGTGGGTAATCTCAAGCCCAGCCCTCGCGTGAAGATCTCGTAGATCGCGATCGCCAGCAGGATGCCGGCCGCTGCGTCACGGGCGACCCGCCGACTGCCCATGCCGAACGCGGAGCCGAAGAAGAGCAGCGCACTCGCGATCACAAACCCCGCTCGCTCGATCAGGAGGAGATAGACGAGCAGGGCAACCGTAAGTCCTCCCACGCAGCGCCAGTCCGTTGGCAGTGTTGGATCGGCGTCCTCGGCATCTCCGGCACCTGTGGCGGTCCGGCCGGCAAGCACCTCCGCCGCTAACCAGAGTCCGACCAGGATCAGGCCTGCGCCGACCATGTACGGGATCACTCTCGGTCCGATTTTAGAATAGGCCGGCGTCACCCGGATCCCCCGGGTTTCCCAGATCATGATGACCCCCAGGATCACCACCGCTCCGGCCAGCACCAGCTCGGCAAGGCGATCACGCAGGGGAGGCGGGGAGTGCCGCGACACAGGCTCAGGTGTTGACGGGAGGGGCGTTCGTTCCACCCGTGCTCGGTGCTCCTTTCCGCCCGGAGAGTTCCCCGGGGCGAGCCGACGAAGCCCCGCTCAGGGGCTGAACTCGAAAATCTTGGCCGTGAACGCGCTCAACGGGCCGGCTCAGGAGAATGCGTTTGGGCGACCGAGGGAGCTATCCCTTGGTCCCGATGGATCAGAGGTTACACGAAGAACGGCGTCGGCAGTTCCTTCTATTGACGACTGGGGCAGGGGAGCACCATGGCTCCCCGCCCCAAACGCGACGCCTATGGCCGCCTCATTACTACGCCAGCCCGAGTTCCTGCAGGATTGGCACCACGCGATCCTGCTCCGCCGACACGTACTGGCTGAATTCGTCACCTGCGAGGAAGAAGTCTTGCCATCCGTAGCGGGCGAGCACGTCCTGCCAAGCCTGGGTCTGTCGCATTTGGTCGATCATCACGATCATGCACTGTCGCGCTTCGTCGGAGATCTCCGGCGGCGCGACCAGACCCCGCCAGTTCGCCAACTCCACGTCGACGCCCTGTTCCTGCAGGGTCGGCACCGGCGGGAGGGCCGCAACCGGAGTTGCCAAGCCCGCGGCTGGGGTGGCCGTACCCGCACCCGGTGTCGCCCCGGCTGCAGCATCTTGACTGGCCGAGATAGCCAGCGCCCGCAGCTCGCCGGCCTCGATCTGGTCCTGGAACTCGCCGTAGCCCGAAACACCGGCCGACACCTGGCCGCCAAGGATGGCAGCCAACGCCTCACCGCCACCGGAGAACGGCACGTAGTTGATGGCCGTCGGATCGACCCCCACGGCCTGCGCCATCAAACCAATCAGGATGTGGTCGGTGCCGCCGGCCGACCCACCACCCCAGGTGACGGCGCCAGGATCCGCCTTGAAGTCTTCCATCAGGTCGTCGAGCGTCTGGTACTCCGAGTCCGCCGGGACCACGATGACCTCGTACTCGGTGGTTAGCCGCGCGATTGGCGTGACCTGGTCCAGGGTGACCGGGGACTGGTTGGTGGCGATGGCGCCGACCATCACCAGGCCCATCATCATCATCGTCTGCTCGTCGCCTGCGTTGTCACTGACGAGTTGGGCAAGGCCAACGGTTCCGCCGGCGCCGGGCACGTTGAAGACCTCGACGCTCTGGTCGATCACCCCGCTCTGGAGCACCTGTTGGACTTCGCGAGCGGTGGTGTCCCAGCCACCGCCGGGAGCGGCCGGTGCCATGATTTGCACGGTGTCGGTCGGGTAGTCAGTGGTGCACTCTCCCACCTGCACCAGCGCGACCGCGGCTGCCACGGGAGCAGCCCCGCGGAACATCACGGGAACGGCGAGCAGGGCCACCACGATCAGGACGCCGAGCAGTCGGAGCGATCGCATCCAGTATCCTCCTCGATTGCCGGGCGGCCTCGCACGTCAAGGTCGCCTTCCAGAGAGACGTAGGTTTTGCGGTGCAATTCGTATACCAACACGCGACCATAATCACCAACCGGTTGACATGGGGAGCCTTGCGCTGCAATGCCCGCTAGCATAGGGCCCAGCGCCCTAGCCATGACCGCGACACGGAAGCTCGGGCGGATACCAGGAACGCGGAGCGATCGAAGGGCTGTGACCGGTCGGGGCAGGAGTTATCGGGTGGTCGGAGGCGATGCGGACCCGGTCGTGAGGAAGGACCACGAGGTGGAGGACGGCAGGAAAGCGGCGAGCTACGACCTCGTCGTGATTGGGGCGGGTGGGGCGGGTAGCACGGCCGCCGGGGAGGCCATCGGGCGTGGGGCGAAGGTCGCCATGGTCGAGCGCTGGAAGGTGGGCGGGACGTGCCTCAACGTCGGGTGTGACCCCACCAAAACGATGGTCCGCAGCGCTCAGATCCTCCATCTGGCGCGGCACGCCGAGCGGTTCGGTATCCAGGCCGCCGAGGTCGGTGCCGACTGGCCGGCCGTGATGCGGCGTGTGGAGCGGGTCATCGACACGATTCGCGGGGGCGACGGCGATCAGAACGTGCGAAATTCCGGCGTGGCGCTCTACAAGGCGAGCGCGACCTTCCGGTCCTCCCACGAGATCGACGTGGACGGTCAGACCATCCATGGCGACAAGATCATCGTCGCCACCGGCGCGAGGTGGATCCAACCACCCATCGCGGGCCTGGCGGAGGTTGGCTATATCACCAACGTCGAGGCGGTCGCGTTGCCCGCCCTGCCGCGCTCGCTTGCGATCATCGGCGGTGGGGTGGTCGCCGTCGAGTTCGCCCAGATTTTCGCCCGGTTCGGGGTGGAGGTGACGATCCTCGGCTCGGCCGACCGGCTGCTACCCAGGGAGGATGCGGATCTGAGTTACACCCTCCAGGCGATCTTGGAGCGCGAGGGGATCCGGGTTGAGACGGGGGTTCGGGTCAGGTGCGCCGAGATCAAGGATGGCCTGAAGTGCCTTGGCGGCGACCGTGGGGATGACCGGTTCGAGTTGTGTCGCGCCGAGGAGATCTTGGTCGCCGCCGGGCGAGCACCCGCCGTCGATGGGTTGAATTTGGAGGCGGCAGGTGTGACCTACGACCCCAAGCAGGGGATTACCGTCGACGACGAGTTGCGGACGACCACGCCCCATATCTGGGCCATCGGCGACGTCGTGAGCCAGTATGCCTTCACCCACGTTGCGGATTACCAGGCCCGCATCGCCGAGCACAACGCGATGAGCGGACGACCGCCACGGCGCGTCGATTACCGCGTGGTCCCCTGGGTCACCTTCACTGATCCGGAATTGGCCCGTGTCGGGCTGACCGAACAGGAGGCCCGGGACGCGGGCCATGACGTGAAGGTCGGCGTGGTTCCCGTGAAGGACCTCGCTCGGGCGGTCACCAGCGGCGAGACGGATGGGCTGGTCAAGTTGATCGCCGACGGCGCCACCGGCGAGATCCTTGGCGGACACATTTTGGCGGCTCACGCCGGTGAATTGCTGGCCGAGGTCGCGCTGGCGATGCGGGCGCGGTTGCCCGCTGCGGTCATTGCCGACACCATCCACGCCTACCCAACTCTGTCCGAGGGAGTCTTCTGGGCCGCCTACGAGCTTGCGAAGCCTGACGAGCCAGCGCTCGATGCGATCCGGGGCCACCAATCTCCTTACGGCGAGGTGCCGGCCGACGTGTAGGTCGTAGGCGCGAGGTGACGGCTTTGCTCAGCTACTCGTTTGCCGGTTTACCAGTTGAACGCGCCCAGGTCCCTGTCGACAGGAGCGAAGAAAGGGGGCCCGGCTCATCAGCCCGCCCCCCTTCATCCGCGTCCCGGCAGGCCACCCGGTCGCGACCAACGCTCCAGAATCGATCCTGCCCGTTACGACGGGCTCAGCGTCGGGAACTCGTCCGTCGTTTGCGTCGCCGTCGTGCCCGGTGCGGGACCGGCGAGAGCCACATCATCCCAAGTCTGCGGCGACATAGCCCCGGTGGCTGCCGTCTGGACGCTCCGCGCCGGTTGGGTAACAGACCGGCGCGAGCGGGCGGTCGTCCAGGCATCCCACAGATTGAGGACGAATGTCAGCGCCCACAGCCCTAGAAGCAGCGGGCGAATCCGGTCCGGTCCCAGGCGCGTGCCCTTGGCGCGGAAAATCCGCCGGGCGAGCCAGGTATTGAGCCCGCTCAGGGTGCTCAGGCTGAGACCGGCGACGAGGAACCCGCTCGCCTTGATGGGCTGACGGTTGTATGCCTGGCCGAGACCCTCCATGAGTGACGACAGCGCCACGGGGACAGCAGTCTGCCGGAGTGTTCCGGTCTCTCTCGCCGGCAGGTCCGTCGTGCTCTGTTCACCGCGTGCGGGCCTGATGCGCTCGCCGACCTTGGTGGTGATGCTCAACACCTGATCGAGGCCCTGAGCTCCTGCCTGCTTGGCCCGGTCCGCGACTTCGCCCGCTCCCTGAGCCAGCGACGTCACCACTTCTTTTGCCCGCCCGATGCCTTCGGTTGCCTGCGACCGGACATCATCAAGCGGCACCTTGGCAGCCACGTCACCTACCACCTGCCGCGCTTGATTCGGCAACGCCGACGCCGACTGGCTGATGCCCTGCGCCACGCCGGTCATCTGCTGCGCCACCTGCCGGAGCCGCCCAGATTCCTCCTCAACGGCTCCCTCGGTCTTCGCCCCGTGAATGGCGGTCGTCCCGTTCCCATCCGCTTCGCGAGCGGCCGGCGCCTCCTGCCCCACGCGTCCTTCCGGGAACTGGCTCGATTCCGGCACGATGGCCGCACTTGCGCCGCCCTGCCAGAGGTCCCCCTGGGCGTCCTGCCAGGCCTGCGCGGGGATCACGTCCAGAACCGCCGCGGCATTGAGATAGGTCCCTTCGGGGACGTACTGACCGATCAGGTTGCGCAGTGATTCGTCGTAGGCAACCCGCTCGAGAAGGTCGACCTTGCCGACACCCGTCCCCCACTCAACCTCGCCCAGGCGCTCAGCCATTAACTCGCGCATGTCTCGGGTCTCCATGCCCGTTCCTCCTGCTCTCCCGACGGCCTGCCGCCGACATCTCGCCGCATGGCCAAGAGATCTTGGGTGTCGGCTGGCAAGACGTGTGCCGAGGGCTACCTCACGGTTACCATTAATTCCCGCTGGTAATTCCCGCTGGGCAGCGGAGCGCCGCGATGTCGGTCAAGCCACCCGCGCGCGTCCCAGGAGCGGTAAGATCACCGCAGGAGCGGCCGGCGCTCGCCGGGTCCGTTCACCGTTCTGTACCGCCGTCAGTTGGAGGATCCTGCCATGCTTGAACTGGCCACAGACCGCGTTGCCGAGATCCTTGACTGGTACCGGGGGAACAACCCCGGCGTGCTGACCAATCTGGCCCGCATCCTCAACCACGGTCGGCTTGCTGGCACGGGGCGGGTGGTGATCCTGCCCGTGGACCAGGGGTTCGAGCACGGCCCCGCTCGCTCCTTTGCTCCGAATCCGCCAGCATATGATCCCCGGTATCACTTCCGATTGGCCATTCGGGCCGGCTGCAACGCCTACGCGGCGCCGCTCGGGTTCCTGGAGGCTGGCGCGACCGAGTTTGCGGGCCAGATCCCCCTGATCCTGAAGGTGAACAACCATGATGTCCTTCAGGATGAGCGGGACCCGCTCGGTGCCCAGACGTCGTCGGTCGCCGATGCCTTACGTCTGGGCTGCGTCGGGATCGGGTACACCATCTACCCTGGCACCGCGGAACGCCGGCTTCAGTACGAGCAGCTTGCCGAGGTCGCACGGCAGGCCAAGGAAGTAGGTCTCGTCGTCGTCGTTTGGTCCTACCCACGGGGCAGCGGGCTCAGCAAGGAGGGCGAGACGGCGTTGGACGTCACGGCCTACGCGGCCCAGATTGCCGCCCAACTCGGAGCTCACATTGTCAAGGTCAAGCTCCCCAGTGCCCACCTGGAGCAGGACGCGGCCCGCAAGGTCTACGAGAAGCAGGGGGTGCCCCGGGAGACACTCGCGGAGCGCGTACATCATGTGGTGCAGAGCACCTTCGATGGCCGCCGGCTGGTGATTTTCTCCGGAGGCGCCATGAACGAGAACGACGAGGGGCTGCTCTCGGAGGCGCAGGCCATCCGCGACGGGGGCGGGTTCGGCTCCATCGTTGGTCGCAACGCCTTCCAGCGCAACGAGGACCACGCCGTTCGCCTCCTCGGGCAAATGATGGAGATCTACGGCGCCCCGCCCGTGTAGCTCGCGAGCTCCGGCTGGTGGCTCCGGTCAGGCTAGCCGTCTGCGTCTGACCCCACAGCTCGGGCGGCTCCGGGTTCCCCAGCCCGGAGCCGCCCGAGCTGTCCAGCGGCCCTGCTCCCGGCCGACCGTGACATCGAGTCCGAAGCAGGCCGAAAGCATCGCGTCCGTGAGGGTGGCCAAGGCCGGCCCCTGCGCCACGACCTCGCCTCCGCGCAGCAGCAGCGCGTGGGTGGTGGAAGGCGGCAACTCCTCCAGGTGGTGGGACACCAGGACGGTCGCGAGGCTTGGCTGCGCCGCGGTCAGGGCCGCGAGGGCCGCCAGCAGCGCTTCCCGGGCCGGCAGATCGAGGCCGGTGGCTGGTTCGTCGAGCAGCAGAAGGGGCGGTGCGGGCATCAGGGCACGGGCGATTCGGACTCGCTGCCGCTCACCCTGGGAGCAGGTGGCCACCTGGCGCTCGGCAAGATCGGCGCAGCCCAATAGCGCCAGTAACTCCCGCGCCCGAGTGCGCTCGAACGGGCCGTAGCGGTCCCAGAGCGGCCGGATGGTCCCGGTGGCGCCGGTCAGCACGACATCCTCGACGGTGAGCCACTCAAGCAGGTGGAGCGACGGGTCGACCACACCGACCCGTCGTCGCAGCGCCGGCAGGCTCGCTCGTCCGAACCGTCCACCCAGCAGGGTGACGGCTCCGGCGCTCGGGTGGCGCACCGCACCGGCCAGGAAGAGCAGCGTGCTCTTGCCCGCGCCGTTTGGCCCCAGAAGCGCCCAATGCTCTCCTAGTCGCACCGTCCAGGAGACGTCGCGCAGGAGGTCTATTCCGCCTGGAGTCCAGACCCGCACGTACTCCATCACCAAGACCGGCTCAACCACCTCGCCCAACACGCCTCCTCGCCGCTGCTCACTCTCACCTCGGAATGGGGATCAAGTTCACTGCCAACCCGGCCGTTGCTGCGGATTGGGCCCTGGCCCGCCGATCATCTCAAGTGGCCGACCAATCACCAAAACCGGTCGACGCGCCGCTGCCTCCGGTTACGCCGAATCCCCCCGCCCACATGCTCGAAAGCGGTCCAAAGATACCCCGCCAAGGCGGTGTGTGGGTACGTACCTCAGACCCCGTGGAGTCACCAAAGGAACCGTGGAAGCACCGGTGTAGCGTCACCACGCGCCGACAGAACGAGGGGGCGCCGTATCGTGCCCCCTCGTCTTTCCTACCAACAGTTGGTCGTGAGTGGATGGCCTACCGGTTGCCGGGCGGATCCTGCCCAACGGCGCCCTCCAGGAAGTGGCTGTTGGCGGCGTCGCCCGTGTCTGCGAAGGAGGCTCCTCGCCAGGCGTCACCCTGGCTGTCCTGCCAGGCCTGCTCCGGGATCACGTTCAGCACGTCAGCTGTACTGGAGTAGGTTCCCTCGGTGACGTAGTGGCCGACCAGCGCCTCCAGGGCCTCATCCCGACCGACAAGATGGTTCACGATGTCCGCCTTGGTGACCCCACCCGCCCAATTCATCTCCCCCAGGTAGCCCTGGAACAGCTCCCGCATCCCGCGCTCGTCCATGGTTCTCCTCCTGTCGCTCTTCGCCATCACCGGTCCTACCCCCGGCCGAACACGGGTGGACTGGCAAGACACGTGCCGTCCACGCTCCGCCAGATGCGGCGGTGAGCCATGCACCCGGCACGTCTCCTGCGGTGGACTCCCTCAACCCCGCACCTGGGACGATCGCAGGAGGCGGAGGCATGGCGACGAAAGACACTCAGGGAAAGACAGACGACGCACCGGAGGTCAAAGCCAAGAACGTGACGCCCGAAGAGGCTCGGTTCATCGACGACCACAGTGATGCGCTCTCCGACTCGACCCAGCGGGCAAAGTGGATTCATTCGCCCGATGAGCAGCCCGACCGTCTCGGCCAGACCCTCGCGACGCAGAGTCGCCAGGTCATCCAAGAGTGGGCTGAGGAGCGCGGTGGCCGCCCCGCGACCGTTCCCGGCACGGAACATGACGATCACGCGGGGGTGCTCCGCTTTGTCTTCGGCGAGCTCGGCGGCAAGAACCTGGTGGAGATGTCCTGGGACGAGTGGTTCAAGCCCTTTGACAAGCGCCAGCTCGTCTTTCTCTACCAGGATCGCAAGAGCGACGGAAGCCAAAGCAACTTCTTCCGCCTCGACAGCCCAGAGCGGGAGGACGCCTAGGCCCCAGCATCCCGAATGGCGGGCCCTGGGTGAGCATACTCAAGC
>JADDPH010000033.1 GCA_016781925.1 Sphaerobacteraceae bacterium | reverse complement strand
GGAACAGGAAGCGGGGAGGCTCAACGCGACGAGGGATGGTGGGATGGCGGATCAGCGTTTGGATTGAGGATGTTCGGCAGGCACCCCCGTCTTGAGGAAGCCCCCCAACAACGTCTTCACCCTCGATGGGTGATGAAACCGAGGCAGGATGTGCCTCTGCGTCCATCAGCGTTCGCAGCGTTGCTCCCTTGGAAGGCGTGCGGCACCCCTTACCAGAGGAACCGAATCACCGGGACCCAAACGAGCAGTTGAACGACCAGCGCCGCGGCAACGCAGAACCGGCTGGCGAAACGGTCATGGGGGGAAACAAACCAAGCGACTGCCAGGTTCATGAGGGTGATTACGGTCGCCAACAGTGGAAGATTCCAAAGTGTGCGGGGAATGCCCCAGCGGTAGGGAACCCCTGCAGCATCGAAACGCAACTCAACCACCCCGGGCAGGGCGTCGAGCCGGTTCCCCATGACGGTTGCCATGACCAGGAGCCCGAACGCGCCAACGCCAACTAAGGCGAGGGCTAGCGGGTCATTGACGAGGTCCGCGTGAGCGATCACGGACGGAACGCGTGGCCGTGGCAACGACAGGGAAGGTGGCGCCATGCCCCGAGAACGGCTTCGAGTGGCAGTTCGGCGGGACCGGGGTCGGGGAGGCGGTGGGGCTGAACGAAACTCCTCGTCGTTGTCGTTGCTTCCACTGCCACCCTCGTGCGGAAGGTCAGCCGGCCGGTTCAACCTTCCTGGGTCGCTCTCCTCCGTCCACCAAGGCGCGTCTGTATCGCGCCTCCGCGAGGACCAGGCGGAGGCGGACGGTGGAATGAAGCTTTCTGTTGAGGTTTCACCGGTTCGTACCGCACCCGGTGCGGTCCCAGCCGCGGGCCGCCTGGTCGCCCGGGAAGGCCGTCGCTCCTCAGCGCGCTCGTCGATGTAGCTGTCGAGGTCGACCGAGTCAGACTCCCAGGGAATCGAGTTTCCACCTGCATGGCGCTCCGATGGCGCTGCGACGTCAGGTGGGAGACGGCCAGGCCGGCGATCGCGACGCGGCCGTCCAGCCCCTTCGTCGGGGAGGTCATCCCCGTTTGGGTTGCGGTCGGTGCGATCACGGTTCACGAATCCATTTACCTCCAGGATACTACCGACGAGCGCTCGCCTCATTCTCACCTTCAGCCGCGGATTCTGGGTCCCTGCTACGGCTCGTCAGCCGAATTAGCATAGCATGCCCTTGCCCCGCACTGAGGCAAACGATGCGTCATCGCTGGCGGCCCCTATTGCGCTAGGGACCCGACGGGAGAGCCAATCGGCACCACGTCCGGTGACGCGGTCACGCCCGGCGCCTCAACGGCCGGCGTGGCGTCGACGGCAGGCGCCGTCGGTGCCGCTGGTGCGCCAGGCGGCGGCTGAAACTCCTCAGGGGCCGGGGTCGGGGTGGGCGCGATGTCCGAGTCGATGTCGCTTTCCGCCTTTCTCGCGTTCAGCCAATCCTGGACGGCATCGTCCTTCAATCGCTGGATCTGCTCATCCGTAAGCGGTCGGTCTGCCTGACGTTCATACACCTTGATGATGTGCCACCCGAAGCTCGTTTGAACCGGGTCGCTGATCGTGCCAGGTGAGAGGCTGAAGGCCACGTCGGCGAACGGGTCCACCATGGCGTTACGCGTGAACCAGCCCAGATCGCCGCCGTTGGGTGCGGTTGCGGTGTCCGTGGATTGGTCTCGAGCGATTTGCTCAAAGTTCGCGCCAGGTTGGTTGAGTTGCTCCTTGATCGAACGCGCCAGGTCCTCCGTCCCGACCAAGATATGGGCGGCACGCACCTGCTCCGCACGCTGTCCAAATTGGGCCTGGAGAGCGTCGGTGACCTTTTGCCGAGCCACAGCCGGGCGAGCGATCAGTCGTGCGTAGTCAGCGCGTGACATGCGCGCCCGTTTAAGCTGGACATCCGCAAATTCGTCGTACCCAGCCTCAGAGGTCGCGCGGGCTTGATCCGCGTTTGGCGTCCCTTCAGGCTCCGACGGAGCGGTGGGCGAAGCCTCTGCTTGGATGTTAGCGCTCGGAGATCCGATCGCCGCGGTAGCGAGCGGGTCAGGTGGGGTCACCGGCGTGCCTTCGGCCGCAATGGGAGAGGCAATGCCAATGTCGGCAATGGGTGGAGCGATCGACGGGGTGGCCGCAGAGGGTGACCCTGAGACTGTCGGTGGCGTTGGGTTAATCCCGGCCTCAGCGGTTTGGGTCGCCCAGGTTGCTCGCTCCGGGATGAGCGTTGGCTCCGGGGTGGGCGTGATCAACGGGGCATTGGGTGGAGCGAATTGTTGCGCGATGTATTGATCGACATCCTGGCTAGTGACTGATAACCCGAGGTCATCGATGTTCTTCAGGTAGACCTGGTCGTCGATCATCCGGCCCAGCGTGGTGGCGTTGGTGTCAGTGCTGCCCCAGACGGTCTCAAGTTCCGCCTGAGCTTGAGCGGCGAGGCCAAGGTACTGCTGTTGCTGGTCCGGCTGTCCCTCAAAGAAGGAAGCGTACTGGCTGTACTGCTGCGCTTGCCCAATGAGGTCGAACGCGCGAACTTTCCAGTACTCGCGACGGCGAAGCTTTGTCCCATCCACCGTCGCGAGGACGTGGTTGGGCTTAATGTACAGATCGTTAGCGAGTGCGACGGCGAGGATGAAGACGACGAGAAGCCCGACCCCGGTCATTCCGAGGTAGAGCTGGCGCTTTCGCCTGGCCTCGCGCTCACGGCGGGACACGCGGCGTTTACGCGTGGGCGCTGTCGGTGGACGGCGTTGAGTCCCACTGGGGCGCACCCGTTCTCCAATCGGGAGCCGGCCAAGCCGTTTGTTCATCGTCTCGCGTCCCTCACTGATCGGCCACCGGACCCGGCTGGGCGAGCGTGGGGCCGCAAAGAGCGCGCCGGCCGGCGAGACCGGCCGGCGCGTTTGGACTTCTAGAACCCGTGGGTAACTGGACTGATGCAGGCAGTCTTATCCTCGGGGGCTGGTGCCGGTGTACGGCAGGAGCGAGAGGTGGCGTGCTCGTTTGATGGCGACCGTCAGCGACCGCTGGTGCTTGGCGCAGGTGCCCTGCTTTCGCCGGGGCTCGATCTTGCCTCGCTCCGCGACGTGGCGGCGCAGGCGGGCCAAATCCTTGTAGTCGACCTCGCCAATGTTGTCGAGGCAGAAGGCGCAGACCTTCCGCCGCGAGGTGTAGCGACCTCCGCCACCGCCACCCGGTCGCCGGCCACGGGGCCGATCGTCTCCGCCACCCCCGCCGCCGCCAGGGCCGCCAAAGCGACCACCGCCGCCGCCGCCGAACCGCGATCGCGGCTCACCGCCTTCAGAGCGGGGCCCAGCGCCTGGTCCACCTGCCGGTCGTTGAAGCCCTGTGTCCCGATCTCGTCCGTCTGTCATCGTCATTCCTCGTCGTTATCTGCTCACCGCGGGGACCTGCTCGCCCCGCCGAGAGAACCTGCCTTCGTTGTCGTAGTCTTAAAAGGGGACGTCGTCGAAGTCGGCGCCCTGATCGCCTCGACCTAATTCAGTCTCGGATCGCTGACCACCCGACCCACGTCCACCACCAAAGGACCCGGCCGCCATCTCGCTGTCGGCGCGGGAACCCAGCAACTGGAATTCATTCGCATTTACATCGAGCGACGTACGTGTCTGGCCCGCCTGATCCTGGTATTCCCGAGACTCCAAGCGACCTTCCACGTAGACCTGTTTGCCCTTCACCAGCGCGCCGCGTTGGGTGAGGCCGTCCATGATCTCGGCCAGCTTTCCCCAGGCCGTCACCCTGAACCAGGTCGTGGTCTCCTGCGGCTGTCCGCTCTGGTCGTTCCGTCGCCGCGTCACCGCCATCGAGAACTGAACGTTCATCGTGCCGTTTGGCGTGTATCGGGTCTCCGGGTCACGGCCGAGATTGCCGATCAAAATAACCTTACTCAGACCCGCCATTTAGCGCTCTCCGGTGTCGGTGTCGTTGTCCGCCCCGGGAGTCCCGTCAGTTCCCGCCACGGGTGCGTCGCCAGTGACACCTGGCGCTGGCGCCTCTGGCGTCGTCGTGCCGGCCCCGGCGTCCTGTGAATCGGCGCCAGCTGCGGGATCGCCTGTCTCAGCAGCCTGCGCGACCGGGGCCTCTTCAGTCTCGACCGCCGGCACCGCAGCAGCGGCCGCAGCCACCGGCGATGCTCCCTCTGCAGGGGAGGCAGTCGTTGCCTGAGCAGCAGCCTGGGCCGCAGCATAGGCAGCCGCCGCGGCCTCCTCGGCATCGATCTCGGCGTCAATCTGCTCGCGCGGATCGATCGGCTTAGGCGTGTAGTGGGTCACGAGATACCGGATGACCTGAGTGTTGAGCTTGAGATCCCGCTCAACATCCGCGACGCGACTGGGCGCCAATTCGAGGTGATAGAGGGTGTAGTACCCGTCCCGAACGTCACGGCCCGCGTGTCGGATCGGGTAGGCGAGGCGGCGCCGGCCCCAAGGGGAATCACGCTGGACCCCTTGGACGGTTCCCCCGGCGTCCGTGACATAGCCAGAGATGGCGTCCAGGACGCCTGTGATGTCGTCCTCAGGCACATCTGGGCTGAGGACGGTCATCAGTTCATACGTTCGAGCGTCAGGGGTGTACTGGCGCAACAGGGACTCCTCTCTCTGGGTAAGCCCCAATCGACGCGTACCCGCGGCGTTGCGCCCGCGGCGTCGTTGGAGCAGAAAGGCTCATTAAATTGTCCACCTGGCACATTTCCAGGGTGAGACAAACTATAGCACAGGGAAGGGACCTCCCTGTGGCCGGATGACGGTAGCTATTCGGCCAGGGTCAGTCCGAGAATGTCGGAGAGCTCGCCTAGCGTATCCTGGGCGTTGCGCACGTCGTCCTCTTCGGGGGCCTCAAGAATCGCCTGGCCAATCTCCCGGAGCGCTTCGATGGCCGCCGGCGTATTCAGATCGTCGTCCATGGCATTGATGAAGCGTTCGCGGTATGGCGAGACATCCACCACCTGTTCGATTCCGTAGGCTGGGAAATCCGCGGCTTCTTGAAGGTCGGCTGCCAACCGTGCCCATTCATCGACCACTTCATCCTGGTACTCCCATGCCGAGCGATAGTGGTTGGAGAATAGGTACAACCGAAGCGCGTCGGCCGAATAGGTTTCGAGCACGTCCCGCACGAGCACCAGGTTGCCGAGCGACTTGCTCATCTTGGTGCCTTGATACTCGACCATCGCCGTGTGAACCCAATAGCGGACAAAGGGTGAAACCCCCGTCGCATGCTCGGACTGGCTGATCTCGCATTCGTGATGAGGGAAGATCAAATCGGCACCGCCGCCGTGGATGTCGACGGTGGGTCCGAGCAACGAGGTGGCCATGGCGCTGCACTCGATGTGCCAACCGGGCCGGCCGGAGCCCCAAGGCGTGTCCCAGGCCGGTTCGCCAGGTTGTGCTGCTTGCCACAGCACGAAATCCAGCGGATCGCGCTTGTTCGGGTCATCCGCAACGTTGCCCCGCTCATTGGCGACAGGGAGCATCTCCGGTCTGGAAAGATGGCTGAGCTTGCCGAAATCCGGATCGCTCTCGATGGAGAAATAGACATTGCCACCTGCCTCATAGGCATGGTCTGCCTTGAGCAGCTTCTCGATCATCTCCACCATGGGGGGGATGTAGTCGGTCGCACGAACGTAGTGGTCGGGGTCCAGCGCGTTGAGGTCTCGCATGTCCTGGCGGAACTTCGCAATCTCCTGATCGCCCAGTTGATCCCAGGTCGTCCCGACCTCGCGGGCCTTGCGAAGGATGTCATCGTCGATGTCCGTCACGTTCTGGACATAGGTGACGGCGTGACCATCGAAGCGGAGATAGCGCAAAAGCACGTCAAAGGTGAGAAAGGTGAAGGCGTGTCCGACGTGCGTCGTGTCGTAGGGTGTCACCCCGCAGACGTAGAGTCCGACAGCCCCGTCGCGCGGCGTGAACCGCTCCACCCGGCCCGTCTGCGTGCTATAGAGGTGCATTCCGATGTCGCTCCGCCCGCGCCTCAGCGGGTTCCCTGCTAAAAATCCTCGCTCGACAAACACCGCACCAGTACGGTGCAAGCCTGGAGACACCGATCCGTGAGCGCCGGTGGCACCCCTCCGGTCAGTATATCCGAGCCGCATCGGGGCCCGGCCCGGAGGCAGAGGGCCATCTCCTTCGCCCGGGTCGTGGGAGATGCCTGTGGGCGCATGCTATCATCCGCCGGCTCCGGACCGGCGATGGGCAAGGGGATGTAGGTCGTGCCGACGAGGTGGCGATGCGGAATGCACCGCGGTTTGCGGCGTCGGTCCCAAGCAGCAATCGTGATGGTGCTGGTCGGACTTATCCTCTCCGCCTGCGGCAATAGAGGCTCGGGTCGGGCACCATTGGCGGCGGCCTCGCCGACCACAGGAGCGAGTTCCGCTCAGGCGGCGGGTGGACCCGGCGGTCAATGCGCTGGAGGCCACCTCACCTTGGGCGATCTACGCGCCCTGGACGCGGCCCGGGACGCGGGGATGAACCAAGCCTATGATGCCGCGCGAGCGTGGCAAAGCGATGCTCGGCTTATCGGCCTTCGCGTTGGCTGCGGCTTGGTCGGGGCTGACATCCGGTGGCGTGCGACGTTCTACTCCAAGCAGGCGGGGACGTTGCTCATCAGTGACACGGGTGAGGTCTCGGTCGCGCCCGCGGAGGCGGAGCGGCGCCCCGCGCTAGTGTTGGACGACGTGCGCTTTGCCAATCTTGGCCGGTGGCTCGCGAAAGCAAGCTTGAATGAGGCCACCGTGGTGGATCCAGTGAGCGGGATCGAGATTCGCGCGAGTAGTGAGGAGGCGCCATTCGGTCCTCCCGACGCGCCACGTGAGGGGATCTACTTCCACGTGGCCATCGTGGACGGCACCGGCGTCAAAGACCTCTTCGTCAATGCCGCGGACGGGACAATCTATCGCTATCGCTGATGATCGACGGAAAGCGGCAGCGAGGTAGCCCGGTTTTCAACCGTTGCTCGCTCGGTTGGTTCAGCAGCGCGACGACCGCTTCGGCGAGGGCACGACATTCCGGACAGCGTCGGGGTTGATGCCGTGAACGGTGCCTAACCGCTCCTCGGTCGGTAAACATGGAGGTGACGAAGGTATGCTCGCGAACCCTCATCAGCCCAGCGCTGAACACACCGAGGCTGTCGATCGCTGCGTCCAGGTGCTTTCATCGGCTCCGGCGGGCCTGATCACAGACATTGACGGCACAATCAGCGTCATGGCGCCGACTCCGGGTGAAGCGGTGGTGACAGAGGAGGCGAGAACAGCTCTTCGTCGTCTCGCCCAGCGGTTAGCGTTCGTGGGTGTGGTGACCGGGCGATCTGCCTCGGTCGGCGAGGCACTAGTCGGGGTGCCCGGTCTTGTCTACGTTGGGAACCACGGCACGGAGCGCCGCCAAAACGGAACTTCCCAAATTCATCCAGAGGCCGCCGCCAGCGCTGCCATCCTCGGCCAGGCTCTCAGAGCGGTCTACGAGCGCGCCCACGCCCTTGGTGTGGGGGACGGCTTGGTGTTAGAGGACAAGGAATTGTCCGGGTCCATTCACTATCGCCTGACGCTGCGTCCGGAGGAGGCGCGCACGGTCCTGGTGGAGCTTGCCAACGAGGCGGCCGCTGACGCTGGGCTGCTGGTCACGGAGGGTCGCCTGGTAGTCGAGCTTCGACCACGCCTTCGAGTCAACAAAGGCACCGCGCTTGTCGACCTGGTTCACGAACACCATCTCCGGGGAGTCGTTTTCCTTGGCGATGATTTGACGGATGTTGATGCGTTCCGGGCGGTGCGGGAACTCCGGGAGGCAGGGGAGATTGACGGGCTGCGGGTTGGAGTCTTGGCTCCTGAGACCCAGCCCGAGGTTCTGGCGGAGACTGACGTGACGGTGCACGGCGTTCACGCGTGCGTTGATGTGCTTCAAGGTATCGTTGGGCGCCTGCCACCGTTACGCTGAGCTCGCGGCAGAACCCGGCCGTGATCATCGTCGCGTGCGCCATCGAATTCGGGCGCATTCCCCGTTATGCCGGTGAGACACCGACGGTACAGGCGGCAGGACGCCCGAACGGGGGGTACCCTGACGCGGCGCTCACCTTGTCAGCTGCCGCGCATCGACGGCAGCGAGCTAGCCGGATCGGTCAGTGGGGGGGATCAGCTCGATCTCAAACAGTTTCGGCCAGAGCTTGCCGGTCACGAAGATCTTATCCGTCTCGGGGTCATAGGCGATGCCGTTGAGGACATCCACGGACTGTGCCTCGAGGTCTGCTGCCGAGAGCAGGCCGCTGAGATCAATCCAACCGGTGACCAGACCGGTCACTGGGTCGATGCGGGCAATCCGGTCAGTTTGCCAGACGTTGGCCCAGACCTCGCCGCCAATGTATTCCAGCTCGTTGAGGTCGGGCACCGGCTGATTTCCATCACAGACGGTGACACGTCCACTCGCCTTGAACGTCTCCGGATCCCGGAAAAAGAGTCTGTTGGTGCCATCGCTCATGATCAGTTGCTCGCCGTCAGTCGTCAGTCCCCAGCCCTCGGTCACGTAGCTGAAGGTCGTCAGGGGCTTCAACGTCTCACGGTCGTAAACAAATGCGGTTTGTGTTTGCCATGTGAGCTGGTAGATGCGGTCGGCGACGATGGCGATCCCCTCGCCGAAGTACATGGGATCGAGGGCGGTCCAGTCCAAGACCCTACCCGACTCCATGTCGACCCTCCGCAGCGTCGATTCCCCGTATTGCCCCGTACCCTCATACAGGACGTCGTCGGCGTAGACGAGCCCCTGAGTGAACGCATCCGGATCGTGTGGAAACTCACGCACCACCCGGTAGCCATAGATGGGCGCCGCCGAGTTCTCCGCCATGGTCGATGGCGGATCAGCGGAGCGGGACATGACTGGACAGGCCGCAGAGCTTTGTGACAGCCCAGGAGTGACCACCACCGCTGGGCCAAGCAGCGCGAGCACGAGCAGCGCGAAGCGGACCATTATTACCCGAGGCACAAGCGTTGCCTCCTCATTCACCCAGTGCCCGCCCGTGTTCGAGCGACGGGTAGCGGAACCTGTCTTCTCATTCAGCCGCAAGGATGCCAGGGCCATCGTGACACGAGCGGTCATCACTTGTCCCTTGGGGACCCGGACCCCCTGCGTCGCGCACATGGTAAACCGCGGCAAGGCGCTGAAGACAGGTCAGGACACGAAGGCGCACCGCCTGATGAGCGTTTCCTGTTCGCAGCGCGTTCGGCGACGCGCCTCGCCTCGATGATCGCGTGGTCTTACACCATGCATCTCTGATCGCCGCCATCTCCCGGGTGCCCCCATCGACGGCTCCGCCTTGACGTTCTAGGAATTCCTGTGCCCCCGACTCATCGATGACGTGAGTCTCTTGGTGCAGGTCTCAGCCGGAGGCCGGGATTAGGCATGGAGCTATGGTCCGGGAGCGCCGGAGTTGCCGGAAGTTGACACCTTTTCTCCCTGGCTGCTAGACTGCGGCTTCATGCAACTCACGACGGGTGACGTTTCTGGCGTCCACTGGTTGGGGGGTCGCATGAGGAGGCGGAACTAGCCGCGAGCCGGTTCCGCGGGCGTAGATCGGGAGTAGTAGGTCCCGCGAGCAAGCGAGTCGCCGGTCGGTGTGAGGCGACGGTAGGGGCCGAACTCGCCCGTGAGCCGTGTGGGTGAGACCCTCTTGGGGTGTAGCTCGCGCCGGGTTACCTCCGTTATCGGGTTCAAAGCGGATCGGCAGAAGGCTTAGCGAGGCGTCGACAACCGGACCACGTGGGGCTGTAGCTCAGCTGGGAGAGCGCAACACTGGCAGTGTTGAAGTCAGGGGTTCGAGTCCCCTCAGCTCCACCCGCTTTTCGTCCGGATGATTGACCGTTCCAAGCGCCGATCAAGCAGGGTGGTACCGCGGAAGCGAGCCATTCGCGTGGCAGCCTTTCGTCCCTGACCGGGATGAGAGGCTGTTGTCGTTAACGGAGATATGGCTTGCTGCCCGGGTGGGCGTCCCGTCGACCGTCCATCGGCTCGAAGTGCAG
>JADDPH010000049.1 GCA_016781925.1 Sphaerobacteraceae bacterium | reverse complement strand
TCGGCAGCTTGGCAAAATCCTCCTCGATGGCCCCTCGGAGCGCCCCCTGGTGCAGGGCCGCCGCGGGGTGGTACATCGGGACAATCAGCCGCCTGCCTTCACGCTTCGGCTGCCCGTGAATACGGGAGATGCGCTCACCCGGAAACCAGCGGGACATCGAGAAACGTCCCAGCGTAACAATGACCTCAGGGTCGATCGCCGCGATCTGCCGCTCAAGGTAGGGCGCACAGGCGGCCATCTCATCCGGCAGGGGGTCTCGATTGCCCGGCGGCCGGCATTTCACCACGTTGGTGATGAAAACGTCCTCTCGCTGGAGGCCGGCCTTCGCGAGGAGTTCGTTGAGGAACTTACCGGCGTTGCCGATGAAGGGGCGACCCTGCCGGTCTTCGTGCCAGCCCGGCCCTTCTCCAATCAGCATCACCCGGGCCTTGGGATGGCCCTCTCCCGGGACGGCGTTGGTCCGGGTCCGGGCCAACTCGCACTTCGGGCAGACCTTGACCTCGGCCGCGACCTCTTCCAGTTCGATGACCGCCTGCGGCTCGCCCGCACCCTGCCCATTCCCCACGCCATCCCCCAGGTCGCCCACCATACTCGCGGCGGTGAGTATAGCGAGACCTTCCATCCGCTTGACGCCCGGCCGGGCGCCTCAATAAGTCCAGCACCGGAGGCTCTTACCCAGCATCACCCTGCAAGTGGCTCAGGATCAAGCCACAGACATCGGTTGCGTCGATCTCTGACCTTGCGAGGAAGTCGGGCCGCTGGGTCACGAACAGCGGTCCTGCCCCCGGGGCTGTTGGAACGCCATGCGAGCCGCGTACGAGGGACGCGTCAAGCGGGATGACGTCCATCAGATAGCGAAAGCCGAGCTGCTTCTTGAGCAGTGTCACGCCCACCTTGGCCTTCGGCAGGCGGAGCGTTGGGTCGAGGAACAACTCGACCGGGTCGAACCCGGGCTTGCGATGAATGTCGACCGTCCGTGCATAGTCTGGCGCCCGCTGATCGTCCAGCCAGTAGTAGTAGGTAAACCAGGCATCCGGCGCGGCGCGGGCGACCAACTCCCCGGACCGGGGGTGGTCAAGATGGTGCGCCCGCTTCCCGGCCTCGTCTAGCACTTCGGCGACGCCCTCCGTCTCCTGCAACAGCGAGCGAACCTCCGGTAAGCGAGCCGGGTCGTTGACGTACACGTGGGCAATCTGATGATCAGCCACGGCAAAGGCGGCACTTGTCCCAGCGTCAAGCAACTCCCTGCCCAGTTCCTCGCGCACCGCGATCAGGCCTTGCTCCCGCAACCGCCGGTTCAGATGGATGGGACGCGAGACGGGCACGATCCCGTACTCCGAGAGCACAATCACCTCGGTGTCTCGCGCCTGGTAGAAGTCAATCAAGTCGCCGCAGACGGTGTCTAGCTCTCGCAGTTCCGCCGCCATCCGGGGATCGTCGGGTCCAAAGCGCTGAAGGCCGTAATCGAGATGGGGCAGATAAACGAGCGTGAGGGTCACATCGTAGTGCTCCGCAACCCACTTCGCGGCGTCCGCGATCCACTGGGTGGCACGGATCGAGGTGTTCGGTCCCCAGAAGTTGAAGAGCGGGAATTGCCCAAACTTCTCCTGGAGCGCCGGCCGCAGATCGGCTGGTTGCGTGTAAATATCGGGAAGTTTGCGGCCGTCGGCTGGGTACATCGGTCGCGGGGTGACCGAGTAATCGACCGAGGAATACATGTTGTACCACCAGAAGAGGTTGGCACAGGTGAACGTTGGGTCAAGCGCCCGGGCCGTCTCCCAGATTTTGGGTCGCTGGACGAGCGCATTGGATTGCCGCCAGAACTTGATCTCGCTCTCGTCTCGAAAGTACCAGCCATTGGCGACGACCCCGTGCTGATCCGGATGCGTGCCGGTCAGGTAGGTCGACTGCGCCGTGCAGGTCACGGCCGGCAACGTCGGCGTCACGGTTGCCAACTTGCCGCGGTCGACGAACGCGCGCAAGCGCGGCGTTGCCTCTCCGAGGAGATCGGGAGTGAGTCCAACAACGTTGAGAACGGCAGTCTTCCGCATGCTCAGGTTCCCCTAATGTACCTCTGAAAGAAGAGCGTCGAGCCGAAGGCGACCAGCGCAAGGACTACCCCAATCCCTGAGCCGGCTACCGCCAATGCCAGCGCGTCAAGCAGCGCAATACCAGCAATGAGGTACCCGATAGCACGGCCAACGCTCCGGTGACCCGCCCGGTAGACGAACGAGACGCTGTAGGCAACCCACCCAGCAAAAAGCAGGAGGAGGGGCAGGGTCCTGATGTCCGGGGTTTCTGCTACGAAGGCGATTGCCGGCAGGAAGAGCAGAACCGCCGGCCAGTATCCCGTCAGCCGTGGGCCGGTTTCGGTCTTGGCGATGTACGTCAGACCGACCACGTAGAGGAAGAGCAGGCTCGCCCAGGCAATCAGCGAGCGTGAGAGCACGGACGCGAAGGCGGTGAACGCCGTGACATAGACCAGGGCACGCGCTGCGGCCATGAGGAGCGGGCTGAGCGGATTGGTCTTATGCCACAGGTCGTAGACGACGATGACGCCGATGAGAAGAAGGCCAGTCCCAAACGGCACCGTCCCGACCAGCCAGAGCAGAGCACTTCCAACGGCGAAGAACGCGACAACACCGACACCAGCCGCACTCCGGGAGACGGAGCCGGAAGGCAAGGGCCGGCCAGGGCGTTCTCGGACATCAATCGCGTAGTCGCACAAGTCGTTCAAATACATGCCCGCCGTGTAGAACAGGACCATGGCCACGGCAAGGGCCACAACAACCCCGTCCGGGCGGAGCGCGCCCCCAAGCGCCGCTCCAGTCAGCACGTTACTCACCACGGTTGGACTGTTCGACACGCGCGCGAGGGCGAGATACCCGTGCAAGCGCCCCCACCACGGGTGCCGGTAATGGAGCGCCCGCTCAGAAGACATCGAGGGTCCAGGCGTACTCGCGACCGATCGAATCGAGCAAATCCATCTTCAGCGCGGCCGGCAACACGTCCCAGGTGTACGTCTCGATCTCCAAGTGGTTGGTGAATCGGCGCTCACGCAGAAGCGCGAGCACGGACCGCAGGTCGTCCTGGGTGGAGGCGAAAGTCCCGTAACGCTGGACGAAGACCGGGACGTGGAAGTGGATCCGCCACTCGGCCGCGTCTGGGTCGGAGATGGAGGGAAGGGCGTCCGGAAGATCGGGGAAGTGGACGAACGATCCGTCTCGGTTGCGCTGAACGACCTGATGGAGGTAGGTGGACTCAGCGAACGCCGCCAACGAGGTGGACGTCTCCCTCCGGACGTGGTGATCGTCCGGCAACAGTACCTTCACGGCTGAACTCACCTGGACCTTGCCAACCCGGATTCCCACTTGCGCGAAGCGGTCGAGTACCTGGGATGGGTCTTCGTAGCCAACCGCGACGTGGCATGCGTCAAAGCAGACCCGGATGTGGTCGAGGAGGCAGGCATGCGCCTCGGCGAGCGGGATGCCAAGCTCCTCCGCGAGGAGTGGAGCACCCAGGGGAAGGAGCCGAGTCTCGTAGAAATCGGTCAGCGCAGCGCAGGTCCCGAGCAGCCCGTCGGGCTCCGGTTCTATGTCGAGGTGGATCAGCTTGCCCCGATCTTGCCGAACCTGCGCGATCGCCGCAGCGACCCGCACTACGTTCTTGACGAGGAGATCCCACGTGGGTGGGTCGTTCTGATCGATCCACGCGCCGTAGGAGAGCGGACTGGTCGAGATGCCGCCGTCCATCTCGGCAGGGAGAAGGGTCGCCAGAATCTCAACCAGCCTCAGCGTATAGCGGACGCGCTCCTCATCACGCCAATCCGGCGCGTGGACCTCGGCTTTGACAGGCTGCTGGTGGAAGGGGCCATAGGGAAAGCCGTTGAGCGTGAAGACGTAGAGCCCATGTTCATCAAGGAACGACTTGAAATCCGGAAGGTTGGTTCCCTCCAGCAGCTCGCGGCTCTCTTCGCCGGAAAGCCGGAGGCCGATCCCAAACGGTACGTCGGGGGCGAATCGGGTCTTTAGCGGGAGCCCGTAGCGACGAAGGTTCGCAAGCACGCTGTTCCACCCGTTGCTTGGATGGATGTTCGTGCAATACGTGAGTTGGAAGAACCCATCGGGCCCGAGTCGCACCGCCGCTCCTTCTTCGCCCGCTAGCCGACAACCGAAGCTGCGCGCGCGTGGGGCAACTGGAACTTCGGGGACTGGCCAAGGAACGCGGCGGGGTTCTCCAGGACGATCTTGCGGATGAACTCTTCGCCGTGACCGCGACGCCGCATCTCCAAGATAAAGCGCGGCACGGCAAGGGGGTCGCTGGGGCCCCAGTCGCAGGCGGAAGCCACGCAAATTCGCTCACTACCGTACCGCTCCACCATATCGACGGCACGCCCTGGAGATGTCTTCGTCGTCGGATAGAGGGTGATGCCGGTCCAAAAGCCCCGCTCGAGAATCATTGGGAGCGTGTGCTCCTCTGCGTGGTCGACCATCACCCGGCCCGGCTGGACTCGGCCGTCTGCGACCAGGGCGTCGACGATGGTTTTGGTTCCCTTGTACTTGTCTTCGAGGTGCGGGGTGTGGATGTGGATGAGCTGGTCGTGCGCGACGGCAAGGTCGACGTGATCCTGGAAGGTCGCGAGCTCGTTGCGGGTCACCCGGTTGAGGCCGATCTCACCAATACCAAGAACGTTTGGCTTGTCGAGGAACTCCGGGATGATGTCCAAGACCTGTTGTGTTAGCTCACGGTCCTCCCCCTCCTTCGGGTTGAGGCAGAGCCAGGTGTAGTGCTGAATGCCGTACAGCGCGGCCCGCTTTGGCTCGAAGTCGGTCAGGCGGTCGAAGTAGTCGGCGAAGACATCAACCGAGCGCCGGTCGTATCCGGCCCAGAAGGCAGGCTCGGTCAGGGCCAGGCAACCGCTGAGAGCCATCCGCTCGTAGTCATCCGTCGTGCGCGAGACCATGTGGGCGTGCAGATCAATGTACTCCATCGCGCACCTCCTCCTGCTCCGGTACGCGTTGGATGGAGGCGCCGTACGCGGCCTTCCGATCCAACTCGGCCAGCGGCTCCGTCGTCTGGTCACTGAGGATCATCTGAACGCGCTCGATCCGCCCAGGCACGCCCGAGCAAAGTTCCTGAAGCGTCTCACGGAAGGCGACGAACCGGAAGTCATCTTCCCCATCTCGTGCCGACGCCCGATCCATGCGGTCAAGGAAGGCCGCAATGTCCAGCACCTTCGTGCGGTGCTCGATGAAGTACTCGTCGATCAACTGCCGCTGGGTCAGGGGGCAGCTGCTGACGTCCGTGGCCATGCCACACCTCCATGAATGTCCGCCGCGGAATCGTTCGCTTGGTAGTCCTTGAGGAGCCGGATGCTCTCCGAAATCCGATCCTCGTCCATCTCGTGCACCTCGACACCCCGCCCAATCCGCTCCAGAAGCATGATGGTCAGCTGTCCACCCAAGTGTTCCCTAAACTCGTTCAGGCCACTGAGGACACTGCGCCGATCAACGCGCTCGGCCACGTCCTCACTCAACTCGGGGACATAGACGGGGAGTCCCACAGCCGTGGTCACGCGGAGGATTCGCCGCCAGTCGGCCTCGGGAAGCAGCCCCATGAGGTGGGCATAAGTCGAGTCCAAGGCAATGCCGATGGCCACGGCCTCGCCGTGACGCACGGAGTAATCCGTCAGCTGCTCGAGTTTGTGCGCCGCCCAGTGCCCGAAGTCCAAGGGGCGCGAGGAGCCGAACTCGAAAGGGTCTCCGCCCGTCGCTATGTGTTCCAGGTGCAACTGAGCGCAACGGTAGACAAGCCACTCCATGGCCATCATGTCTCGTCGGTTTAGCTCCTGGGCGTGCTCCTCGATGAAGGCGAAGAAATCAGCATCCTTCAGCAGGGCAACTTTGATTGCCTCCGAAATGCCACTGCGCCAGTCACGGTCCGAGAGCGTGGTCAGAAAGGCCAAGTCGTTGAGCACGGCATACGGGGGGGCAAACGTGCCGAGAAAGTTCTTCTTGCCAAACGCGTTGACGCTGTTCTTGACACCGACACCCGAATCGTTCTGGGAAAGAACCGTCGTGGGCACCCGAATGAGACGCACGCCACGATGCGCCGTTGCGGCAGCGTATCCGACCATGTCGATAACCGCACCGCCACCGACCGCGACGACATAGGAGTGCCGGTCAATGCCGAACTCGTGGATCCCGCGATGGACGGACGCAACGTTGCCAGGGTCATTCTTGACCTGTTCCCCACCTTCGACAACGAGCGGAGGGCAAACCAGATTGAACGAGGTGCGATGGTGCCCGGCATAAGCCTCGATGGTATCGAGCAGGTCCGGATTCTGCTCAAGCAGCCCACGATCGAGGACCACGATGGCCTTGCTTGGACCGCTTGTGTCCCGCCCGGCTCCCATAACGTCTATTAGAAGAGAATTCTCCGGCGCAAACAAATCGTGCGTGAAGAATATGGGGTAACGAAACGTCACCTCCGCAACCTGATGGATCGGTTGCAAGACGGTACCTTGCATGGCCTCAGTTCCTGACTGGGACGAGGATCCAGCAACGGACATCCCAATAATTGGACGCAGACGGACCGAGGCCCTACGGACGATCCTCCGCAGGGGCAGAAGCGTACCATAGCGTGTCACTGTTCGGGCGCCTAAGCCTTTTGACGCTGACAAACCGCGGCGTTCTGAGACCGGTTGTGGGCCGGAATCAGGACTGCCAACAGAGCCAGCACGTACACCCCTAGACCGAGCAGGTGACGCCGAGGACCAACTCCTACCTGACCAGTTCACCGCCACGTTATAGGAGTGGCACAAAGAGGAAACGTCTCGGCGAAGCCTCATGGTCCAGGCCACTCAGCGGCAACGGGAGCTGGAAACTGCTGAGATAACTTACGAGACGGAAATCGGGTTCTCGGTGGAACTCACTGAGGCGGTGCCGATATCGTCGGCAACATCCTCATCCCCGGTCAGGGCGATCTCCGCCAACAGCTCCTGATCAGTCAGGTCCAGAGCTCGGCGCGCAAGGACCTGCCAGGACGAATGATCGAGGGGTGGCTGCACCGGGAGGATGGCGGGGTGGCCGGCGTTGCGGTAGAGCCAACGATTGAGGATGTTCGCATCGTCGACGGTGTCGTGGTCCAGTGGCCGGTTCCCATGGCTGAGAAAACGGCCCCAGGAGCGCTGAAGACACGTCGCCAGAGCGGCAGCCCCGCCAGATCGTTCAGCTCGCAGCTGTGCCCACAGGCGACCGGCAGCAACTAGCAGGATCTCCCTTGCAGATGGATCCGCAGATGGGAGAACGAGGAGCAAGGTGTGCGTCTCCGCCGCCTCCCGAAGCCGCTTGTGCGCTCCAACCACCTGGCCGATCTGCTGAATCTCTCGTCGCAGTCTGTCCGCCTTCTCAAAATCGAGCCGTGCCGCCGCGTCCTCCAGGCCACGCCAGAGCCGCTGGTACAGGACCTCGTCGCGTCCGTCAAGGAACTGCACGACCTCGCGCACGAGCTCTATGTAAGCGTCCCGGTCGGCCCGCCCCACGCAGGGACCAAGACAGTTCCCGAGGTCGAGTTGGATGCAGGGTGATCCGTAAGATCTGGCGTCCTTGAAGGAGCGAGGGCAGGTCCGCAGTGGGACGATCGCGTTGATCAGATCCACCGTCTTTCGCGCGCCCGATTTGTTTCGGAACGGTCCGAAGTACCGCGCACCGTCATCCTTCCGGGCCTTGGCCAGGGTGATACGGGGCCAGGGGTTTGCCACGTCGACCCGGATGAACGGGTAGTGCTCGAAGGCCCGCAACGCCGTGTTGTAACGCGGCTGGTACCGCTTAATGAACTGCGCCTCCAGCAACAGTGCTTCCAGCTCCGACCCCACCACCTCGACATCCACCCTGGTCATCGTCTCCAGCAGCCCGTCCATCTTCCGGGTGTACCCGAGGGGCTGGGAATAGTACGAAGCGACGCGATCCCGCAAGTTCTTCGCCTTACCCACGTAAATCACATGATCGTGTTCGTCCCGCATGAGGTAGACCCCGGGCAGCTTCGGGATATCGGCCAGCAGCGAGCGGTCCAGCACCGCGCGGCCTCTCCCGACACCCTCCTGAGGTCGCCGGCCGGCCGCGCCCGCCAGGGCTTTGATCTGATCCAGCGAGCCCTTGCCCTGCGCGCGAGCCTCGTCTGCCAACCGTAGCGCCACTTGGGCGGTGAGTTGCGCGTCCCCACCCGCCCGGTGCACGTGGCGCGGATTGAGCCCCACCGCGAGCGCGACGTTGTCGAGGCTCGGCTTGCGGACCTTTGGCAGGAGGCGCATGGCAAGCCCTAGAGTGTCGACCCACTCGTTGATGAGGGACGGCTGACCCAAGCGCTTCAGCTCGGCGTTGACAAAGGAGATGTCGAAGCCCACGTTGTGCCCGACGATCAGGGAAGAGCCCAGGAACTGGACAATCTTCTGAGCGATCTCCGAGAAGCGCGGCGCGTCCGCCAGGTGGACATCGGTGATACCGGTCAGACCCGAGATATACGAGGGGATCCGCTTGTCGGGGTTGCAGAGCGTCTCAAAGCGTTCAACTTCCACCCCATCCCGGTACCGGATCGCGGCCAGCTCCACGATCCGCTGATGAAGCGGCTTCAGGCCGGTCGTCTCCACATCCAGGGCCACAAACTCGGCCAGGAGGGGGGAAATCGCGGGCGGGCCGGCATTCGCCAGCGCCCAGTACCCGTCGTCACGAAAGATCAGGCCGTCGTCGCGCCCAAGGACCGTACGCAACAGTGGACGCCACAGTGACGTAGAACCGGTATTGCCGAAGACGTGCGCGATGAGCAGATCCTGGTGGGCCGCACCGCCCTTCTCCCGCAGGAACGCGGCGGCCCGCTGGGAGAGGAAGGCATAGCGGTCCGCCTCCGGCACCCGTGGGGCCGGTTGATCCTCCTCTATGGCAGTGATGGACGGGTTGACTGCGCTCACCGGGCGCTCCTTGCGCGGACCGGCACCCTCCGGCGTCGCAATTGGCCGTGCTACACTGGATCCGAACGTACGTTCACCCCGCGTTGGGCAAGCTATACCATACCCTGCCATAGGAGTTCGTAACGAGATGGGTGACGACGCCATCCAGCGGCGCGTTGACGACCTCCGGGAAGAGATCGATCGGGCCAACTACGAGTACTACGTGCTCGACCAGCCCTCCCTGACGGATGCCGAGTACGATGCCCTCATGCGGGAGCTGCGGGAGCTGGAGGCGGTCCACCCGGAGTTGGTATCGCCAGAATCCCCCACCCAGCGGGTCGGCGCCGCGCCGCAAGCTGGCTTCGCCGAGATTCAGCACCCGCGCCCGATGCTTTCCCTGAGCAACGTCTACAACGAGGAAGAGTTGCGCGCCTGGGCCCAGCGGGCTAGCCGCTTTGCTGGCGGTTCCGAGCTCACCTTCGTGGCGGAGCCGAAGATCGACGGCCTCGCCGTAGCGCTCACCTATGTCGACGGCGTCTTTGACCATGGCGCCACCCGGGGTGACGGCTTCAAGGGTGACGATATCACCCAGAACCTGCGCACCATCCGCTCTATCCCCCTTCGCCTCAACCCGGTGCCCGGGGGGATGATGCCCCGCGTGCTGGAGGTCCGTGGCGAGGTCTACATGCGGAAGGCGGATTTCGAACGCCTCAACGCCGGGATCGCCGCCAACGGCGGGAAGCTCTTCATGAACCCGCGCAACGCCGCGGCAGGCTCCCTCCGGCAAAAGGACACCAGGATCACGGCCAGCCGGCCGCTGCGTCTCTTCGTCTACGGCATCGGCTACACCGAGGGTGAAGAAGCGCCCGGAAGTCACTGGGAGGCGCTGGAGTTCCTCCGCGCCGTCGGGTTCGCCCCCTCCCCAGATGCGACCCGCTGCGATTCGGTCGAGGAGGTCTGGGCGGAATGCGAACGCTGGCAGGCCCAACGTGCTGACCTGGACTTCGAAGCGGACGGCGTGGTCATCAAGGTGAATGATGTTCGACTCCAGGAGGAGATCGGGTACGTGGCCCGAGAGCCGCGCTGGGCCACCGCCTACAAGTTCCCGCCAACCCAGGCGACCTCGGTCATCAAGGAGATCACGATCAACGTCAGCCGCACGGGAGCACTGAACCCGTTGGCGGTGCTGGAGCCGGTCAACATCGGCGGGGTGATCGTTCAGCGCGCCGCCCTCTTCAACGAGGACGAGATCGCTCGCAAGGACATCCGCGCCCGTGATACCGTCGTCGTCGAGCGCCGCGGCGACGTCATCCCCTACGTCGTCAAGGTGCTTGAGGAGCGACGGGACGGCAGCCAGACCCCTTTCGCCATGCCGGCCACGTGCCCCGCCTGCGGCACGCCGACCCACCGGGCCGACGGCGAGGCGATGCGCTACTGCCCCAATGCCGCCTGCCCGGCGCAGCTCCGGGAGAAGGTGCACCACTTCGTCTCCCGCAACGCCATGGATATCGTCGGCCTCGGTGAGAAACTCGCCGATCGCTTTGTGGACCTCGGGCTCATCCACGACGTGGCGGACCTCTACACATTGGACTGGGACCAGGTCGCGGCGCTGGAGCGGCTTGGAGACCAGAGTGCCGCGAACCTGCGCGCCGCGGTCGAGGCGAGCAAAGACCGGCCCCTTGCACGATTGATCAATGCGCTCGGCATCCGCCACGTCGGTGAGCGCACGGCTCGCTTGCTGGCGGACCGCTTCGGCTCCCTCGATGTGCTGATGGAGGCGCCGGTCAAGGACGTGAATGCGGTCGGGGGCATCGGGGGCGTGCTGGCCGAGAGCGTGGTCGACTTCTTCCAAGAACCTCGAAACCGTGAGGTGATCGCCAAGCTGAGGCGAGCCGGTGTCCGCACGGCGGACGACCGACACTCTAGCGGCAACGGCTCGTCCCACCTTTCCGGCAAGACCTTTGTGCTCACCGGCCGCCTCTCGTCCCTGACACGACCGCAGGCCGAGGAGCGGCTCCGCCAGGCGGGGGCCTCCGTCAGTGGCTCAGTGTCGAAGAGGACGTCGTTTTTGGTGGCTGGCGAGGAGGCCGGGAGCAAGGCCGACCGGGCACGCGACCTGAAGGTTCCGATCATCGATGAGGTTGCGTTGCTGCGGATGCTGGAGGGCGCGGAGGATACCGTTCCCGACGGGATCGAGGCGACCGATGGTGCCCCGGTCGAGGCCGTGCTACCCTAGCGTCCGTTCGCCTCCGGCGGGTTGAGGTCTGGACCAGGGTCAGAGGGAGACAGGATGAGCGGCTACACCTTGCCGTCGCGCGAGGAAGACCCGGTCCACACGGTCCGCACAATCGCTCGCATCGCGCAGATGCTGATCGAACTGCGCGACGAATACGTCCACCGCCCGCGCGCGGATATCCTCCAGCAGATCGACCAACGTCTCGATGATCTCCTCGCCCAGCGTGACGAGCTCAAGCACAGAATGGCGCACGCCTCCCGGAGCGAGGAGTAGGGGCTGCCCCCCGGTCGCCCGGGTTCCCTGGCTCCGCCATGCACGCCACGCCCGTCGCCTGCGTCGGCGGTCTTCGGTCGTGCTTATGCGGGCGTGGTGGTCGTTCCCGGCTTGACCAGGGGCATTCCCGCCTCACACAGCGGGCACCCATCCGTCTCCCAGGTCGCCACGTCAAGCGTCGTCAGCGCGACGAGCGGGACGTCAAAGGTCACCCGCCCTCCACTTCGGTCCACCAGCACCGCCACAGCGACGACCTCCACGGGCTGAGCCGCGAGCGCCGCCAGCGTCTCCCGCACCGATCCCCCAGTCGTCAGGATGTCATCGACGACGACAATGCGCTGCCCCTGAGAGAATGTCGTGCCGCGCCGGAACTCGCGGCCTGGCGCCCCGTCGGCGCGCCGCTCGGCGTAGGCGGCAGCTACGCCGAGTTGCCGCGCGACCTCAAACGCAAGGATGACCCCGCCGGTCGTCGGTCCAACCACGACGTCGATGCGCTCACCCCGGAAACGATCGGCATACGCCCGGCAGACCTGAGAGGTCGTGACCGGCTGCCGGAGCAGATCGAATTTCTCGACGTAGCGATCACTGTGGCGCCCCGAGGCCAGAAGGAAGTGGCCTTCCTTCAGCGCGCCAACCGCACGTAGCCGTTCGAGGAGATCATTTTCGTCCGACATCGGCGCTCCAAGCGTCATTGGGACGGCGCGATCCCGACGGCCCGTCCCAATCTGGCCGACGGAGGGCACGGCGAAGAGGCACGGGAGGGGTGCCTACGGCACGAAGAAGAACGCGATCCCGAGGATCGCGTAGAGCGCGATCAACTCGGCCCCTTCCAGCCAGTTGGACTCCCCGTCCTGGGAAATCAGCACCGCGATCAGGGCCGCGCCCACCAGGGCGATCAGCTCGAAGCTGTTGAACACCAGTGTCATCGGCTGCCCGAGCAGCACGCTGACCAGCACCAGCACCGGCGCCACGAACAACGCAATCTGGAGCCCGGAGCCGATGGCGATGCCGAGGCTGAGGTCCATCTTGTTGGCATAGGCAACCTGGACCGCAACCAGGTGCTCGGCGATGTTGCCCACCAGGGGGACCAGCATCACGCCGACGAACAGCTCGGTCAGCCCCCACTGCTCCGCCGTCGGCTCCAGCGCCCCCACCAGAATCTCGCTCATAAAGACGATCGCGATCGTCGAAGCGACAAGCAACGCGCCCGCGACCGGCAACTTCATGGTCGGCGGGCCGTGGTGCTCGAATTCCTCCTCGTTGGGCGATTGCTCCCGCAGCGAAAAGGCGAGGTACGCCACGTAAATGAGGATGAGGACGACGGCAACGCCGTCACTGAGCCGCTCGATGTCCCGGTCGCTGGGGCGGTGTTCGGCGCTGCCGAGGGCAAAGACCGCTGGGATCACCATCGCCACGACCGCGAGAGCCATCATCGTCGCGTTGGTGCCGGCCGCTTTCGCGTCGAAGCGCTGGGTGCCGTTTTTGAGCCCGCCTAGGAGCACCGACGCGCCGAGCACGACCAGGATATTCCCGATGATCGAGCCGGCGATGCTCGCCTTGACGACCTCAACCAAACCCTCCCGCAGCGCGACGATGGTGATGATCAACTCCGGGCATTGCCCAGCGTGGCGTTGAGGAGAGCCCCGATCTTCGGGCCGGTGTAGATCGCGGTCTCTTCCGTGGCGCGGCCGAGCACCGCCGCCAGCGGAACGAGGGCAAGCGCGGAGACGACAAAGATCGCGCTATGACCACCGATGTGGCCGAATTCCATGACCAGGGCGATCGGGACGAGAACGAGCAGCGGATAGAGAAACTTCATCCCGCCGCGACTGCTGCCGCGAAGTCGATCTCGACATCAGCTTCCGTGGCCGCCTGCCTGGTCGGCAATCCGGCCGGCAGCGCCACCCCGACGATCTCCCGCACGCTCCCGACTCCCTCGCGCCTCAGCCAATCCTCAAGGTCGTCGATGAGGCGGATCAGCATACCGGGCTGGGCAAAGATCGCGGTGCCGACCTGGATCGCGTTTGCCCCGGCGAAGAAGAACTCCAGCGCGTCGTTTAGGCCCATGATGCCGCCCATCCCGACCACAGGGATCCGAACCGCCACGGCAACCTGGTAGACCATCCTGAGCGCGATCGGCTTCACCGCCGGGCCCGACAACCCTCCCGTGGCATTAGCCAGGACCGGCCGTCGCGTCCGCACGTCGATGGCCATCCCCACCAGCGTGTTGATCAGCGACACGGCGTCCGCCCCGGCCTCCTCAACCGCGAGCGCGACCGAGACGATGTCGACCGCGCCCGGGCTGAGTTTGACGATCAACGGCAGGGTCGTCGCAGCGCGAACCGCTCGAGTGACGTCCGCCGACATCACCGCGTCCCACCCGAAGCAATAGCCGCCGGCGGCGATGTTGGGGCAGGAGATGTTGACCTCGATGCCGGCCACTCCCGGCTGCTCGTCGAGAATCCGGGCCATCATCGCGTACTCCTCGACCGACTCGGCCGAGATGTTGACGATGGCGGGAACCTTCCACGCCTCCCACAGCTTCGGATACTTCTTAACGAAACCCCGGATTCCGGGGTTCTGGAGGCCGATGGCGTTGAGCATCCCGGCAGGCGTTTCCGTGATCCGCGGCATCGGATTTCCGGAGCGCGGCTTTGGGGTGATCCCCTTGCTCACGAACGCGCCTAATCGCTGGACGTCCATCACTTCGGCGTACTCCAGGCCGTACCCGAAGCAGCCAGAAGCGGCGATCACCGGATTTGCCAGGACCAGCTCCCGCGGATTTCCGGGGGCTAGATCCACGGCCAGCGAGGGAGCGGCCATCAGGCGTCGGCCGTCCGTCTCGCCGTCACTTGGCAGCGAGCGGTTTTCACGAGAGGCAAACCCGACGGAGCCCTCACCAGACCACCTCATCCATGTCGTAGATTGGACCCTGGACGCAGGAGGTTTGCATGCCGTGCTTCGTTTCCACGACGCAGCCGAGGCAGGCGCCAAGCCCGCAGGCCATCGTCCGCTCGACGGAGACCTGAATCCGCGGCTTCCCGCCGAGGCGATGGGCGCTCGCCACCGCACGTAGCGATCGGAACATGGCCTCGGGCCCACAAGCGAAGACCTGATCCGCCCAGCGAAGGTACTCCGGGACGAGGTCGGTCACGAACCCCCAATGTCCCTTGCTGCCATTGTCGGTTGCGACCGCATACTCAACATCGCTCGGGAGGTAGGAGGCGGGCAGGAGCGCATCGGCGTCGGCAGCTCCCATGAGGTAGGTGACATTGCGCCCGTCGGCGAGCGCGTGGTCCGTCAGCATCACGAGCGGCGCCGCCCCGACGCCGCCCGCCACCATCAGCAGGTTGCGGCTGCGGGGGTTGACCTGAAACGTATTGCCGAGCGGCCCCAAGACATCCAGGATCGTGCCGGCAGGCCGGGAGGCGAGCCAGGCGCTTCCCCGCCCGTAGGGACGGACGAGCAACTGCATCGTCTCCGTCCGGGGGTCAGCGCGAAAGATCGAGTACGGCCGACGTAAGAGCGGATCGTAGGACCCCTCGACGCGGCACAGCACATCCACGAACTGACCGGCGCGAAGGCTGCCGGCCATGCCGGGCGGGAGCGACAAGGTGAGCACCGCCGAATCGCCCATCACCGGTTCCACGGCCAGGATCCGGCTGTCGAACTCCCGAGCTCGCACCACGACGCCGCCCGCCCCTACGAAGTCCATGTCAAGAATCGGGTCCAGTTCGACCATCCGGTGTCTTACCCTTCGGTGATCCATCGCGGCCGGGCAGGCAGGCACGAGGGGTTTCGGCCGCCGTGCGATGCCGTTGCCCCTAGTAGCCGAAACCGTGCCGCCGATAGGCGGGCACCGGCTGGACAGTATAGACGGACCCCGCGGAGGCCATGGCGTCCGTCATCGCCCGAGCAGTATCGATGGAGGTGATGCAGGGGATGCCGCGCTCCACCGCCGCGCGGCGGATCTGGAGCCCGTCCAGGACCTCCTTGTCAGCAGGGCCGGGCGTGTTGATCACCCCGTCAACGGTGCCCTGGAGGATGACGTCAAGCATGTCGGGATTGCCCCGGCCGATCCGCTTGGTGACCATCTGAACCGGCATCCCGTGCCGCTCGATCAGCGCTGCCGTGCCTTCGGTCGCGTAGAGCTTGTAACCCATCCGCACAAGCTGCCCGATCATCCCGACCGCGTCCGCCTTGTCCTCGTCCGCCAGTGTCAGCAAAATGGATCCGCGGGGCGGCAGGGCCAACCCGGCCGCGAGCAATGCCTTGAAAAAGGCCGGCTCGAAGGACCGGTCGATGCCCATCACCTCGCCAGTCGACTTCATCTCCGGGCCGAGGTGGACTTCGACGCCGCGGAGCTTTGCCATCGAGAAGACCGGAGCCTTCACCGCCACCAGCGGCTGGCGCGGCCAGAGCCCGCCCTCGTAGCCCTGCTCCCTCAGCGAACGGCCGAGCATCACGCCGGTCGCCAGCTTCACCATCGGCACGCCGGTGGCCTTGCTCATGAAGGGCACCGTTCTCGACGATCGGGGATTGACCTCCAGCACGTAGAGCCTGCCGGCGTGGATCACATATTGGATGTTGATCAGGCCGCGGGCCCCGATTGCGAGGGCAATCCGGGTGGTGTAGTCCACGATCGTCTCGATCTCGGCCGGGAAGAGGTTGATGCCCGGGTAGACCGCGAAGGAGTCGCCGGAGTGAACCCCGGCCCGCTCGATGTGCTCCATGACCCCCGGGATTAGTACGGCCTCCCCGTCGCAGATCGCGTCGACCTCGACCTCCTTGCCCAGGAGGTACTTGTCGACCAGCACCGGATGCTCTGGGGTCAGGCTCGCCGCGTTGCGGATGTACCTGGCCAGGTGGTCCCCCCCGTAGACCACCTCCATCGCCCTCCCTCCGAGGACGTAGGATGGCCGCACCAGCACGGGATAGCCAATCCGGTTCGCAACCTCCTCCGCGTCCGCGAGCGAGGTCACCGCCGCGCCGGGTGGCTGTGGGATGCCGAGACCTCGGAGGAACGCCTCGAAGCGATAGCGGTCCTCGGCCAGGTCGATCGAGTCCAGCGAACTCCCCCAGATGGACACGCCTTCTGACGCCAGCGGCGCCGCAAGGTTGATCGCCGTCTGCCCGCCAAACTGGACGATGACCGGCGGCACCTCCCCACCTGTGCCGTCTCCGCCCGTCTCGTGGCGCAAAATCTCGCCGACGCTCTCGGCATCGAGGGGTTCGAAGTAGAGGCGATCGGACGCATCGAAGTCGGTCGAGACGGTCTCGGGGTTGGAGTTGACCATGATGGAGGCGACGCCCGCGTCGTGCAGCGCCCGCGCCGCCTGAACCGAGCAATAGTCAAACTCGATGCCCTGGCCGATCCGGATCGGGCCCGAGCCCACCACCAGCGCCCGTTTCCCGGGGATCGGCGTTGCCTCGTCTTCCTCTTCGTAGGTGGCGTAGAAGTAGGGCGTCGCCGCCGCGAACTCGCCGGCGCAGGTGTCGACCATCTTGTAGACCGGCGCCATCCCGAGGCGGTCGCGAAGCGCGCGCACGCGCCCGTCGGACTGACCCGAGAGGCGACCGATCTGGGCATCAGAAAAGCCGGCCCGCTTGGCCGTCCAGAGCAGATCCCCGTCGATACCATCACTCGCGATCCGCCGCTCCAGATCCACCAAGCCTTGCAGCTTGTCCAGGAACCAGGGATCGATGCGGCTCAACTCGTGGAGGCGTTCGGGCGTCTGGCCCCGGCGCAGCGCCGCCATCAGGGCCCAAAGGCGAAGGTCGTTCGGGCGGGCAATCAGGTCTTCGATCACCTCGTCGGTCCAGGTCGAATCCTCCCAGCCGAGATCCTTGGCGTTGGTCTCCAGGGAGCGCACGGCCTTCTGCAGCGCGCCCTCAAAGGAGCGATCAATCGCCATCACCTCGCCAGTGGCCTTCATCTGGGTGCCGATCGTGCGCTCGGCCCGGGCGAACTTGTCGAACGGCCAGCGGGGAATCTTGACCACCGCGTAGTCGAGCGCGGGCTCAAAGGCGGCCGTCGTCTCCCCGGTCACCGCGTTGGTCAGTTCGTCCAGGCGGCGGCCGATCGCGATCTTGGCGGACATCCGCGCGATGGGGTAGCCGGTGGCCTTGGAGGCGAGCGCGGAGGAGCGGCTCACGCGTGGGTTGACCTCGATAACCGAGTAGTCCATCGAGTGCGGGTCCAGCGCGTACTGGACGTTGCAGCCGCCCTCGATGCCAAGCGCCCGGATGATCCGCAGCGCCGAGGAGCGCAGCATCTGGTACTCGCGGTCGGAGAGCGTCTGGGACGGGGCGACGACGATGCTGTCCCCGGTGTGGACCCCCATCGGGTCCAGGTTTTCCATGTTGCAGATCGTGATGCAGGTGTCCGCGGCGTCCCGCATCACCTCGTACTCGATCTCTTTCCAGCCCAGTAACGACCGCTCCAGCAAAACCTGACCGATCGGGCTGGCAGAGATGCCGCCGGCGACAATCCGGTCCAACTCCTCCGGCGTGTGCGCCACGCCGCCGCCGGTGCCACCCAGGGTGAACGCCGGCCGAATCACCAGGGGCAGCGGCACCTCCTTGGCAAACGCCCGCGCCTCCTCCAGGGTGGTGACGATAGTGCTGGCAACGGTCGGCTCGCCCAGCTTGTCCAACAGCTGCTTGAACAGCGCCCGGTCTTCCGCCCGTTCGATCGCCTCGAGCGGGGTCCCCAGGAGCCGGACGCCGTACCGCTCCAGGATGCCCAGCCGGGCCACCTGGACCGCGAGGTTGAGGCCGGTCTGGCCTCCCAGCGTCGGAAGCAGACCATCCGGCCGCTCGCGCTGGATCACCCTCCGGATCACGTCCGGCGTCAGCGGCTCGATGTAGACGGCGTCGGCAATGTCCTCGTCGGTCATGATCGTGGCGGGGTTGGAGTTGACGAGGATGGTGCGGATCCCCTCCTCCCGCAGTGCGCGGCACGCCTGGGTGCCCGCGTAGTCGAACTCCGCCGCCTGCCCGATCACAATCGGGCCGGAGCCGAGCACGAGGACGCTGCGGACCGGGCCCTGCGAGGTTGTCGTCGGGGTCGCCACCTACGCCGCTCCTGCCCGGTCGGCCTGACTGCGGGAGATCATCGCGAGGAACTCGTCGAAGAGGACGCCGTTGTCCATCGGTCCCGGCGACGCCTCCGGATGGAACTGGACGGAGAGGACCGGGAGGCGGTGGTGGGTCAGACCTTCCACCGAGCCATCGTTGAGGTTGACCAGCGCGACCTCCCAGTCCTGATCCGTGGGTACGGTCTCGGGATCGACGCGGTAACTGTGGTTCTGGGCCGTGATCGTCACCCGGCCGTTCCGCCGGTCCCGGACCGGGTGATTGCCGCCGCGATGACCGAACTTGAGCTTGCTCGTCTCCGCGCCGATCGCCCGCGCCAGAAGCTGGTGACCCAGGCAGATGCCGAAGTAGGGCACCTGAGCCGCGAGCACCGAGCGGACGACATCCAGACCCGCGTTCAAGTTCGCCGGATCGCCCGGCCCGGGGGAAACGACAACGCCGTCCGGCCGCAGCGCGGCGATCTCGCCATATGCCGTCCCGTAGGGGACGATGGTGACCCTTGCGCCACGAGCGACGAGGGAACGCACGATGTTGCGCTTGACGCCGCAGTCAACCACCACCACGTGAGGGCCACCCTCCGGACCGAGCACCTCGATATCGGCCGCCAGCACCTCCCCAACCACGTCGTGCTCACCGGGGATCGCCGCCCCCCGGGCCCGCTCGATCAACTCCTCGTCCGGCATCGACCCGGCTCCGTGGAAGAGCACCGCCCGCGCATCGCCGACCTCGCGGATGTGGCGGGTGAGGGCACGGGTGTCCACGCCCGCGATGGCGGGAATGTCGTAGCGCTTGAGGTAAGCGTCCAGGGTACCCGCGGACCGCCAGTTGCTCGGCTGGCTGCTGTGCTCCCGTACCACCAGCCCGGCGATCCAAGGCCGGCGCGACTCGTCGTCCTCCGTGTTGACGCCGTAGTTGCCGATCAAGGGGTAGGTCATGCAGACGATCTGGCCCCGGAACGAGGGGTCGGTGCAGACCTCCTGGTAGCCGGTCATCGTCGTGGTGAAGACGGCCTCGCCGGATGCCGTACCAGGAGCGCCGAACGCCCGGCCTCGGAAGACGCGACCGTCGGCCAGGGCCAGCGCGGCATCGCTCGGGGGACGATAGCGATCGGCGGGCAACGGGGTAGGCCGGTTCGCTTTCCGGGTCGTTTCGTCGAGGATCGCATCAGTCACGGTGGCGCTCCTCTCCTCCGACGAGGGTCAATTTCGCCCGGCCGCGCAACTCCATGCCCAGCAGCGGGGTATTGGCGCTCTTGGTCCGCAACCGGTCCGGGGTCACGACCCAACGCTCCTCGGGATCAAACACGACCAGGTCCGCGATGTTCCCGGGCGCCAGGTTGCCAAGTGGAACTCCGAGCAACCGGGCCGGCTCCAGGCTGAGCCGCCGCACGACGTCCGTCAACGAGAAGTGACCGGCGCGGACAAGCGCAAGCATCAGCGGAAGGGCAAATTCGAGACCACTTAGCCCGAACGCCGCCCGCTCATACGGGCTGCCCTGCTTCTCGGGCGCCGCGTGGGGCGCGTGGTCCGTCGCGACGACGTCGAAGGTCCCTTCCTGAAGCGCCGCCAAGAGCAACCGCGTGTCCTCGGCGGTGCGCAGAGGTGGATTGACCTTTGTGTCGGGATCGGCGGCGGGAGCGGGAGCGCCCGGTGGCTCGTCGACGTTGAGGAGGGTCCGCTCACCTGCCACCCACCCATCGCTCATGGTCAGGTGGTGGGGCATGACCTCGGCGGTCACCCGCACGCCCTCGGCCTTGGCCCGCCGCACAAGGTCAATCCCGCGCCCGGTGCTCACGTGGCAGACGTGGAGCCAGCCGCCAGTCAGCCGCGCCAGCATCAAATCCCGGGCGATGATGATCTCCTCCGCCTCGGCCGGAATCCCGGGGATTCCGAGATTTCCCGAAACCTCCCCCTCGTGCATCGCGCCGGACGCCAGGGCCTTGTCCTCGCAATGGACCATCACGGGACGGTTCAGCTCCCGGCTCGCTTCCAGCGCCGAGCGCATGATCGCGCTATCCGCGGTCGTGTCGCCGTCGTCCGAGAAGCCGACCGCCCCGGTGGCCGCCAGCGCGGAGAAGTCGACCGCCTCCACGCCTTCCCGCCCCTTCGTGATCGCGGCGATGGGATGCACCCGGACCTGGCCGTCCCGCTCCACCCGAGCATTCAGATCCTCCAGGACCTCGACGCTGTCGAGCACCGGCCGGGTGTTGGGCATGCAGCAGATTGTGGTGAACCCGCCCGCCGCGGCCGCCGCCGTTCCGGTCGCGATCGTCTCTTTGGCTTCGAAGCCCGGCTCCCTCAGATGGACGTGAACATCGATCAGCCCCGGCGCAACCACAAGGCCCGCGGCGTCGAAGACCTCAGCGCCGCCCGGCGCCGAGAGTGACGGACCGACATCCGTGACCACCCCGTCTCGCACGAGAACATCACTGATGCCGTCACGTTCATTCAGGGGATCAACAACATGGCCGCCCCGGATCAAGATGCTTCGACGACTCACGCCATCGCCTCCAGAGGACGGTCGGCGCAAAAAAAAGGCCCCGTGGCCCGGGACGGACCAGGAGGCGCACTCATGCTGGTGTGGGTCGGCGGCTGCGGCAAGAACACCTATTCCCTCGTCTATTTCTGCGGCCAGGGAAGTATAGGCTGCCCGGTGGGGGACGGTCAATCCAAACGCTGCGGCGAGCCGAGCGGGCTGATCATCTCCCGGCATCGCTGGAGAAACGTCGGTCCTGCTGCCGGATCCGCACCTTGAACCTGCTACCCGCGATTCATTCAGTGTCTGGCCGGTACGACATGCACAAATGTGAGGGCCTTGCGGAAAATCGCCGCTATGGCAAAATCCAAAAAGCGCGAACGCGACCAACATCAGGGTGAATATCCAATCCGTGCACGAGGGTGGATGGATCCTCTTGCCGCGGACTATCCCGAAGGGAGGTGACAAAGGGTCCACAGCCCGGTACCCCTGGGACGGCTGAGTGGCTGCTCAGCCGCATCGAAACTGGAGGGAAGGCCATGTTCATCACCGCCCAACGCCCCGCGCGTTGGCTTCTCACGGCATTGGTGGGGCTCCTCTGCCTCGCGTCGCTGCGCGTACCGGTCATCACGCTCGCCGAAACGGACTTGGAGATCGGCGGCACGGCGGTCGTGGCCTACGCCGACGGGGACGACGTCTGGCTGCGATCCGCACCCAGCTACGATGCCGCGGTCATGAATATGGTCGGCGAGGGCACGACGGTTGCCGTGCTTGAGGGGCCAATCGAGGCAGACGACGGATCCCTCTGGTACGGCGTCGACGCCGGTGGTACCCAGGGTTACATCGTCTCGGACTTTCTCGCCGCCGGGTGAGCGGCAGCCGGGACCGAACCGGACCTTACGTCCTCAGAGATTGACACATCCGAGATCAACAGGGAGGTATCGGCGGCAGCGACGTCCTCCGTCGGCACAGCGACCACCACCTCGGCCCTCAATCTCCGGGCCGGTTCAAGCACCAACGACCGCGTGCTCCTGGTTATTCCCGCCGGAAGCACTGTCTCCCTGACAGGCGACGCCGCCAACGGCTTCCTCGCCGTCGTCTACAACGGCACGTCTGGCTGGGCCTACGCGAGCTTCCTTGACACCAGTGACCCAGCACCAGACCCCGATCCGGGGAGCAGCACCGGTTCCGCGACGACGACCAGCGCCCTCAACCTGCGGGCGGGACCTAGCACCTCGGACACGGTCATCCAGGTCCTTCCCGCAGGCTCGACCGTGACCCTCACCGGGAACAGTGCGAACGGTTTTCTTTCCGTCGCTTCCGGGAACGTCGCTGGCTGGGCCTTTGCCGCCTATCTGGACACCGATGGCAGCGGACCGGCCCCCGATCCGGGTGCCGGAGACGGGGACGTTCGTGTTATCAGTGATCTCAATCTCCGCTCGGGGCCGAGCACGTCAGATTCCGTGCGGGCGGTGATGCCGGCGGGGAGTTTCGTCACTCTCACCGGCGAAAGCGCCAGCGGCTTCCTGTCGGTCTCCTACAACGGGATCGCCGGGTGGGCCTACGCCGCCTTCCTGGACACGGGTGACAACCAACCGCCTGCTCCAGACCCAGGATCTGGCACTGGGGCGGCAACGACCACAACCGCGCTGAATCTTCGTGGTGGTCCAGGGACTGGCTACCCGGTCCTTGCCGTCATACCGGCCGCAGCGACTGTCAGCACCACTGGTGACCCTCAGAACGGGTTCTACCCGGTCACTTTTGGTGGTCGAGCCGGCTGGGTCGCCGGTGCCTACCTCGCTTTTGGCAGCGACCCCGGGGGAATCCGGGTGGTGGCGGCTCCGGTATCGCCTGGCCGTTCGCTGGCGGTACCTGGAGGGTTACGCAGGGCTACAACGGCTCCAGCCACTACAACGGCGGGGGCGGATGGCAGTATTACTACTCGCTGGACCTTGCCCGCGCGGATGGGAACACGGCTAGTCAGTCCGTTCTTTCTCCAGCCTCCGGCACGATTCGTTGGATCGATCCCAGTACTGGGGGACTGTCAATCGATCTCGGCAACGGCTACGCGGTGGCCTTTTTTCACGTCACCTTAGCGGGAGGATTGGCTGCCGGCCAGTCCGTGACCCAGGGACAGTACATGGGTTACATCTCGGGGCCGGGCGGGCAGGGCTTTGTCGGCGGTCCTCACATCCATCTCACGGTCTGGCAAACCGCCGATGGTGGCAACTGGAGCCGAATTGCGGTTCCGTTCACGGGCATCAATGCCATCTCGGGCGTCGAGTTTCCGGACATCGGCGGGGGGAACCAACACTATGGCACGCTGATTTACCCGTAGGTGGGGCAGGTTGGAGATCGAGTGGTGAGAGGGCTGCGCTGTGGAGCGACCTTCTCACCCTCGGCGCTGACCGTACAATCCAAGCCATGGATCACACCCTATCCCGCCACCAGTCCTCGGACGTGTCCCCTGTCGATGGCATTGCGGACCGATTGGACAGGGCCTACGGCCCCCGGAGGTGGCAAGCGCACTTGCCACCGTTGGACGAGTTGGTGATGACGGTCCTCTCCCAGCACACCTCAGACACCAACACTGAGCGCGCGTACCGGTCGCTGAGGACCCGTTACCCGACTTGGGAAGCGGTGCGGGTTGCCCCGACGAGCGCCGTGGCCGACGCCATCCGCACCGGAGGGCTGGCGGATCGGAAGGCACTGAGAATCCAAGCGATCCTGAATGACATCCTTTCTGAGCGCGGTATCCTCGACGTCAACCACCTCGTCGACCTCCCGCTCGACGAGGCCCGCGACTGGCTGCTCCGGCTCAACGGCGTAGGCCCGAAGACCGCGGCGTGCATCCTGCTGTTCAGCCTTGGGCGCCCAGCGCTACCCGTCGACACTCACGTTCATCGGGTCGCGAAGCGCCTCGGCTTGATCGGAGCGGAGGTGGGTGCCGAGGCGGCACACGCGCTTCTCGAAGTGGACCTTGGCGCGGACCGCGACCGGGTTTACGCTTTCCATGTCAACATGATTGCCCACGGCCGAGCCGTGTGCACCGCCCGGCGCCCGTGCTGCGAACGGTGCCCACTGACAGACTGCTGTGCCTACTATGCCCATGTCGTCACATCCCGCCCAACATCCCCACCTCCGCCACCCCCGGGCGAGTGAAACGACGCTGTACCTGGTCCGGCACGGCCGAACAGATAGCAACGTTCGTGGGATTCTGCACGGCTCCACCGACGTGCCCTTAGACGCCCATGGGCTTCGCCAGGCGCGGTGCGTCGCTGAGCGCATCGCCGCCGACGTCACCGTTGACGCCCTACTCTCAAGCCCACTCGCTCGTGCGTTGACGACAGCCCGCATGATTGGCGCTCGCATCGGGATCGAACCGATTGCCGTACCTGAATTGGTGGAGATGGACTTCGGCGCATTGGAGGGCCTGACGGTCGACCGCATCGAGGCAGAACATCCGGAAATCGCCCGTCGCATGCGCGACTTCACCGACGACGATTTAGCGTGGCCCGGCGGGGAGTCCCGGCGCGGGTTCCACCTCCGCGTCCTGGCGGCATTTGAGGCCATTCTGGCCGACCATGCGTCGCGGACGGTGGTTGTCGTGGCGCACGGGGGCGTTATCGGATCGTACCTTGCCCAGATCCACGGGATTTCCCCCAACGATTGGGAAGCGTACCCCCTCGGCAACTGCAGCCTGACCCACCTCCACGTCACGGCGGATCACACCATGGTCCATCGCATCAACGATCAGACCCACCTTGATCTGCTGTACGAGTTGGACCGACCGGAGGCGGCCCCGTGGCAACACTGACAGTGCTCGGTGGCAGCGCCGCAGGGGCGGGAACAGGGCGAGGCTGCTCCGGCTACCTGATCTCGACGGACGAAGCAACCTTTGTGCTTGACCTTGGGCCAGGCACGCTCACGGAACTTCGCCGTCATGCTGACTTCCGAACCCTGGACGCCGTGATCCTCTCCCACCTGCACGTGGACCATGTACTCGATCTCGTTGCACTCCGATTTGCCCTTGCCTATAACCCCGTCCGGCCTCCCGGACTGGTCCCGCTACGACTTCCGCCGAGGGGCGAGGCGTTCCTTGATCGGGTGGCCGACGCCTTTGCCGAGCCGGGCAAGGCCGGAGCGTTCTTCCCTGATGTCTTCGATATCGATGAGTATGACCCCGCCTCGGTCCTGACGATCGGTGATGCGCGACTCACCTTCGCGCCCACGGTGCATTACGTGCCCTGCTGGGCCATCAGGATTGCCCACCCGGGTGGAGGCCGCGCTCTCGTCTACACGGCGGATACCGGTCCCGCTGCTGACCTCGCGGGCTTTGTCGCCGGGTGTGGCGTCATGGTGGCAGAGTCGACGCTGCTTGAGCCATCAGAGGAGCCGTTTTCGAGTCGCGGTCACCTAACGGCGGAGGAAGCGGCTGGCCTGGCCCGTACTGCGGGTGCCGAGACATTGGTCCTCACCCATACCTGGGAAGAGCGGGGTGTCGATCGCTATCGCGAGCAAGCGGAGGAGCATTTCGGCGGCCAACTCCTCCTCGCTGAACCGGGCCTGACCTTGGAGTGGTGAGACAGCCGGACCATCGGTTCCGCTTTGCGATCGGATCCTCCTATGCCTCAGGGCGTCACACGAGACATTGACGGTGTCTCCGCCGGACACTGGACTGATGCGGCCGCTCAAACTGGGTGCACCGTCCTCCTCTTCGATCGTCCCGCGCTGGCGGCGGTGGACGTGCGAGGCGCCGCGCCCGGCACCCGGGAAACGGACCTCCTGCGCGCGGATCGGCTGGTGCGGCGAGTCGATGCCCTTCTCCTGACTGGGGGCAGCGCGTTCGGATTAGCGGCAGCGGACGGCGTGGCCCGGTTCCTCACCGAGCGGGGACGGGGGTTTGCCACCCCCGCCGGCCCGGTCCCGATTGTCCCCGCCGCCGTGATCTATGACCTCGCGGTCGGGTCAGCCACCGCACCGACTGCGGCTGATGGCTATGCGGCCTGTCAAGCGGCCGGGCCACTATCCGCACTCTCACGGGGCCATGTCGGTGCCGGTAGCGGTGCGACGGCGGGCAAGATCCGGCCCGAGTTAACCCAGCCAGGCGGTGTGGGGGTCAGCCAAGTGAGCTGGGAAGACGGATCGGTGACGGCAGTTGTCGTGGTCAACGCCTTCGGAGAAATCGTTGGGTCGCCGCTCATGCCGCCCCCTGGTCGGGATGTGGAGCAGACGACAGACCCGAGGTTGGACGTCATTGCTTCCGGGGGAGTCAGAGGAACGCTTGGCGCCACAACCACCTTGGGCATCATTTTGGTCGATGCCCCGAGCGACCACGCGACATTGACGCGAAGCGCCGCCGCCGCGCACGACGGCTTCGCTCGGGTGATCCGCCCATGCCATACGCTCTTCGACGGCGACCTCGTCTTCGCCGCGACCATGCGAGAGGGTTCCCCCACGACGACCGCATCGCTCAGGATCTCGCTAGCGGCGGAGGTCGCGGTGGAGCAGGCCATCCTCGACGCGGTGACGTTGCCGACGGCGGAGGCGACTTGAGATTGTCACCTCCGCCTACGGTGTGAGCGGGCCATGTACGGCAAGCCGGTGGATGCTAGACTGCCCAGGCGGAGACGCGACGCCCGACCCTTGGCGTCAGGTGGATTATCCCAACCCGCCCTCAACCACCCCTCGATGGGGAGCGTTCGGACCCGTGCAGGCGTAGAGCCCTCACCTCCAGGTGACCCGCGATGCGAACGCCAGCTTTGTTCCCGTCATTCACGCTGTCGACCAGCGGTTCGTCGATGATCACCGGGCCTGCCCTACCTGCCATCGCCTTGATGTCGGGGTTAGACGGGCTGGACGTGGATCTATCCCACGGGTTGACCCGGCTACGGCTTGAGTACCTATCGGCGCGCACGGCCGCGACCGGAGTCGCCGTTCGCTCCGTCTGGTTGCCCCCGCCCCTGCCCCCTCACCCGAAAGGGCGGTGGTTCGGACGACGTGAGCAGCAGGGATGGGCTCTTGTCCAGGCGGGTTCCGTGGACACGGTTGTGGTGGAGCGAATGAACCCCACCCCGGCCAGGGCTGGGATGGTTCCTCTGGATCTGGTGAACCTCCGCAGGTTGGTTCCATCGAAGACCCAAATCGCTATCGGGCTTCGATCGAGGGACCTGGAGGGGACCCGGGACCACCTGTTCGCCTTGGCGGCGCTACGCCGCTACGCCGAGGAGTGGGACTTCCAACTTGCGCTCGATGTATCCGGGCGCATTGACCCGGCCTGGGAAGTCGAAGCTGCCCTGATGCGCCTGTTGCCCCGCCTAGCCTTGGTCCGGCTGCGCTGGCCCCTCTGCCCCCACGCGCAGCATGGTCCCGATTGCACGACGGCACGAACCGTGGCGACCCTCAAGGACCTCCGCTTCACGGGGAACATCGCCATTGTGCCCTCGGTCGGGATGTGGCAGCGCTGGTGGGGACCGGCGATTGCCGAAGCCACGCGAGTATCGGCTGGAGCGCTGCGGGAGCGCTTCGCGACGGTCCAGCATCCGATGGAGTTTAAGTCGTTCCGAGAGCGACCGAACCTTCTCTAAACCAGCCCTTAGGAAGGGTGGCTCTGACGGGAAGCTTCGGCCACCCGCCCCTCCACTTGCCATGCCGTACGACGCACCCGGCCATCATCGGGGCACGCCGTCTCGCTCAGCATGCCAGGGCTCCGACCATGAGGATCTCGGACGAAATCCCGCTCCGGCGAACGAGGAAGACCAGAGCGCAAAACAGAGAACGAGCAGGAGGCGAATGACCTCCTGCTCGTTCTCTGTTTCGATCCAATGCCGAGGTGCCTGTGCCTACCGCTTCGTGTACTGAGGCGCCTTGCGGGCCCGCTTCAGCCCAACCTTCTTCCGCTCCTTGGCCCGAGGATCCCGGGTGAGCAACTTGGCCCGTTTCAGGATCGGGCGCAACTCCTCATCGAAGCGGGTCAGCGCCCGGGCAATCCCGTGGCGGGTCGCTCCGACCTGACCGGAGACACCTCCGCCCACGACACGGACCCGGATGTCGAACCGTTCCAAGGTGTTGGTGAGGCGCATCGGGAGCTGGAGATTGATCTGATGAAGATCCCGCCCGCCGAAGTACTCCCGCGCGCTCTTCCCGTTCACGGTCATGTTGCCAGTGCCCGGGTAGAGGCGAACCCGGGCAACGGAGGTCTTTCGCCGGCCAGTGCCGTAGTGGTAACGCGGCTCGTCCGCTCGCTCAGCCATCCTTGTCCGTCTCCTCGCGCGCCTACTCGGCGTGCCTGGTCGCGCCCGCGCGCTCGATTACGTCAACAGAAAGCTCTTGGGGGTTTTGCCCGGCGTGGGGATGCCGTGGCCCGGGGTACACCTTCAGCTTCTTCAACTGCTGCTCCCCAAGCACGTTACGCGGCAACATCCCGCGCACCGCTGACTCGATGATCCGCTCAGGATGCCGAGCCCGGACATCACGGAGCGGGATCGCCTTGAAGCCCCCCGGGTAGCCCGAGTGCCGGTAGTAGTGCTTCTGGGTCTCCTTCTTGCCCGTGACCACGACCTTCTCGGCATTGACCACGACCACGAAGTCGCCTGTATCCACATGGGGCGCAAATGACGGCTTGGTCTTGCCGCGCAACGTCTGCGCGATGACCGAAGCCAACCGGCCAAGGGTCTTCCCCTCAGCGTCTACGACGAACCACTGCCGGTTCTGTTCGCTCTTCTTTGGTGAGAACGTGCGTCGCTCCATCGCCTCCTGCTCCTCGCTGGCCCCAAGGATCGGACCCCACAGCCCGTCCCTGAGCACCTCTGTCGTCTATGCCGCCTTGTCGTCCACCGGGTCGGGGTCGGGCACGTCAGCGCCGTAGCCAACCTTCCACAGGGTGAGCCCGTGGGGTGGAGCGGCGCCTCCACCCACGCGCCGGTCTTGAGACGCCAGCACCTCGTCAACCCACCCGACCGGCCGTGCTCCCCGACCCACCTCTACCAGCAGCGCCGCGACGTTGCGGACCAGACGTGGAAGGAACCCGTCGGCGACGATGCGCAATTCCACCAACTGGCCGCCTTGGTGGCCGGGTCCCCACCACGGCTCCATCCTTCGACAATGACACCGAAGCACGGTTCTCACTGTGCCGCGGGGCCGGTCTCGCCAGTCCGACCAGGGCACCCCGGCACCGCCGCTGGCCAGGGCCGCCAGGTCCTGCCGACCGAGCAAGCGGACCGCACCCGAGGCCATCGCCGCGACATCAAGCGGCTCTGCTCGCTGCCAGACCTGACCGCGCGGCAGCGGCTGGGACGGACCATTCCAGATCCGGTACCGATACTCTCGCCAGGCAGCGTCGTACCGAGCATGGAATCGGCCAGGCCGCCGCTCAATGGCCCCCACGGCGAGGTCATCGGCCAACCGGGCATTCAGCGCCTTGCCAACGGCCTCGATCCCCCACACCGGTCGAGGATCGAGGCAGCTCACCACCTGGCCGACGGCATGCACTCCCCGGTCGGTGCGGCCGGCAAAGGCCGTCTTTACCGGCTCGTGGAACAGCTCGTTCAACGCTGCCTCCAACTCGCCCTGGACAGTCCGCATCCCTGCTTGGAGCTGGGAGCCAGCGAATCCAGTCCCGTCGTACTGGAGGACCAATGCTAGAGATCCACGCGGCGCATGTGCCCCTGGTTCTCGGCCTCGCACGACCGATCTCAATGGTGGATCGGATCGGTCAATTCGATTGTGGAGAGCGTCACCTCGCTGTTTCCGCTGCATCGGCGGCACGTAGGCATCCCGGGCTACCCCCTGGTGCTCGGTTCGTGGCCGAGAGCAGGCGGCAAACAGGAAGCCTTCTACTCAACAAACTCAATTAAGGCCATTGGCGCGGCATCGCCACGACGCGGCCCAAGCTTGGAGATGCGGGTGTACCCGCCCTGGGTGGTTTCATAGCGAGGGGCGATGACATCAAAAAGCTTGAGCACCGCGAGCTCGTGGTCGATCTTCGACAGGACCAACCGCCGGTGGTACTGCGAGTCTTCCCGGGCGATGGTTACCAGCTTCTCGATCACCGGCCGCAGCTCCTTGGCCTTGGCCTCTGTGGTGGTAATTCGTTCATGAAGAATGATGGAGATCGCCAGCTGGCGCAGCAACGCCCGGCGCTGGGCCGGGTTGCGCCCGAACTTACGACCCGCATGCTGATGCCTCATACCGCGTCGTCCTCTCCGCCGTCGTTGCCGCTCGCTCCACTCGCTCGGAGCGAGGCGATGGCCTCGGCGACTTCCTGTGTGTCGGCGTCCTCACCGTCCTCGTCGCTTGCTTCCTCAGCTTGGTCCAGGTATCCGGCCCCGTCAAAGGCCGTAACCTCCCCTTCCGGCAGGTAACCAAACTCGGCGAGCTTCTCGCGCAACTCCGTTAGCGACCGAGGCCCGAAGTTGCGGATCGAGAGCAGTTGATCCGGGTCCATGGTCAAAATTTGGCCGACCTTGTCGATCTGCCGGCTGCGAAGCGCATTCAGCACGCGGGGCGAGAGCCCAAGGTCGGCGAGGGCTTTGTTCTGAACCTCGTCTGAAATAAAGGGACTCGCCCCCGCTGCGGCATCCCGGCCCTGGCGGTTAAAGTCCGCGAAGATCCGAGCGTGGTCCATCAGGATCTCGGCCGAGCGAGCGAGGGCGTCGTCCGGCTCGATGGTGCCGTCCGTGAGAATCTCGAAAATGAGCCGATCGTAGTCGACCATCTGGCCGACGCGGGTGTGCTCGACGACGAAGTTCACTTTCTGGATCGGGGTAAAGATCGCGTCGATCGGGATCTCACCAAGGGCATAGGTCTCTTGGGCCTCGGCGGGACGGTAGCCCCGGTCACGGGTCACCCAGATATCCATGTCCAACACGCCGTCCGGAGCGTCGATGGTGGCGATGACTTGATCGGGATTGATCAGGTCAACCTCCGTCGGCCAGCTGACATCACCGGCGGTGACGACCCGCTCGGGCTGGCCGTCGGCGCGGACGTAGAGGTGGGCTCGCACCTCGCCGTTCATCTCAAGCATCCGCTTGAGTCGGATTCGCTTCAGGTTGAGAACGATCTCCGTCACGTCCTCCCGCACGCTTCCGACCGTGGAAAACTCGTGCCAGACGGTGTCGATCCTGACTCGAGAGATCGCCACGCCCTCCAAGGAGCGGAGAAGAATGCGGCGTAAGGCATTGCCGATCGTGGTCCCGTAGCCAGGCTCTAGCGGCTCGATCCTGTACCGGCCGTAGTTGAGTCCGGTCTCGATGGTATCAATCTGGAACTGCGGCTTCTCGAACAAGCGGACTCGCCTCCTCGGTGGGCGCCGGACGATCGGTAAAGGATGATGCCGTGCCCGATCGTGCGGTGATGAACTCCCGGCCCCCGGCCCGAAGTCTGAACGTTCGACGGCGCCGGATTAGCGGCTGTAGTGCTCGACGACCAGCGCGTCGTTGAACTGCGGGACCTCAATCTGCTCACGCAGAGGCAGCTGAAGAATCCTGCCACTCATGGCGTTGACGTCCATGGTCATCCAGTCCGGCGCTCGACGGGTCGCCAGCACCTCGTTGAAGTCGGTGAAGTACTCCCGCTTCCGGCTTTCCGGGCGAACGGCGACGACGTCATTCGGCCGCACCAGGAACGACGGGATGTTGGTCTTGCGGCCATTGACGACGAAGTGGCCATGCCGCACCAACTGCCGGGCCTGCTTCCGCGAGTCGGCGAATCCCATTCGGTAGACGACGTTGTCGAGCCGGGACTCGAGAATCTGGAGCAGGTTGTCACCGGTGACGCCGCCGCGCCGGGCCGCCTCAACGTAGTGACGATGGAACTGCGTCTCCAGGATGCCGTAGAACCGGCGAACCTTCTGCTTTTCCCGCAGCTGGAGCCCATACTCCGAAGGTCGCCGGGTGCGGCGCTGACCGTGCTGACCGGGTGGGAAGTTGCGCGCCGGCGCCCGCTGCACGATCGGGCATTTCGGGCTGTCGCAGCGCGACCCCTTCAAGTAAAGTTTCATACCCTCACGCCGGCAAAGCCGGCAGACGGGGCCTGTGTACCTCGCCATTGCTCGATGCTGCCTCCTAGATGAGCCCTCAGCTATCAGCGATTCGCAGTCAGCTTTCAGCTCGCGAACGCCGGGTAGGTTCCAACCCAGCGAGAGCCGGCGGCACGTTGCCGCCGGCACACTTCATCATTAGACCCGGCGTCGCTTCGGCGGCCGGCACCCGTTGTGGGGAATCGGGGTGGTGTCGGTGATCGAGACCACCATCACGCCGCTGGTCTGGAGGGAGCGAATTGCCATCTCCCGGCCGGACCCCGGTCCCCTTACAAACACATCAACCTGCCGCAGGCCATGCTCCATCGCCTTCCGCGCCGCCTGCTCGGAGGTGACCTGGGCGGCGTACGGGGTGCTCTTCCGCGATCCCTTAAACCCATTCGAGCCGGCACTTGACCACGAAATGACATTCCCGGCCGGATCGGTGAGGGTCACAATCGTATTGTTGAAGGTCGACTGGATGTATGCCTTCCCGCGAGGGATGTTCTTGCGATCCCTCTTCCGGGTCCGCGTCTTGCCCCGCCTGCCGCCCTCGGTACCACGCCTACGCTCCGACATCGCGCTTCTGTGCCTCCCTTAACCGATCCCCTTACGCGCGCATCTCCGCCCGTGGGACGGTTCATCGTGTAACCGAACGGGTGTTAGCCCTTCTTGCGAACGCCGATGGCACGCTTCGGACCCCGCCGCGTTCGGGCGTTGGTCTTCGTGCGCTGGCCGCGGACTGGCATGCCGCGCCGGTGCCGAAGTCCCCGGTAGGAGCCGATGTCCATCAAGCGTTTGATGTTCATCGAGACCTCACGCCGGAGGTCACCCTCGACGCGCATCTCCTTATCGACGATATCCCGTAGCCGGTTCACCTCATCGTCAGTCAGATCCCGCACACGAGTGTCGGGGTTGATTCCGGTCCGCTGAAGCAGCGACTGACTCGTGTGGAGGCCAATCCCGTAGATGTAGGTCAGCCCAACTTCGACTCGCTTCTCCCGTGGGAGGTCGATTCCGGAGATTCTCGCCATCGTCGTTCCTCTACTCCGCCGGTCTCACCCGGCGACCCTGCCCGGCCGCGAATCAGCCCTGCCGCTGCTTGTGCTTCGGGTTCGTGCAGATAACCCGAATAACTCCCTCTCGTCGTATGATCTTGCAGCGCTCGCAGCGCTTCGTCACCGAGGCCGCCACCTTCATCGCCACCCACTCCTCGTTGGCTGTATCTCACGTTCAAGCATCAATTGGGGACGAATCCGACCCGCCAATGGACCTCTCGCCACCACCGCTACGGCGCTATCGCCGCACACGGAGAGAGCGCATGTCTTCGACATGCGCCACGAATGGTTATTGTACCACCGCCACGAGGCGCTGCGTCAAGATCTCCGGCTCCCCCTCGGTGATTGCTACGGTATGCTCGAAGTGCGCCGAGAGCGAGCCGTCAGCGGTGACGACGGTCCACTCGTCTTCCAACACCTGCGTCTCTTCGCCCCCGATGTTGAGCATAGGTTCGATCGCCAGCGTCATACCAGACCTGAGCAGGACACCGCGGTTTGGATTCCCATGGTTGGGAATATGCGGCTCCTCCCACATCTGGCGGCCGATGCCATGCCCCCCATATCCACGCACAATTCCGAATCCCAGGGCGCCTCCATACTGCTCTACGGCGTGCCCGATTGCCCCGAGTCGAGCGCCGGCGCGAGCAGCGGCGATCCCCGCGTACAAAGACGCTTCGGTCTCGCGAAGCAACCGCGCGGCCTCGTCGGAAATGTGCCCGACGGGATAAGTCCACGCGGAGTCGCCATGAAAGCCGTCAACGATCGCGCCGACATCGACCGAGATGATGTCGCCATCACGGAGTACCCGCTTCCCCGGGATGCCGTGCACAATCTCGTCATTGACCGAGGCGCAGATATACCCGGGAAAGCCCTGGTGACCGAGGAATGAGGACGTGGCGCCCGCCGCTCGAATCGTGTCCCGGGCGATCTCATCCAGGTCGGCAGTTGTCACGCCAGGGGCGAGAGCCGGCTCGATCCGGGAATGCACGAGGGCAACGACCCGGCCGGCCTCCCGCATCGCGTTGATCTCACGTGCATTCTTGATCGTAATAGCCATCGCGTTGCGCTCCTCCCCGACCTGCCCCACGCCTACGCGGCGGGCTCAGCGTTTCTCTTGCGGTCGAGCGCCTCGATGATCGCGTCGGTCACCGCATCGATCGGCCGGTCGGCGCAGACCGTGAGCACGAGTCCCCGGTCTCGGTAGTAGGCGAGCAGGGGTTCAGTCTGCTCGAAGTAGGTGTCCAGGCGCCGCTGGATCGCGGCCGGCGTGTCGTCTTCCCGCTGCACGACACGACCGCCACAACGATCGCAGACCCCGGGAACCCTCGGCGGGTTGGTGTCGACGTGGTAAATCGCCCCGCACTGCTCGCAGACACGCCGTCCGGCAAGGCGCGTGATCAACACCTCTGCAGGCACCTGGAGCTGGACAACCGCGTTGATCCGCTCGCGCCGCTCCAGCAGAGCCGCTTCCAACGCCTCCGCCTGGACCCGGTTGCGTGGAAAACCATCGAAGAGCGCTCCGTGAACGCCCTCCCCAAGCCTTCGCCGGCGAGCAATCTCGTCCAGGCGCTCTTCAACCAAGCCGGTCGTAATCTCGTCGGCGATCAGT
>JADDPH010000055.1 GCA_016781925.1 Sphaerobacteraceae bacterium | reverse complement strand
CATGGGCATTCTGAGGGCTGCGTGGACGGCAGATCGATGCGACGGTGATAATTGGGACAGGCTCGTCTTTAGGTTCATCAAGGGCGAGCAGTTTGTCAGCGATTCGATCGAGGAGGCCACGGTGTCAGTCAATCAACGGGCGGCCGAGCGGGAGTCCGTCGAGGAAGTTGCTCAGGTCCGCGACCGTTTACTCCCGATGTTGGCATTTGCCGCTGAGGAGTACCGGCACCGCACACCGCCGGGTTATCCGGTTGTGGTGGATGCGGTCGACCGGGGCATGGTCGGGCTGGAACTGGATGCGAGTTACGCCCTCTATGTGGTTGCCGATAGCGACGGTCTTTATGCCGACATGTACCGGCAGTCGCCCCGGAACGACACTCGGTCCAGCGCCAGTCGACAGAAACACGCGGGGCTTCCGTTCCATGATCGGCGACCCCTAGATCCGAACGTGTCGGATCAGTCCCTGCGTAACCTGATCGCTGAGTTGATGTCGCTTTGGAATTTCCAACCCGGCATCATTCACATTACCGACTCGTAACGTGAGCTGGGCCAGCCGGGATCGGCAACGGCCTGGGAGACACCGCGCACTGTTTGCACGTGCGGCGATTGAGAGATGTCCGGGCCTTTGCCGTTCTATGCCTGGGGACCAATGCTTGCACGAACCACTCGAGCGATTCGAGATCTTGGATCGACAACATCGGGCCGGAAGGAAACCCCGCTGCTCCTCCCGGCCCGATGGCCACGTTTCACGTGAAACGTCTCGGCTCTTAGCTCTCCAGAACCCAGCGGTCGATGTCTCGCTCATATTCGACAAGCGCACCCGTCCCGAAGAACAACTCGACCTCTCGCGCAGCGCTGTCCGGGCTGTCAGAGGCATGAATAAGGTTCCGCCCCACCACCAGTCCGAAATCCCCGCGGATCGTCCCAGGAGTCGCCTCCCCTGGGTTGGTCTTGCCGACGGTGGAGCGCGTCACCGCGATCGCGGCCGGCCCTTCCAGCACGAGAGTCACCGACGGCCCGGAGCCGATGTAGCTGACCAGCGCCTCGTAGAATGCCTTCCCGGTGTGCTCGGCATAGTGCTGCTCCGCCAGCGAGCGCTGAATCACCCGCATCTGCATCGCCACGATCTTTAGGCCGCGCCGCTCCAGCCGGCCGACGATCTCCCCGACCAGGCCCCGCTGCACCCCATCCGGCTTCACGATCACCAGCGTTCGCTCCAAACCGGCCACGTGCTTCCCCCTCCAGCTCAATCCCACTCTCTGCCACGACACCTGCGAGGCCGCCGGGCAGCCTAGCACACGCCCATTGAGGCGCACCAAGGGACTCGCAGCTCGGGCCGAGGTTTGCCCCCAACCCCATTGAGGATCGGATGCAGTTCGCCAACGAGAGTCACGAGCCGAACTAGAAGCTCCCGAGCGTAGCGGCACCATCCCCGCAGGTGACCAACGAGCGGGTAGCGGTGCTCTTAGGAGGCGTCGTCCGTCGGCGGCCGGGAGTCACGCCGCTTGCGAGCCGTCTTGCGGTTCTGGCGGGAGCGCAGGCGAGCTTGTTCGAGGGTCCACAGGGTGACGGCTACGGCGATCACCAAGGGAACTAGAATGACCAGGACGAGGAGTACCCATTCAGTCGTTCCCACGCTTGTGCCTCGACTCTCCACCAGGGCGACCGCAGTCGCGCTGGTCGGACTTCTCCCCGGACTGGCAACGGACTTCACCGTGCTATCTAGGCCCGAAGGGTCCTCTAGCGGTGCAGCACGACTCTCCCGTACGCGGTCCTGCTCAGGAGGGCTGAGCTGCTGGCGTCGCTGCGACCAAGGATAGCCGAAGAACGCGAAAACTTGGGACGCCAAGACAACGCGATGCACGCGCAGGGTTGCCGCGGACTACGCCCCCGTTCGTGTGTCGTCGGTTTCGCGCCGGGGCGACCTCGGGGTGACACGGCGCAGGAATCCCAGGCGGTCCGGGCCTATTCCCCCGTCCAGGTTGACGCACCAGCCCCAAGCCCCGGTCAAAGACACCACTACCCGGGCCGCGGGCTCCCCTCTTTAGGCAGGATGGTCGTCAATGATCTGGCAGGCAGCGAAGCGCCAGAGAATTTGACCTCGCTGCCATACACCTTACGACGTGGGGGTCGCAGGGTCGTCCGAGATCTGGATGTCGACGAGGACGAAATCGTCGATCAGCCACCGGTCCCGGACCTTAACGAAGAAGACAAAGTCGGTTTCGACCACGCTGGGATCGTTGCCCGTGACGACATCGAAGAAGGCTCCGATCCGCCCGTCGGGCAGCACCCGGGCCTCCCGCACGGCTAGGATGCCAACGTAGTCCGATGGGCGAACCCATCCGCCCGGCGTGAACAGGTCATAGAGCCGCTCGACCGGCATGCCGGAGGTGGCCGCGTCCGCCAGGATGCGGCGGATGAAGTCCTGGCTGTAGAGCGACATCCCGCGGATGCGGTCTCCAGCATTCGCGCAGGCCAGCGCTCCACGCTGGGTAGCCGTGATCGCTGCAACCGCCTCGGCGTCGGCCGGTTCCCCAGGAGGCGGCACGAACTCGGCTCCCTCCGGCCTCGGGCTCTCGATCGGCGACGGCGTTGCCGCCAGGCGCTCCAGAGCCGCGAGGGAACGCCGTCCCACCCGGCACTCCTCGGGGGATGGCGTGTCGACTCGCTGCGCCGATCCGGGAATCGGCCAGGCGAGCAGGAGGACGAACGCCGCGACCACGGCTCGCGGGAGGCATGAGCACAGCATCGAAAGCTCCTTCCGCACGCGGATTCCCGCTGATGCATCCACGGGGCCACTGAAGGCGACGATGACGGCCCTCGGGATCATGGCCGGGCAGCGCAGACGCTGGTGACGGACGGACCACTGTCCAGCGCGACCGCTAGGGCAGCCGCGGAGACACCTGAGCCACCGAACTTGACTCAAGGAGCACGCCCGCGGCAGCGGAACCGCCTGGATCTCCTTGGATGAAGGTGTTGAGCTCGCGCATCCCTGCCATCGATTCGCCCACAGGCCCAGCACGAACGTCTCCGCTATCGGAAGCCGGCCCGAGGCAGGAGTCGCAGGCGCCTTCGTTCACTCTTCGGCACATACCCCCGCTCACCAGGACGAAGTCCCCAATCGCCCCGCCTTGTCACTCGATGGCGTAGTCGAGCGTGAACGTGGCCCCGTGTTCGTCGTGGCGGTAGGTAGCTTCACCACGGATGCCCCGCAGATTATCCGTGCCGGAGCCCGGCACCACAGATCCAAAGGTCACCGACGTGGCCGTGTCACGAGTTGCTCCATGCTGAACCACAAAGCTACCGGAGCGGTCCCCGACGCGGCCCACGACGTGCTCCATGGCGACGTAGCCCGCCGAGCCGTCGGCCGCCTGGCACATCAGCAACTCGGCCGTGCTCTCCCCCGAGACCTCCCCGCGGAACGTCTTCCTCACGGTAGCTCGGAGGAGCTTCGGACCCTCAGAAGGCTCGTCAAAAGCAGTCTCCTCCCAACCCGTGATCTCGAAGGTCGCCGTCGCACGCTTGTCCATGTCTCTCTCCTCATCCCCGGCTGGCCGAGAGGGGGTCATGATCCGGCCTCGATGCATGGCCGCTCCCTGTGTCCGTGTAGATCATATGTTCTCTTTATCGCCCTTGATGCTCGATGTGTCAAGCGGCTGCCAGGCTGATCGGGTTCTGGCGCAATCTACCCCGCGAACCCGAGGATGAGGTAGATCACCAGCCAGTGGAATGCTGCGCCAGCGAGGGCGCCTCCGAGCCAGCGCCGGAGGGCTAGCGAGCCTGCACCGATCACAGCCCCGAGGACGACTCCGCCAACGAATCCAAGCACCACCGAGGCGCTTCCGGCCCCAACCGCAACCAATAGCGCCGTCCGGAGCCCCCACGAGAGGGTGAACAGGGCGACGGCACCTCGCTCGGCGTCCTGGGACGAGGATGACCGGAGCACGACTCCGAAGTGGATGAGGTGGAACGCCGCAACATCCGCGGCCCCGAACACCAAGAGCCGGAGAGCCGGACCTGGGGGGCCAAGGGCAAATCGGGCAAGCGCAAGCACTGCCGCGAGACCGAACAGGATGAGGCGAGCCTGAACCTGGATCGGTCCAAGGTGCGGTGCCGGCCGTGATTCTCCGCGTTCCCTGGACGAACCACGAGCCGGAGGTTGGGCTAGGTAGACAAGCGCCAAGCCCGCGGCGAGCGCGGGAGCAGCGAGGCGGATCAGGTACCAGCGGAGGGGGAGCCGTTCCACAGCGCCGGCCGGCGCGTTCGTCAGGAGGAGCAAGGCGGGCCAGACGGCCTGATGGATCAGCGTGAGATTCAACCACCGGTAGAGCCGGCGGAAGTTGGTCAGGCTCAACCCGAGGACAGCCGGCACCGGACCCTGAACCTGCCGCCGTGGCCCTTCGCGCACCGGCACCACCCCTCCGTCGATCGTGGGTTGAGGCGACCCATCTCAGCGCCTGATCACCGGAACGTGCCATCAGACGGCCGGTAAGGCACGAAGAAGGGCGGCGCGTGGGCCGCCCTTGTCGTCGCGGGTCAGATTGGCGAGGCGCCCGCCTAGCCGGCGAACGAGACCGGACGCGCCTCCTACGAGAGCGCCAGTGTCATCGGATTCTCCAGGGAGCGCTTGACGGCCTGGAGGAAGCGGGCAACCTCCGCCCCGTCAGTCACGCGGTGGTCGGCGGAGAGGGTGATCTTCATCCGCTGGCCGACCGTAAGTTGTCCGTCTTGGACGACCGGTAACTCCTTGATCGAGCCGACCGCAAGGATGGCAGCCTGGGGCGGGTTGATGATCGCGATGAACTCCTCAACGTCGTACATCCCCAGGTTGCTGACGGTGAAGGTGCCGCCCTGGTACTCCTCCGGCTTCAGTCCACCGCTGCGCGCTCGCCCGACGAGATCCTTCGCCATCCGGGCCACCGCGCCGAGGCTCTTCTGGTCGGTGTCCGGGATGAACGGGGCAATCAAGCCGCCCTCGATCGCCACGGCGATGTTGATGTCGATGTTGGCGTGATCGTGAAGCTGGTCCCCCTCCAAGGAGGTGTTGAGGTTCGGGAACTCCCGGAGCGCGAGAGCGCAGGCCTTGATGATCAAATCGTTGAAGGAGATCTTGGAGGCGTCGTCGGCGACCTGGGCGTTGGCCTGGGCACGGAAGGCGACGGCGGCGGCCATATCCACGTCGGTCGAGACGTAGAAGTGCGGGACGAGCTGCTTGGACTCGGTCATACGCTTGCCGGTCGTCCGGCGGATCCGGCTCATCTCGCGGGGAACGCCCGCCGGGCGGCCGTTGGCGGCTGCTTGGACGGGCGTCTGCGCGGCCGCAGGCTGGGCAGATGGGGCGGGCGCGACGGGTGCCGCCGGCTGTGGTTCGGACGCAGGGGCGGTTGGGGCCGGGGCTACGGCGGGGATGGGAGCCGCACCGGTCAGGAACGGCGCGATGTCGTCCTTGACGATCCGGCCACCGGGGCCAGTGCCGGCCACCTGCTGAAGATCGATGCCGTGCTCGGCGGCGAGGCGCTTGACCAGTGGCGAGGCGCGCAGCCGCTCCCCAGCTTGACGTACGGGCGCGGCGTGGGCAGGAGTAACCTCGGCGGGCATGGCTGGCGTCACGCCGTTGGTGGCCGCTCCCTGCGCCTGGACGAGCGAGTCTGCGGCGGCTCCGTCGGCGTCGGCGTGGGTCGCGGGTGGCGCGTCGGCAGCCACCGCGCGATCGTCCTCCGCCCCGGCCTCGGCGGCCTGCGGGCTGGGGGCACTCTGGGCAGTCTCGCCTTCGCCGAGAATCACGGCGATGGGCTTCCCGACGGGGATGCTATCCCCCTCGCTGGCGATCTGCTCAGTGAGCGTGCCGGCGGCCTCGGCGGAGATCTCCAGCGAGACCTTGTCGGTCTCAATCTCCGCGATCGGGTCGCCCTCGGCGACGGTCTCGCCAGCGGCCCTCAACCATTTGAGGAGGGTTCCCTCCTCCATGCCGTCGCCCATCTTGGGCATGATCACGGTCGGCATCTCTACACCTTCCGATACAGCGCCCGATGGGCCGCGTCGAGGATCTGCTGCTCGCTCGGGAAGGCCGCCACTTCAAGGTTCCGGGCGTAGGGTGCCGGGACCTCTTCGCCACTCACCCGCTCCACGGGCGCGTCGAGGTGGTCGAATGCCTGTTCCTGAATGAGCGCGGCGACTTCGCTGGCAACGCTGTAATAGCGCCACTGCTCCTGCACCACCACCGCCCGGTTCGTCTTGCGCACCGACTCGAGGATCGTCCCCTCGTCGAAGGGCCGGATGGAGCGCAGGTCGATGACCTCTGCCTCAACCCCCTCCTCCGCGGCGAGCTTGTCCGCGATCTTGAGGACCATGTTTACCTGTCGACCGTAGGCGATCAGGCTAATATCACGGCCCTCACGAGCCACGCGAGCTTCACCGAATGGCACGGCGAAGTCGCCCTCAGGCACCTCGCCCTTGGTGCCGTAGAGCGCGCCGGCTTCGAGGAAGATGACCGGGTTCGGGTCCCGGATCGCGGTCAGCATCATGCCTTTGACATCGTGGGGCGTGACCGGAGAGACGACCTTGAGGCCCGGGAAGTGACCGTAGAAGCCCTCCAGGCTGTGGGTGTGCTGGGCAGAGAGTTGGACGCCACCGCCGTTGGGGCCACGGATCACGAGCGGGACAGTGACCTGCCCGCCGGAGAAGTAACGCAGCTTGGCGGCGTTCTGGATGATCTGGTCGGCCGCCAAGAAGGAGAAGTTCCAGGTCATCATTTCGACGATTGGCCGTAGCCCCGCCATCGCCATTCCGATCGCGGCGCCGGTGAAGCCGCCCTCGGCGATCGGCGTGTCGATGATCCGCTTCGGGCCGAACCGCTCGAACAGTCCATCGGTGATGAGGTGAGTGCCACCGTAGATACCGATGTCCTCTCCAAGCATCACGACCGATTCGTCGCGCTCCATCTCGGCGACCATCGCGGACTTCAAGGCCTCGCGATAGGTCATCACAGGCATGTGCCCGTTCCCTCCCTCGTGTCGTTCACCCATAGCGCGGCCTACTCGGCGTCCGCGTAGACATCAGTGTGAAGCTCTTCTAATGGCGGTTCGGGGCTCTCGTCGGCGAACCGGACCGCCTCGTCGACGATCTGCTTCGCTTCGTCCCGGATCGCCCCCAGCCCTTGCTCGTCCGCAACGCCGGCGGCGAGCAGCTTCTGCTCGAAGAGGCCGATCGGGTCCCGCTCGCGCCAGGTTCGGACTTCTTCCTTGGTCCGGTACTTCTCGAAGAAGTCGCCGGCACCATGCGCGACCAATCGGTAGGTGAGCGCCTCGACCGCGTAGGGCTTGCCCGTCTCGCGAACCCGCTCAGTCACCCGCTGCGCGCAGGCGAGGACGGCGACCAGATCCATGCCATCGACCTTCTCGTGCTCAATGGCGTAGGAGTCGAACTTGGCGGCGAGGTCGGTCATCGCCGTCGCGCGCTCGACGCTGGTGCCCATCCCGTACTGGTTGTTCTCAAGAATGAAGAGGGTTGGGTTGAGCCCGTCGCGCCCCCAGAGGCCGGCGAGGTTCGCCGCCTCGTGGTAGGCGGCGTTGTGGATGGCGCCGTCCCCGAGGTAGAGCTGGACGACCGCGTCGGAGCCCCAGTAGCGCTCGGCATAGGCCATGCCGACCCCAAGCGGGATGTGGCCGCCGACGATGCCGTAGCCGCCCCAGAGGCCGTTGGCGACGTCGAAGAGGTGCATCGAGCCGCCCTTGCCCTTGACCAGCCCGGTCCCGCGGCCGAACAACTCGGCCATGACCGCCTTCGGGTCGCTGCCGAGCAGCAGCGCGTGGGCGTGGTCACGGTAGGCGGTGATGGCCCTGTCACCCTCTTGGAAGGCGGCGAGGAAGCCGGTGGCGACCGCTTCCTGTCCGCTGTACACGTGGAGATATCCGCCGATCTTGCCCTGCCGGAAGGTGCGCTGGGCGGCGTCTTCGAAGAGCCGGATCAGCACCATCTTGCGGTAGAGCCCGCGCAGCGTTTCCTCGTCGAAGCCGAGCGCCTCGGCCACCGCCGTGAGGCCGTCCTGCTCGGTTTGCCGCTGTTTTTTCCCCGCTCGCTGGGTCGTTGCCATACCTTGACCTCTCGCGACCGTGCGACGCGACGCCGGGCCGCCGCCCCGTCTGTAAACGCTCTTCACCGTGGGGAAGCCTGCCCGCTGCCTGGAAATCGACCGTGGACGCGTGGCATCAGCCGACCAAAATGCAACGGGCGGAGCAGCCTACCCCACCCTCCGGCGCATTGTACCCCAGGCCACCATAGACACGGGATTGGCCGGGCATCCGATGCGCGGATGCCCGGCCTGGGTTCTACGGGAACTACTGGGGCGCGGAGGTGGGCGGGGCGTCCTTCGGGCCGCGCTGGATGTCGGTCTCGCCGTCCTTGGCGCTGGGCATGGTGCCGGCGAGACTGGTCTCGTCCCCAGGGGAGGGGGCGGCGGGGCCGAGACCGCTCGTCCCCGTCGCGCCCGCGCCGGAGGTCATGGGGGTCGTCGCGTCGGTGGCGCCGCGGACGCCGGCGGGGGCGTCACTCGGGCTAAAGGCGCTGCCGACCTGGGCGGCCGGCGCGTCGGCGCGACCCGGGGCGCCAAGATCGGCGGTGCCGCCGCCGGGGCGGGCGTTGTAGGCCTCGCCGCTAGCTACCGCGGGCAGGGCTGGAGACGGGCCAGGGCCAGAGGTGGCCTGCATCTCGCTCGCCATCCGGTCGCCCGTCTCCAGCGCGTAGCCGGGGCCGGGACGGCGCGGCGGCAGCTGGGCCGGGTAGGCCTTGCGCAGCTCCTCGTAGCTGGCGGTGGCCTGCTCAAAGCGCATCGGGTCCATCTCGGCACCGGGCTTGGCGGCGTAGACGTTCATGATGGCCTGGGCGGTGCCGGCTTGGGTGAGGGGCCGGGCCACCTGCCGGACGCGGGGAACCCGCTTAGCGTACTGGCCAGGGATCGTGGAGCGGTCCGGCACCTGCCCGGGATGCTGGGGAGAGCGGATTGCGCCCGGGGATTCAGGTGCTTGCGGCGTGTCGTCCTGTTCTTGGTTATCGACGCTTCTCTGACGGTCGACGTGTCCGCCGTGCACCTCAGGGGGAACGTTTCTGCGCTCAGCCATGCTGGTGCTGCCCTTCTGTCTTCTGAACGACGACGCGAGCGACCGCGTCCCGTGCTCCGGTGAGGGTACCCTGCCGGAACAGGTTCTGCACGACTGATGCCGAGCCGATGTGACACGCCGGGGAGCGGAATGGGCAGTGTGAGGACCGCACCTCAGCCATCCCTTGACGGCAGGAGTCGGCAAAGGATGGGCCAGGCCGATCCCTCACATCTGCATGGCTCCCCTTGTGTCGAGCGGGGGCCGGGCGACGACGAGGCGGAAGACGCCGAAGACGCGCTGGCGGTCGGTCTCGATGGCGAACCCGGCATTGCGGACCGTCTCCACGGTCTCCCGGGTCAGGTGGCAGCCGAGGGCGCGCTCCTGGAGCGGGGTCAGCAACCGCTGGAGGGCGGCGATGGGCCAGACCGGCGAGCGGACGTGCTCCAGCAGGACCACTCGCCCGCCCGGCCGGCAGACACGAGCCATTTCGCGGAGGGTCGCTGCCGGGTCCGGCACGGTGCAGAGCGCAAGGCTGATCGCCACGGTGTCGAAGCTTCCATCCGGGAAGGCAAGGCGGTCCGCCTCCATCTGGGCGAGGACGACAGGACACCTAAGGTGGTTCGCGCGGGAGCTTGCCTCCACCAGCATCCGACGGGAGAGGTCGATGCCGACAACACGATCTACGGACGGCGGGTAGAAGGGAAGATTGAGCCCGCTGCCGATGGCAACCTCCAGGATGTTGCCCCGCAGTTCCGCGCCAAAGGCGCGCCGGAACGCACCAAGCAGTAATCGCTCTCCGAAACCTACGGTGCGATCGTAGGATCTTGCTCGCGCGTCGTAGATAGCTCGGACGCGGCGGATCTCCATGCTCGCTCCTTCCTGTCTCAAGAGAATCGCGCCTCGACAGAGGCCGTTATGATCCGACCAGTGGTTCTTACGAGTTCCCCGGCTAGGAATCCCGAACGGAGGAAGGCCGATGAT
>JADDPH010000104.1 GCA_016781925.1 Sphaerobacteraceae bacterium | reverse complement strand
CCATTGCGATCATCGGCGAGGACCTCCTTCGCTGTGCAGCAAAGATCCTGACCGGAGGCTCCCCGATATGGGCCGCCAGCGACTGTGCGGGATGGTACACGGTGTGGGAAGCGAGGACAGGAGAACCACGCCGGGCGACCCTATCAATGGGGCAGTTACGACCCGAGATCCCAGCGCTGCAAATGAGCGCCATGAGGGCGGCACCGGTGGTAGCCGGCACCGCCCTACGCAGATCTCTCGCTAACGGATGACGCTAGTTGTGGATCTCGACCCGGGCACCCATTGGGGTCCACTCGTACAGCCACTCGGCCACGTCAATCGGCAGGTTGACACAACCGTGGCTCATGACCTGGCCGAAGTTGGTGTGCCAGTAGGTGCCGTGGAAGGCATGGCCGACGTCGGTGAAGTACATCACGTCCGGAACCTCCGGAACGTTGTAGTACTCGCCGCCGATGACACCCTCCATGTCTTGGATCGGCACCTTCGAGTTGATGAAGAACGTCCCGGTCGGGGTATCGAAGCCCGGGCGCCCGGTGCTGACGTACAACTCCTTGACCACCACATCACCCTGCCAGGCGCGCATGTACTGGTTGGTCAGGTCCACCTCGATCCAACGCTCGCCATTCGGGTCAGGCTCCCGCTCCGCAGCATCCTCATCCTGGTCTGCTTCGGGGGTTGGCGTAGGCGGCGGGGGGGGAATAAAGAGATCTTCGCTGTAGGCCGGTACATCGCCCTGCTCGACCGCGCTCTGATCGAGACCGTAGCGCTCGGCGAGTAACTTCCCGACCGGCATCATGTAAGGATCCGTGCCGGGCTCCCAGGCGAGCTGGCCGCGCTCAAAAACCTGATAGGTGACGCCAGCGACGGTGTACTCCTCGGTCAATGGATTACCGAGGTATCCGGCTTCGCCCGTCCGCTCCCAAAAGTCCTTGAACCCGGTGGCGACGCTGTGGCCGGTCTCCGGCACGAACCGCCACTCGTCGGAGTCCTCAGGAACCTGCGTCTCGTTCAGCGGCAACCATGCCCTGACCATCGCCATCGCCTCAAGGGCGGCTTGTGGATCCCTGGCGTTCGCGCCCTTGAACCCGAGCATGGTGCGGCGCACCGTCACGGGCCGCAACTCTTTGCCGATGTCACCGAGGCGAACGACATTGCCGTCGGCATCACCTTCCGGCCAGTATTCGAAGCGGGCGTAGCCGTAGTACTGGACGATGTGCCCGTTGGGCAGGGTGATCTCTGGGGTGATTGGGTTGCCGAAGGCCCAGACTCCACCACCATTGCGCCACAGGTCTAGGAAGAGACCGTCGATGCTCTGGCCGGTTTCCGGGACGTAGACCCGAGTCGGCGGCGCCCAGTCCTCCGACGACGTGCGGGCGGTCTGGCCGCCGCTCGAGGCATTGTCACCCGTCGGCACGATGGCAGGATCGCCGTCATCTTGGGCGGTCACCACCCTCGGCGATGCCAGCGGTGCCAGCAACGCGAGGAGCAGCGCGACAGTCGCGAGCAAACCAAAGAAGCCAGCCCGAGCATGTGACGCCGGTCCATGGCCTACGACCACGCTGGTTCTCCACCCGAACAAGCGCCTCGACCGCGTTCGGTCCCTCATGTTTCGCATCTCCGTCACGGCTCCCGCTGATCTGCTCGACTCTCGTGCCACCTGACCACAGACGCTGCCCGACTCGTCCACCTGTTTCAACGCGATGATCGCCTCATTGGTTTCACAGCCAACCACCACCAACCGCCGCCTATCTTCTTGGCCGCATCCGCCGCGCCTCACCTAATTCTTCGGTGACTTTGCGGCACATTTCGCCGAAACATCTTCCGTACGTTCATCATAACACGCCGTGCAAGATGCTTCGCGTTTCTGCCTGGAGCCATCCGCACCTGCGTCACCCCAACGTCGCCCGCACCAATGCCGCGTCGCGCTGCATCCGACCTCTCGGCGTGCAACGGTCCGCAGCCGTGCTACATCCCCGCACGACTACCAAGGTCGAACTGCAGGCTGAGGTCCAGAGCGGGGGCGGAGTGGGTCAGGGCGCCAACGGAGATCAGATCAACACCAGTCTCGGCGATGGCACGCACCGTGGTCAGGGAAACTCCGCCAGAGGCCTCCAGCAGCACCCGTCCCGCCGCTAACTCGACCGCCCGGCGGATCATTGGGGCGTCCATGTTGTCCAGGAGCACGACATCAGCGCCGGCGGCGATTGCCTCCGCCAGCTCATCCAACGTGGTGACCTCGACCTCAACCCGCAGGGTATGGGGGGCGAACGCTCGGGCCTGGCGAACCGCGCGCGTGACCCGGTCCGGCCCGCCGACCGCAGCAAGATGGTTGTCCTTGATCAAGACACCGTCCGCGAGGCCGACCCGGTGGTTGCGTCCACCGCCGTCCCGGACCGCGGCCTTCTCCAGGGTCCGTAGCCCCGGCGTCGTCTTCCGCGTATCGATAATGCTCGCTTGGGTGCCGTTTATGGCATCAATGTAGCGAGCGGTGAGGGTCGCGACACCTGAGAGGCGCTGGAGCAGGTTTAGCGCCACTCGCTCCCCGGTAAGGATGCTCCGGGCCGGCCCCGCGACATCCGCCACCGCGTCCCCCGGCTGACAGCGCGCTCCGTCGTGGAGGCGCCGTTCGAAGGCAACGGAGGGATCGACGCGATGGAAGACGGCAGCGGCCGCACCAAGTCCGGACACCACCCCCGCGGCCTTGGCGACGATTGTTCCATGCGCCCGTGTCTCTGGCGGCACGGTCGCCAGCGTCGTCACGTCGCCGGAGCCGATATCCTCCGCCAGGGCAAGGTCGACGATCGCCTCCCAGCCAGTGCGGAGATCCGCGGCGGCCGGTGTGCCATCGACAAGAGAGGATCTCGGGGACGGCCCGGACCCCGCGTGGTCGCCGGGATGAGTCACACCCCCTCCTTCGATGTCATGGCCTGGCGAGGCCGGGGCGCGTGCGCCCCGAGCCGGTAGCGGGTCGTGCCGTCGGGCGCCTTTCGTTTTCCAAAGAGCTTGAAGCCGCACGCCTTGAAAAACGGCAGCGCGGCATCATCCACCTCCGTCACCAGCGGCCGGGCGCCCGCGCGACGGACCGCATCGGCAAGGGTCGCTCGGCCAAGCCCCTGCCTCCGCAGCAGCGGAGCGACCGCGACGTGGGTCAACTCCATCGACATTGGTGCCCGCCGCAGCACATAGGCAAGCAGCACCTGCCCCTCAAATGCCAACCCATAGAGATCGGCATCGGGATCGGAGCGCACGCTCGCCACCAACGCCCGCCCCGCCTCCCGCGTCCCCTCGCGGGTGCAACCCGCCAGGACGACCGCTGCCGCCTCATCATCCGATGGGTTGAGGGACTCGATCGAGACGGGGATCGCGCCGGCGGGCACCCCGTCCGGCAGCGACTCGGGATCGGAAGCGATCACGAGAGGCGCATCAAGTCGCGGAACGGCTGCTCGTCGTCGTAGGGACCGACGAGAGCGAGGCTGAGGCGATCCTCCCGGAAGAGCTCTCGCGACAGATCCTGGACCTCGGGAACGGTGACGGCGTCGATCTTCTCCATCACCTCCTCCGGGGTCCGGATCTCGCCGTAGGTCAACTCCTGGCTGCCGATCCAGGAGGCGACAGAGCGGCTGTCCTCCAAGCCCATCAGGAGGCGCCCTTTGCGCAGATCCTTGGTGCGCTGCAACTCCTCAGCCGGAACCGGCTCGTCCCGCAGTTTGCGCAGCTCCTCGACGATCGCGCCGACCGTCTCCTCGACCCGCTCCAGGTCGGTGCCGGCATAGACGACGCCCTGGCCGACATCCTCGTAGGGGCGGAAGTAGCCATAGACGGAGTAGACCAGGCCGCGCTTCTCCCGGATCTCCTGGAAGAGACGCGAACTCATCCCGGAGGAGAGGATCGCCTCGATGGTGGATTGCGCGTAGCGGCGCTCGGTGCTGTAGGGCAGGGCCGGCATCGCCAGGCAGAGATGAGCCTGCTCCGTCTCCCGCTCCACGAGGCGCACCCGTGGGGCCTCCTGCTCGGCATCAGGTGCGGCTGCGTCAAAGCCATCCGGCTCGCCGACAGCTGCCAGATCTCCGAAGCAGCGCTCGGTGAGATCGACCACCTCGTCATGCCGGACATCGCCCCCGGCGGCGACGACGAGGCGATCCGGGCGGTAGTTGCGGCGCCAGAAGTCGACCATCCCGTCCCGGGTGATCGCCCCGACTGTCTCCTCAGAGCCGGCGATCGAGCGGCCAACCGCATGGTTGCCCCAGACCACTTCGTCGATCACCTCGTGGACCAGATCCTCCGGAGAGTCATTGATGGAGCGAATCTCCTCGAAAATGACGGAGCGCTCCTTGTCCAACTCAGCCTGGTCGATCACGGAGTTGCGGATGATGTCGGCCAGGACATCGTAGGCAAGGGCGAAGTGGGTGCTGGGAACCTTGCACCAGTAGTTGGTGGACTCGCGGCCGGTGGCGGCATTGAGGATTCCACCGACGCCCTCGATCTCCTGGGAGATCTGCATCGGATCCGGCCGCTTCTCCGTTCCCTTGAAGAGCATGTGCTCCAGAAAGTGGGAGACTCCGGCAATACCGGGTCGCTCGAAGCGGGAGCCGACGCCGTAGTAGAAGATGAGGCTGGCAGAGCGGACGCCGGTCATCTCGCCGGTCACGACACGCACGCCGTTAGCCAGGGTTGTCTTCTCGTAAAGCTTGGACATCGTGGGCAAAGCTGCGGCTCCTTTAGTGGGTGGACGGTCAGCGATCGGCGGTCTTCAACTCATCAGAAGGTCGCTTGGCGTGGCTAGCCCTCTTTCCGATTCGGCATGGTGAGGGCCAGGCGACGCAGGGTCGAGCGCATGTTCATCCTCGGCTAGGGCGGCCTGGACGCGGGTCGCCAGCAGAACGAGGGCGGCGTCGGCCGCAGCCGCAACGACCGACGCACGGTCGCCAGGGAAGTGGTGCTCCTCGCAAACGGTGCTGGATGGACCGGCCACCGCGATGTAGACCAGCCCAACCGGTTTACGCGCGGTACCGCCACCGGGTCCGGCGATGCCGGTGGTTGAGACGGCCAAATCTGCCCCAAATACCCGCCGGGCGCCCTCAGCCATCGCCCGCGCGCACGGCTCGCTCACCGCGCCTGGGCGCTCCAGCACCTCCCGCGGCACACCCAGTAGGGTCGCCTTGGCGTCGTTCGCATAGGCCACGATGCTGCCCAGGAAGTAGGCGGAGCTGCCGGCAACGGCCGTGATCCGGTGGGCTACTTCGCCGCCGGTGCATGACTCCGCCGCTGCGAGCGTGAAGCGCGGGGCGGTGGCGAGCCAGGCATTGAGCCGGGTCTCGGGCGCCTCCGCATGCAGAGACGCTGTCTCAGGCTCCATTCCGATGCCGTCCGTACCGCTTCCCTCGCCGGTTTCCGAGCCCGTCTCGATCGGGCCCCTTCCCGACGGGCGAGTATAGCGCACCGTTGCTCTCGACCCTCCGATCCCACGCTCCCGCTGGACCATCGAGGAGCGATGCGTGGGCTTCTGGCTGGGAGGAAGACGGCGCGCTACCGCCAGATCCCCTCCTGTCCACGCTCACCCACGAGACGAACGCCGAGCAGGACCAGCAGCGACGCGCCGAGCAGCACGGCGGCGAGGAGGAGCGCGCTTGGCAAATCTCCAGCCTCGAACCGTCCGTAGACAGCCAGCGGCATCGTCTGGGTGCGGCCGGGATAATTGCCGGCAAAGAGGATCGTGGCCCCGAACTCCCCGACCGCCCGCGCCCAGGCCAAGACCGCTCCGGCAACCAGGCTGGGGCGGGCCAATGGCACGGTGACCGTGCGAAAGACGCGCGACGGTGAGGCACCGAGATCGGCGGCAGCCTCCTCCAGCACCCGGTCGACCCGGGCGAACCCGGCCCGGGCGGCTCGAACGTAGAAGGGCACGGCGACGAAGACCTGGGCCAGCACCACGGCCGCGGTGGTAAACCCGACCGTGATCCCCGCCGCCGCCAGTGGCTCCCCCACCACTCCGCGACGACCGAACGCCATCAACAGGGCCAGGCCCGCGACAGCCGGAGGGAGCACCATCGGCACGTCGATAAGCGCGTCGACCAAGGTCGCCCCTGGAAAACGTCGACGAGCGAGCAGGTACGCCAGCGGGGTGCCGAACGCGAGCACGGCCCCGAGGGCAACCGCAGAGGTTCCCAACGTGAGCGTCAGCGCCCGTCGCAGCGTTGCTGCGGTCTCCGGTGTGAACGCGTCCCGATCCCCTACCGAGCGCGCCAGCAACGCGCCCAGCGGGACGAGAAGGAACAGCACTAACGCAGCAGCGGCAAGCGCGGCAGCCGTCGTGGCGGCACGGCGTCCGAGATCTCCCCGCCGGGGCACTGGGTTGCGGCGGGGGCGCTCGATACCGCTGGTGATGGGAGGGACGGGGCGAACCGGGTTCACCACCTCATGCCCAGGCTGCGCCCGCACTTCTCGCCCGTCCACCCACTCCCTCGTCCACCGCAACCGCACCTTTGCGGGAGTTCCAACCTACGGGATCGACGCAAAGCCGAACGCTTGGAGGGTCGCCTGCCCCTCGGGTCCGAGGAGGTAGGCGATGAACGCCTGAGCCAGCTCAGGCGTGCCGCCTCGCACCGGAGCAACCGGGTACGCCGCGATCACGTTCACCGTTGGGGGAATCTCCACCACCGTCACCGCTGCGGCGACGTCGGGTGTCACGTCCGTCGCGTACACGATCCCGGCATCGGCCTCACCAAGCCGGACCTTCGCGAGCACCGCCTTGACATTGTTCTCCTCCGAGGCGACGTTGGCGACCACCCCCCCGACGAACTCCGCTCCGTAGGTGGCAGCGTCCTCACCCATCGCGCAGAGGGCATCCCAGGCGTATCGCCCGACGGGGACATCCGGAGCGGCCAGAACCAACCTCAACCCTGGTGCGCCGAGGTCCGCGGCGGTTTGGACGTCGCCGGGGTTGTCACGGGGCACGACGATCACCAGCCGGTTCTGGGTGAAGCGAATCGGCTCCCCCTCCACGACACCGGCAGCGATGGCCACGTCCATGGGCTCCTGGCCCGCGGAGGCGAAGACATCGGCGGTCGCGCCTTCACGCAACTGGGTAACAAGCGCCTGCGAGCCGGCGAAGTTGAACTCCACCGTCAATCCTGGATGCGCGGCTTCCAGGTCCTTCCCCATCTGGTTGAAGGCATCGGTGAGCGACGCGGCAGCAAACACTGTCAGGCGGCCACCCCCGGCCGGAATCGACACCGGCGAGGAGGGAGAAACGTTGGTCGGGGCGCCCGCGTCAGGCGTGCTGGACGTGAGGGGTGTTGCCGTGGTCTCGCAGCGGACATCGGATGCTTGCGCCCGCACCACTCCGATGGTGGCCGATACCGTGGCTCCGGGTAACCCAAGGGCTGCCGGCAACGCAGACATGAGGAGAAGGACCCACCATCCACGCATTCGGTCCACGCCTTGCCTCCGTCACCGCACGGGCCGCTCCCGCTATGATAGTCAATGATTGACTAGAGTGGCGGGCAGCGTAGGTCGCCCGCGATGCGGTGTCAAGCCATGCAGCGCCATGTCCGGTTCGCTGTCCCGGGAGCCGGCACCACTCCCTGTCCAGATCCCACAGCGGGCCTCCACGGCCCGCTCGATCTCGATGGCGATGGCGCCTTCATTGGGGCACCGGTCAGCCAGTGAGGGCCTGGAGCCTTGCGTCTGTCGCTCCTAGCAGGCCGCGGATTTGAGAGGGAAGATGAAGGGCCGTGCTCCAGAATGGTCGTCCGACAGGATCGTGCTCCGCCTCATACTCCCACGCGTGCCAGCCATCGGACGGCAGCTCGGGTTTGCGCGAGGCGCAACTCCAGCACCCGGCGGACGAAGACGCGGTCAGATGAATCGGCGTCGGCTGGAGTGAGGGCGGCAAGTTGGCTGACGAGAGACGCCTCCAGGCGGCGGCAGGTATCGAACTGGTCGGCAAGGAGACGGGCGGCCAGGTCCGGGTCCAGGCGCTCGGCCAGGTAGAGCTTGACCAGGAACTCCAGGCGGATCTCCCGCGTATGTGCCACAGGCTCGCTCAACCAGCGACGCAGCTCGGCCCGTCCTGTCGTGGTGATCTGGTACACCTGGCGGGCCGGTCGGGTTCCTTGCGGCTCGACGGTCGCCGTGGCCCAGCCGGCTCGGGCAAGGCGCTTGAGGTGGTGATAGAGCATCGCCGGCTCTAGATGGATCACCTGGGCCAGGGGCTGGCTGTCTCCGAAGTGGCGCGCCAAGTCATACCCGTGGCTCGAGCCCTCGTCCATCTCCAACAAGCCCAAGATGGCATGCGCCGCCGTTGGAACGTCCGACCGCCCCGTCGGCTTTCTCATGGAGGGGTCGGTCGCATGGCACTCAGACGAGGCGAGGCCACCCGCGCTCGCCCCACCAGCCGCGTCAACCTTTGAGAAGAGTTTCGGCCCCGATCGCCCAGCCGGCTCCTCCTCCCGCGTGATGCGCCGCGCACTCAAAAGGGGAACGCTGCCGCCAAGCGCCCGCTCTGGCCCTACCGAGTTCCTGTAGCACGCCTTACGAACTGCTGTCGCCGCCCATTGCGCTAGGAATCTGCGTGAGGACAACGTCCTCCCCCGGCCGCGGGAGGACCCGCACCCGTGCCACCCGTAGGCCGTCCAGTTCCTCGACCCGGAGACGCTCACCGGTGGGGGCAGTGATCTCGTCCCCGACCTCTGCAGGACGGCCGAGGGCGCTAAAGACGTAGCCGCCGACGGTATCGACGTCGAACTCCTCCTGGTCCAACCCCAGGCTGAGGTACTCCCGTGCCTCGACCAGCGTGGTCAGGCCATCCAAGAGCAGGCTGCCGTCGGGTTCCACGGTCGGCTCCGGATCGTCGACCTCACCCTCGTCCTGGATCTCACCCACCAGGCTTTCGACCAGGTCCTCAAGCGTGACGATGCCGGCGGTACCACCGTACTCGTCGATCACGACGGCGATCTGCGTCCGGGCCTCCCGCAGTCGGGTCAACACATCGGTGGCTGGGACCGTCGCCGGGACCGCGAACGGTTCAGTCATGTAGTCACGCACGCTGAAGGCAGGGAGTCTTCCGGTGCCGTTGCCGTTACTGCCGAGCGCCGGCGCGTCGTAGATGAGTGGCAGGAGGCGTTTGACGTTGATGATGCCGACGATGTGATCGTTGTCCTGCTCGTAGACGGGAAAGCGGGTATAGGAGCTTTCGGCGGACAAGCGCAGGATGTCGTACAGCGTCGCATCCACCGGAATCGCGCTCACCTCGGTCCGGGGAACCATCACCTGCCCGACATCCAGATTCGTGAACGTGAAGGCCCGATCGACCAAGTCGTGGGCCGACTGTTGGACGAGCCCGGCCTCACGGCTGGCATCGATCGAGAGCCTCAGCTCCTCCGCCGACTGGACCAGCATGTGCCCAGCGGCCGGATCGATCCCGAAGAGACGAACCACAGCGTTGCCCACACCATTCAGCAGGTTGATGACCGGCCGGAAGATAATCAGGAACCAGTGGATCGGCTGCGCGACCCAGAGCGAGGTCGCTTCCGGCCGTTGCAGGGCGAGGCTCTTCGGCGCCAGCTCACCCAGCACGATGTGGAGTACGGTGATCAACGAGTAGGCAAAGACAAAGGCCACCGTGTGCGACGCTGTTGTCCGCCATTCCGCAGGGATGAACGTCATATGTTCGATAACCGGCTCGACGAGACGGACCAGGGCCGGTTTACCGATAAAGCCCAGCGCGATGCTGGCCATGGTGATGCCGAGCTGCGTAGCGGCGATGTAGGTGTCGAGGTGATCGAGGCGGTCCAGCACGCTTCGCGCGCGGCGGCTTCCCTCCCCGGCAAGCTGCTGGACCCGGGTGCGACGGACCGAAACGAGGGAGAACTCACAGGCAACGAAGAATCCGTTCGCGAGCACCAACAAGATGACCGCGAGCAACGCCAGCGTGGTACTAATGGGGGCCTCCCAGCCAGAGTCGGCACGACGCACCAGTGAACAGCGGCAGCGTGCGGCCGCCCGCGTCGCTTCCTGAAAGAATACTGTATCTCAGGCGCGGTATCACGCCGACGGACTCCGTTCTGGCCTGTGCATCACAAGCGGTTGACCACCACAAACTGGTCGGCGACTGTTGCCTCGCGCGCCGTTA
>JADDPH010000046.1:345-10131 GCA_016781925.1 Sphaerobacteraceae bacterium | reverse complement strand
ACTGCTTCCACCAGCAGACCCCGGTGCCGTTCGTCCAATTCCGACAGCACGTCGTCCAGGAGCAGGACCGGACCATCCCCCGCCTGCTCTCGCATCAGATCAGCCTCAGCCAGCTTTAAGGCGACAACGGCGAGACGCTGCTGACCGCGCGACCCATAGGCGGCGAGATCGACACCCCCCATCGCGAAGTCGGCGTCGTCGCGGTGCGGCCCGACGAGGCTCGTCCCTCGCCGAAGCTCCTCCCGCCGCGCCTCGCGCAATTGCGCCTCGTAGCCCCGGGAGACGATCGCCTGCAACGTCGACAGGTCCCTTCGTCCTACATCTTCCACGGGCCACGCTTCGCTGGCGAGATTGCTTCGATAGGCAAACCGAAGGTCCGTCTCGCCGGACAGCCAGCGGAACCGGCCAGTGGCGAGTTCGCCGAGCCGGCGCAGCACGCGGAACCGCAAGGCCACGAGGTGGGCTCCGAAAGCCACGAGCTCCTCGTCCCAGAAAGCCAGTTGCGCGTCCGCGGCACGGAGGTCGAGGCGTTCCTTTGCCAACGACCGGAGCAGGCTATTGCGCTGCACCAGGATCCGGTTGTAGCGAGACAACGAGCGCAGGTACCGGCCGTCCAGTTGAGAGAGCGTGAGGTCGAAGTAGCGCCGGCGGCCTGCGGGAGGCCCAGATACAAGGGCAAGGTCATCTGGTGCAAATAGGACGGCCTTCAGGATGCCCACCGCGTCCATAGCTCGGACTGACCGGCCGGCGAGTTTGATCTGCTTGCGCACCTGTCCCGGCCGCTGTGGATCGCTCTGAAGCGCCAACTCGATCTGAACGTCACCATCCGTGCGACGTGCGATGCCGACGCAGCGGGCGAAGGGCGGCACGCTCAGGTCCCTCCCGCTCTCCCAGTTCAGGATCTCCCGGTCGGCCGCGCTGCGTGGCGATCGCATTGTCGCCAGCAGCGCAATAGCCTCCAGCAGCGTCGACTTCCCACTGCCGTTGGACCCAGACAGCCGGAGGCCGCGTGGGTCCAGGTCGAGACGCAGGCGACGGTAGGACCGGAACTCCTCCAGCTCGAGATGACGCAGGAACATGATCCGGCCTCAGTCGCCCCTACTGAGCCCCGATGACCATCGGCATAATCACATGGGTGTAGTCTTCCGCCTCGGCGGATCGCACGACGCCGGCCTGGTTCGCCCCGTTCATGCCGATCATCACCTTGCCGTTCTTCAGCACGCCCAGCACGTCGGCGAGATAGCGCGCATTAAAGGCGATCTGCGTTTCCGGCCCCGTCACACTGGCGTCGACGAAGCTCTGGCTGCTCCCGCGCTCGGCTGCGGTCGCCGAGACCTCGACGCTTCCCGGCATGAACTCCTCTTCGCCTGGGTGAATCGTCAGGCGGACAACGTCGTTGTTGTCTCGCGCGAAGTAGCTCGCCCGGCGCACGGCGTTTTGGAACGCATCACGGCTCATTTCCAACCGGGTGTTGAACTCACGGGGAATGATCTGCCGGAAGTCGGGAAAGGTGCCCTCGATCAGGCGGGAAAGAAATTCAGTCTCCCCGACGCGTACCAGCAGCTGGCTCTTACTCGCCGTGATCGCGAGGCGCACCGGTTCCGTCTGGTCGCCGATGATCCGGGCCAACTCCCGGAGCGCCCTCCCCGGCAGGATGATGTCGAGCCGCTCCGGCACCGGACTGGCTAGTTCCCCTTCGCGAACCGCGAGCCGGAAGCCATCGGCCGCGGCAAGGACAAGGGTCGACCCCTCAAACCGGGCGAGCACTCCTGCCAGCACGGGACGGCTCTCGTCGGTTGCCGCGGCAAACTCGACTTGGCTGATCATCTCCCGCAGGACCTGAGGATCCACTTCCGCGACAAACGCATCGCCATCGAGCCGGGGGATGACCGGAAAATCTTCCGCGTCGATGCCGTTTATCCCCGCCTTGTCCCGCCCACTCTGCACCGACAGCGTCATCCTGGGCGACTCCACGGCGAGCTGAACCGGGGCGTTCGGCAAGGTGTTCACAAACTCATTGAGGAGGCGCGCGTCGACCGTGACCTTGCCTTCCTCGTCGACGGACGCGCCGATCCAGGTCGTGATACCGATCTCGAGGTTGGTGGCCGCGATCCGCAAGCGACCCTCGTCTGTCGCCAGCAACACGTTGCTCAAGACGGGAAGCGCCGTCTTGGAGGCGACCGCGCGAGAGACTTGCGCGAGGGCCCGCTGCAGATTGTCCTGGAGACAGGAGACCTTCACCGGGAAACCCTTTCATGGAAGTGTCCGTACACGTTCATTTGGCGGATTATAGCATACGGCTCCCGCACCCTGAACTCCATGAAGGTGCGCATCTGGGCCGATTCTCGTCCCCTGGCCTGCCAGTCTGAGTGCGTAGAGCGGGTGTTTTTGTATCCCCGCTGGATCCATGACGAACCCGTGCCGTTCTGATCGGGTGCTTTAGTGCCTCGTTGACACGCGCGCGTGAATCCATTACACTTCGTCATTAGAACATAAGTTCTAATCCGTCCCGCAGGAGGAACACCATGAGCGAGCAGACAAGCTTCGATCCCGGCAGGCACCTGACCAAGGTGAGCGGATCGGACTACCTGGAAGTGAAATGGCGGCTGGTCTGGCTACGTTCGGTTCACCCCGATGCGGTAGTGGAGACCGATCTCGTCAATCACGTCGACCAACTTGCCGTCTTCCGGGCCCGGGTCAGCATCCCGGGCGGCGGCTCGGCGACGGGTTGGGGCACCGAAGGCCCTGACGACTTCCGGGATTACATTGAAAAGGCCGAAACCAAGGCGATTGGCCGTGCCCTGGCCGCGCTCGGTTTCGGGACCCAGTTCTGCCCTGATTTCGACTTCGGCGCGGCCGCTGGTCGGGTGGTCGACTCCCCGATCGACTTCGCGTCGACCCGCGGACGGCGCGTGGCTGCTGCCGGCGAATCCGAGCGGCGGATCGCGAGCATGAATCAGCCGGCCACTCCGCGACAGCTTAAGTTCATCCAAGCTATTGGGCGGGAAGCCGGTCTGGATGATCAGGGCCTCGACCAGGAGGCGGAGCGCACCTACGGCAGCCCCGTTGCCAATCTCGGCCGACGGGACGCCTCCGCGTTCATCGAGCTGCTACAGGCTCGCCGTGGCACGTCTGACCTGGCATCGTAAGGGCGGGCGTGACCTCGATCATGTAGCCCACGACCGCATCGGTGTCAGAGCCGGGTGCTGGCGCGGGATTCTGGAGGAGCGGTATGACCCGAACGACGATGGACAGGCCCGGTGGAATCACGGGTGGCGGATTCGTTCCGACGGCCGCTCGCTGCCAGATGCTCGAGCAGCGTCTGGAGGATGGATACCGCCGAATCGAGCAGGCGCTCGTCGACGGCAGCGATGTGCGGGCTTGGGAGCAGTTTTGGCTCGAACTCCTTGCCGAATACGAGGAGATCTGCCACGACCTTGCCGCCGCTGCATGAGTACCACCGGAGCCGGAATCAACGGTGCGGCGCGCCATGCAACAACGAGTGGGATCGAGCACCGCAGCCAGTTTCACGTTGCAATACGAGATGCGGAAGCAATCTGCCGATCCCTGCGGATTAAACTGTGCGCGACTCCCTGATGAGGTAGCAACGAACCGGACGAGGGGGCGGCTGCTCGCCCCCCCCTCGTCCGGTCAAGCCGAAGCTCAATCAACACCCGCCTGCCGGAGTGCCAGGGAAGGACTTGGGAAGTCTCCTACTCCTCCGAGATCGTGACCCGTTCCAGGGTGACATCCTCGGTCGGGATCGAATTCTCCCCACTCCGGCCGCGGCGGGTTGGGGTCGCCGCAATCGCATCGACCACGTCCATCCCCTCTGTCACCCTCCCGAAGATGGTGTAGTTCTTCGGCAGGCTGCCGCGCAAGTCACCCAGCACGATAAAGAACTGGCTCCCGTTGGTATTCGGCCCCGCGTTCGCCATGGCCAGAATGCCCTTCTCGTAGTCGCGGGAAACCGGCTCGTCGGCGAACTGGAAGCCCGGACCACCGGTTCCCGTTCCCGTCGGGTCACCGCCTTGGATCACAAACCCCTTCACGATCCGATGGAAAGGGGTGCCGTCATAGTAGCCCTCCCGGGCGAGCGAGACGAAGTTGTTGACCGTCGCTGGGGCGTCCTCCGGGAAAAACTCGACCTGAATCGTCCCCTTGTTCGTCGCCAGGGTGGCCGTATAGCGCTTTCCTTGTTCCAGCGCCATGTCGAACGGCTGGGTCCACTGCTGTCGATGGGTCACGCTGGTCCTCCCGTAGCACCGCCGCGCGTCATCAGCGCGAACGGCATCCAATTCGTTGCCTCGGGACTTGCCGGTTGCACATGCCATGCCCGCAGGGCAGGTATCACACAGTCTGCCTGGCTAGCTCAGGGTGACCGTCACCCCTCGGAGATCGTGACCGATTGCAGAGTGACGGGTTCCACGCTCGGATCGGTCTGGCCGATCGCCTCGACCACCTCCAGGCCCTGGGTCACCTGACCGAAAAGGGTGTAGAGCTTTTGGAGCTTCGTCGCTCCGCCCTCCAGCACCACGAAGAACTGGCTGCCGTTCGTATTCGGGCCGGCGTTGGCCATGGCGAGACTGCCCGTGACGTAGTCACGGCTAATCGGCTCGTCCGGGAACCGGTACCCAGGCCCTCCACGTCCCGAGGCGGTCGGGTCACCGCCCTGGATCACGAACCCTGGCACCACCCGGTGGAACACGGTGTTGTCGAAGTACCCGGCCCGGGCAAGGCAGACAAAGTTGTTCACCGCGAGCGGCGCCTCTTGGGGAAACAGCTCAACCTCAAACGCGCCCTTGCTCGTCTGGATCGTCCCCCGGTATGTCCGAGCCGGATCAACGGTCATGGCCGGCATGGCAGTCCACAGCTTGTCCGCCGGTGCCTCTCCAGCCGGTGCACGCTGCTCCTCGGTCCAGCAGGCGCTCGCCGCAGAGGAATCCCCGGCCACCGGGGAGCCCGGTACGGTCGGGCTTGCCGCGAAGGGCGCCGCCATCTCCGTAGCAAGCGGTGTTTGCAGGTCAGCGCCCACGGTATCCGTGTTGCTCGATTGCCCACATCCTGCGAGGACAAGCATGCCGACCAGGGCTACAACGCTCCACTGCCTAGACCGCATCGTCACCCTTTCCCGCCAGTCCTAATGCGGCGGCGTTGCCAGCCAACGCCTCCACCACAAACGCCACATGTTCGTCGAAATCCACGCCCAGTTCCTCCGCCGCGCGCACCATGGTTTCCCGGTCAACAGCGCGGGCGAACGCCTTATCCTTCATCTTTTTCCGGACGGCTTGCGGGGTAACCTCGGCGACGGCCCGCGACGGACGCACCAGCGCCACAGCGCTCACGAAGCCGGACAGCTCATCCACCGCGTAGAGGGTCTTCTCCAGAAGCGTCTCTCGTGGCACGTCGAGATACTCAGCGTGGCTCAAGATGGCCCGGATCACCCACTCGGGGTAGCCTCGGTCCCGCAATAGGGGGACGCCCGCCTCGGGGTGCTCATCAGCAGTGGGATGGATCTCGTAATCGTAGTCATGAACCAGGCCGACGAGGCCCCAATCCTCCTCCGATTCCCCATACATGCGCGCGTACGCCCGCATCGCCGTCTCGACGGCAAGGCAGTGGCGCCGCAGGCTTTCATTCTCGACAAACTCCGTGACCAACGACCAGGCTTCGTCCCGCGAAATCGGCACCCTTCGTCCTTGCGCTCTGCAGGCCGTCCGCCGGCCCGCCATGCGCCCCATGCTAGAGGGACATCCGCTCCACGCGCCAACTAGACGATCAACATCGCGTCTCCGAACGAGAAAAACCGGTACTCCTGCGTGATAGCCTCCTCGTACGCGGCGCGCAGTTGCGGCCAGTCAATCAACGCACTGACGAGCAGGAGCAACGACGAGCGGGGCAGATGGAAGTTGGTTAGGAGCCCATCTACAATCTGCCACCGGTGACCGGGAACGATAAACAGATCGGTCCACCCTCCAAAACCGTCGCCGTGGTTGAGATTTCCAGCGACGCCCATCGTCTCCAAGGTCCGAGCCGATGTCGTCCCAAGGGCAATCACCCGGCCTCCCCTGGCTCTGGTCGCGGCAATGGCTCGCGCCGTCACCTCGGGCACCTCACACCACTCTTTGTGGATGACATGTTCACCCACGGTCTCCGCCGTGACGGGGCGAAAGGTGTCTAGCCCCACGTGCAGCGTGACTTCTGCCCAACCGACGCCTCGCGCCCGCAAGCCCTCCCGAAGCGCTGGCGTTACATGGAGACCCGCGGTCGGCGCGGCCGCCGATCCCGGCACCGTGGCATACAGGGTTTGATATCGCTCAGGGTCGGCGAGCGGCGTCCGGATATACGGTGGAAGAGGAACTGTCCCAAACTTCTCCAGCGGTACCCTGTCGCCATCATCGAAGCAAATCTCAACTTGCCCGGCATCACCAATCCCCGTCACTGCCAGACCGGCGGCTGGCTGGGAGTTGTCGAGACGGTGAAGAACCAGACGGCTCCCGGGCCGCAGCCGACGGCTTGGCTTCGCCAGAGCCGTCCACCGCCCATCGCCGATCCGGGACAGCAACAGCAACTCCACCTTCCCACCGGTGTCAGGCCGCGTTGCCTGGAGCCGGGCAGGGAGAACTCGACTGTTGTTGGCGACGAGGAGATCTCCGGGTTGCAGCCATCTCGGCAGATCACGCAGCGCGGCATGGTGCCAGCGACCGGTGGACCGCTCGACGACCATCAGGCGGGAGGCATCCCTCGGCTCAAGCGGCGTCTGGGCGATAAGCGACGAGGGCAGGTCATAGTCGAAGTCCGCGATGCGGAGGTCTGCTGAGGGGGGCCGCGCGTCGGTCACGGCTCGTCTAGGAAGGATCGCTGCTGCGTGTCGAGCGATGCCGGCACTGCGAAGCCGAGGTGCTCGTAGGCGCGCCGGGTGGCGACTCGACCACGGGGCGTGCGCTGGAGAAAACCGAGCTGGATGAGGTACGGCTCATAGACATCCATGATGGTGTCGGTCTCCTCGCTCGTCGCCGCGGCGAGGGTCTCAACGCCCACCGGTCCGCCACCGAACTTCTCCACGATGGAGAGCAGGATTCGCCGGTCGATGTCATCCAGGCCAAGCTCGTCGATCTCGAGCATCGTCAGGGCTTCGGCCGCCACCGTTTCATCGATCGCGCCGTTCCCATGCACCTGGGCGAAGTCACGCACCCGTTTTAGCAGCCGGTTAGCCACCCGGGGCGTCCCGCGCGACCGCATGGCCACCGCCTGCGCGCCCGGCTCATCGATCGGCACACCGAGGATCGCCGCCGACCGGGTGATGATCTCGAGCATCGCGTCAGCGTCGTAGAAGTCAAGACGCAGCACCGCCCCGAAACGATCCCGTAGCGGCCCCGTCAGGAGGGCGAGGCGGGTCGTGGCGCCGACTAGCGTGAACTTGGGCAGATTGATCCGCATGGTCCGAGCGGCCGGCCCCTTGCCGATCACGATGTCGACCGCGTAGTCCTCCATCGCCGGGTAGAGCACCTCTTCGACCACCCGGTTCAGCCGGTGAATCTCGTCGATGAAGAGGACATCACCGGCCTTCAGATTCGTCAGGATAGAGACGAGATCTCCCTGCCGCTCGATAGCTGGACCCGATGTGATCCGGAGGCTCACCCCCATCTCCGCCGCGATGATCGACGAGAGGGTGGTCTTGCCCAGACCCGGCGGCCCGTAGAGGAGGATGTGATCGAGCGGCTCCCCGCGCTTCTGCGCCGCTTCGATGAAGACGGCTAAGCTCGCCTTGACCCGGTCCTGACCGATGTACTCGGCGAGACGGCGCGGACGAAGGCTGCGCTCAAGCGGCGCATCCTCACCGCGCTGGGCAGGTGTCAGCAGGCGCGAGGACCCCTCCTCGCGTGGTTCAGTTGGGCGGCGGATCGTCGGAACGTCGGACATAGGGGCAGTATACGCGCCGGGTCGAACAGCCGTTCGTTATCCGGCGTCCTCGACGAGCATGTTGGGGATGCCGTCTTCAATCGGATAGTGCCGCCCGCAGGACGTGCAGACGAGCTCATGGCCGTGTAAGCGGAGGTCCTGCTTATCGACCGGGCAGACCAGCAGGTCCATCAGTTGGGACGGCAGCACAGCAGTCGTCGGGTCGTTCTCCTGAACTAGGACCGTCACGGTGTTCCCTCCATTGGCGGCGTCGCGGGCGGTGTCGCTCCCGCCTCCGGCGTGGCGAAGCCCATCGCGGCTAACTCCTCGGCCGCTCGCTCAGCCAGGTACTGGTCTGGCCCCAGCTCGATCACCTGTCGATACCCGGCCGCTGCCTCCGCGAGACGCGGAGGATTCCACGTCCGGTGCAGCTGAGCCCGGTAGAACAGGGCCTCGACGTTGCCGGGTTCGGCGGAAAGGACCTTGCCGAACTGGAGGTCAGCGTCCGCTTGCTTCTCACCATCGGCAAGCACCCGGGCGAACTCGAGACGCCGCCCGGTATCGTCCGGGTTCGCTGCCAGGAGACGCTCGTAGAGCGGAATCGCTTCCGTCACCTTCCCCGTATTGGCGAGGAGATTCGCTAGGAGGGCCGTCGCCTCAACGTTCTCAGGATTCGCCGCGACGGTCGCCCGTAAGGAATCCTCCAGCTCGGTGCTCGGCTCCTGATACTCGAGCGGGTCGGCGTCCCCCGCCCCGCCCTGCTGGTCGAAGACGGCCGTGCCGAGCGCCCCCGCGACAAGGGAACAGACCACGAGCCCCGCGAGGATCGAGAACGCGATCTGCGCCCCGTCGATCCTTCGTAGTCGGCGGCGCCAGGTCGACCGCAAGGATCGTCCCGATCGATTGGGAGCGTCAGATGGACCTAAGCGGCGCACGATCGTTCACCATGCCAACGTGGACCCCCGACCCTGTTACCGTCGCCGCTGGTCGGTCCGGTCGATCCTACAGGATTCGTTACGAGCACCGATCAACCATAACACAGCGCGTCCGCAATCTTAGCCACATTCTCGTGTAGGACAATGAGCTACGACGCCCATATGCACAAGGCTATTAGGCAATGATCGTGCTAGACGAGAAGGGAACGTGCTGCTATACTCCCGCCACAACGCTACGCGGGTGTAACTCAGTTGGTAGAGTGTCTGCTTCCCAAGCAGAATGTCGTGGGTTCGAGTCCCATCACCCGCTCCTGCTCCTCCAACCCCCCGCATTCCCCCGGTTGCCTCCAGGCAGAAAGTCCTCAAGCGCCTTTGGCGTGTCTGCCCACGTCCCCGTTAGGCAGAAAGCCTAGCGGCCCGTAGGCAGAATGCCAGACCTTGGCGGGGCAGAATGTCCCGAAAGGTCCGGCAGACCGATCACGCCGGAGGTGCGCCGTGACACACTCGATCCATCGACTCTCGCTCGCCCAGCGGAGGACGCCGATGGACACGACCCCGCTCGATACGATCGCCGCGCGCTTTGCCGCCGGCCAACGCGCCCGCAACCACTCGCCCAAGACCATTCAGCGCTACGCCTCGACCTTCAAAGACTTCGCTCGATTTCTCACCGCCACTCACCGACCGGCGACCCTCGCTTCCTTTAATGCCGAGGCGGTGCGGGCGTTCGGTCTCTGGCTGCAGGAGACCCCCAGCCGGGGCTGGCGCGGCAGCACGCAGCGCTCGATGCACTCCGTCCACGCCCGTCTGCGCGACTTGCGGGCCGTGGGGCACTGGCTGGTGGAGGAAAGCATCCTGGAGAAGGCGCCGAAGATCGCCTTACCCAAGCTGCCCGAGACCGAGTTTCCCGTCCTGACGGAAGCCCAGGTGCACACCCTCTTTGCCTGCAAGC
>JADDPH010000046.1:0-251 GCA_016781925.1 Sphaerobacteraceae bacterium | reverse complement strand
GACGCTGGAGGACGTAGACCTGCCCGACCAGCTGCTCAAGGTGCGGGGCAAGGGCAACAAGGAACGGCGGGTTCCGTTCTCGACGGGCGTGGCTGACCTCATCGACGCCTGGCTCCGGGTGCGGGGCACTGAGGGGGGTCCGCTCTTCTGGCTGACCTCCTTTGGCATCTACAGCCTCTTCCAGCGCATCCAGAAGGAAACTGGGCTGGCGATTCACCCCCATCAGCTGCGGCACACCTGCGCCACGGTGA
>JADDPH010000100.1 GCA_016781925.1 Sphaerobacteraceae bacterium | reverse complement strand
CGGCCGGTGTACAGCCGCACGGTCGGCGCGTGCCACGTGTACTCCACGTAGTCGTCCGACGTGAAGTTCTTCTGCCAGGACGGCAGCAAGCTGCGGGTCCCCGCCTCAAACTCCTGCGGCGGCGTCAACCGGCTGTAGACATCCGGGAACGGTTCGTCCATCGGCTTCAAGCCGAGGTTCTTCTGGATCTCGCGGCCGAAGGTGCGGGCATCCTCCGAATAAACCGGCGGGCCAATCAGCTCCATGTTGCGGTAGGTCAGGTCTGCCAGGGCGTTATTTGCCAGGCCGACCCGGGTCTTGGTAACCCACTGCACCCAGGCCTCGCATCCAGTCGCCGCGGCCGCCTGCTTGGCGTTGTTCTCCAGGACCCGGTAGATCTGCTCCTGGACGTCGAGTAACGGCGAGCGCCACGAGTACTGGATCTGGCTGATCCGGGGCGGCAGATTGTCCGCCGTGGCGTCACCGGCCGCGAGGACGAACTCGTTGAGCGTCCACGTGCCGGTGTGCGGAAACATCGCCTCCTTCGTGTACTTCGTCATCGTGTACATCAAGCACAGCGCGTCGATCGCGCCCGGACAGCGGGCGCTCGCGTGCGAACTTGCCGCGCTGTCGTCGCGGGACTTGGGTGAGAGCTGCTTGGCGGACCATTCCTCCGGATGGGCACACTCGAAGGTGAAGACCACACTCCAGTAGGAGCCGCAGTGGGTCTCCCAGACGGTGGTGTTGGCGTTGAGCGGGTGGTAGGCGAAGGCGTCCACGCCGTCGTAGTATCCCTTGGCGGCGTGCACCGGCTTGGAGCCGCAGACCTTCTCGGCCGGCTCACCGAAGAAGCGGAGCTGGCCGGCAATGCCGTGTCGTTCCATGGCCGCCTGAGCGGCAAGCACACCAGAGAGGGCGCCGACGCCAAGCATGGAATGGGGGTCGGTATGCCCGGCTGCGTAGGGGTGAAGCCCCTCGCCGGGTGCCTGGTAGGGGACCGCCTGTTGGGAGTTGCCCGGTACCGCGTCATACTCGGCATAGGCGCGGATGACGGGACCACCCTTCCCCCAGGTGGCCACGAACGCCGTCGGCATTCCGCCCGATCCTGCTTCCACCGTGAACCCCGCCTCCCGCAACAACTCGCAGTACGCCTGGGCCGACCTGTACTCGCGCCACGCCGGCTCGGCGTACCGCCAAATCTGGCTATTGAAGTCGGACAATCGAGGGCGCTGCTCATCGAGCCAGGCGAGCGCGGACTGCTTCGCCGAATCGACGTGGGTCATGACCTACGCTCTCCTTCGCTTGGCTTCCTTGATACCTGCATCTCCCCGAGGGTCAGACGAGGCTTCCACGGAACCCTTATTCCCGCCGGCATGCTCCGTGGTTTCCGACCGGTGATGCCCTCCCGGACCTGCTGTCGACACCGTCTTGGGTACGGAGGCACGCGACTCCTCACCGGCAAAGACGGTGGGAGGGGCGGCCAGTCTCATCCGGCGCAGCCGCCCTCCATCTCCGTCCACGGAAGCGACCCGCAGGTTACGGGTCGTCGCGGACCAGCTCCATCGTGGAGCAGTGGACACTGCCCCCGTTCTTGAGGATCTCCTGGTAGGGCACAGTCACCACTTCCACGCCACGCCGCTGGAGCCGTTCCGTCGTGAACGGGAACCCTTCGCACATGATGATCTTGCCAGGACGCACGCAGAGAGAGTTGATCGCCCATCGCTCGTCCGGGTGACAGTAAATCGGCTCAATCCCCATATCGGTTAGACGGTCCAGGAACCAGTGCGGCAGGCCGGGCGCATTGACGAGGGCCTTGTCCACGTCCACCATGCCAAAATGGCCGTCGAGGTGGATGAACCAACCGCTCATCGGCACGACGATGAGCTCAATGCCGAGCCACGCCAGTGCCTCCTGCAGCTGACGCGCCCCCTCGTCATTGCACCGGATCGAGGTTCCAAAGACGGCGACCCTTGGCGTCACCTTGGCGAAGCTGCCTCCCTCGACCATCCCGGTTCCGACGATGGTGCGCAGGATCGGCATGCCGAGCGCCGCTACCGCTTGGGTGACAAAGCGCTCTTCCCCGCGGCGCATGGCCGGCGCCATTCGACCGATGATCGCGCCACCGCGCACGGTGAGCAGCGGGTCTCGCGTAAAGACCGACTTCGGGAAGTGGGGCGGTGCTCCCTCGACGTAGCAGACCTCAACCCCCTCGGCTCGGAGCGCCGCCGCCAATCCATCGTGCTGCTGTTGGAGGAGAGCAATATCCGGCGGCATCCGGTCCCGCCAGTACCAGCGGCCTTCCGGATCAACGAGGGCCTGTGCTCGCTCGTCCCAGCAGTCAGCCCGAACCACCCTCAGTTCGTCGCCAGGGCGCTTCATGAGGACCATCCGTAACGGTCCAACTTCGCTCGAGGCACCCCAGTTGCAGCCCCAGACGCGCTCCAGCTCCGCGGGCTTTTCGAATGGGGGGGCTGGCACCGGGCCACATAGGTAATGGTGGTACTGGTCCGGGAAGATGTCGCCCAGTGTCTTGGAGGTATTGTCCCCATGATCACCCACGATCTCGGCTCCCCTTCTTCGACCCTCTATCGCCCGACCACACCAGATCGGGGGTAAGCAGCAGGCAGGTCAACGCACCCTTCTGCCTTCGCCCCGCTCTCCGTGGGTTCCTGTCTGTCATCTCCGTCAGCCAACGAGCTTGTTCGTCTCCCGCTCCCCAACTTGGGCTGCCACGTTGGGCGTGTCCGTGTCTGAGGCAACGGGCCTTGCACATATCTTCTCGTTCCGCCTCCGCAAGTAGCGGGGATGGCTAGAATTCACTTCAGCCGCACCTCCCACGGCACCGCGAGAGCCCGCATAGCACACTGGCCGCGGATCCACTTTGAACGAGGCGGCCTTCTCAAAAGGTTGCGCGATACTACGACTGGTTGCATCTAGACGCAAGCTCTACATGCAATAGAACGGCTTACTGCCAATGCTCGATGGCCCTGGTTGGCCGCCCCGACCAGGGCGACCAGGGAAGAGGGCCGGTCCGGCGCGGGTGCGCTCCCATCGGCCATGGCATGTCTCTCAGTGGCGGCCAAGCGAACGACCGCGACGAGGAGTGGCGGGGCGTGGCCCGCTGGAGCACAGACTAGCGGGGGTTATTCGACCTGCGTTGGGATGGCAGTGCGCAGGCGCTCCGAGCGCTGGCGAAGCAGTTCGGCGGAGACGAGGACCAGGACCGAGAGCACGATGAAGATCGTCGAGACGGCGGCGATGGTCGGGTCGATCTCCTGCCGGATCCCATCCCACATCTTGCGGGGCAGCGTCACCGCCCCGGTGCCGCTGATGAAGAGCGCCACGATCAACTCGTCGAAAGAGGTCACGAAGGCGAACAGCGCCCCAGTCAGCACGCCAGGCCGGATCAGCGGCAGGGTGACCTTGAGGAACGTCTGCCGCCGGTTGGCCCCCAGGTTCATCGCCGCGTACTCCAGCCGCTCGTCGAACCCGACCAGGGTGGCGGAAACGTTGACGACGACGAACGGCACAGCGAGCGCGGTGTGGGCCAGCACGAGAGCGAACGGGCTGCCGATGAGCTGGATCCGGGCGTAGAAGAAATAGATCCCGATCGCGACGATAATCGACGGGATAATCATCGGCGAGACTACGAACGCGTTGATCAGGTCACGACCCCAGAACCGGCCCCGTACCAGCGCGAGCGCTGCCAGAGTGCCGAGCAGGGTCGCGAGCAGGGCCGTTCCCGCGGCCACCTGGACGCTCAGCCACGTCGCCCCGGTCCAATCGGAGCGGGTAAGGTACTTCTCGTACCACTGGAGCGAGAACCCAGGGGGCGGGAATTGGAGGTACTTGGCCGAACTGAAGGAGACGGGGATCACCACGAAGATGGGGAAGACCAAGTAGAAGAGGATCAGTCCCGTTACCGCGTAGAGCAGGCCCTGCCCGAGGGAGACCCGCCGCCGTGCCGCCCGTGCCGGACGCACCCGCGCTCGCGGTGATGCCCCCACCCCGACTCCCTGCCGCGCCTCGCCCGTTGCGCTCACGCCCGCGTCCCCCCATACAACCGCTCCACCCCGAGGATCCGGCTGAAGACCACATAGATCACCAGCGCGACCAGCAGCAGCACCAGCGCCAGCGCCGAGGCAAAACCCCACTTGATCAGCGTCACCTGCTGGGCGATCAGCACGGAGATCATCACGTCGCGCTGCCCGCCCAGCAGAGCCGGGGTGATATAGAAGCCGAGCGCGAGGATAAAGACCAGCAGGCACCCGGCGCCGATGCCAGGCAAGCTCAGCGGGAGGAAGACGCGCCGGAAGACATCCCACGGCCGACCGCCCAAATTCTCGGCCGCCCGCAGCAGATTGCGGTCGATGCCGCGCATCACCGCGTAAAGGGGCAGGATCATGAAGGGCAGCAGGATGTGAATCATTCCGACGTAGACGGCGAGCCGGGTGTTGAGCAGCTTGGCCGGTTCGTCCAGGATGCCAAGTCCCATGAGCACGCGGTTGATTGTGCCCTCCCGCCCCAGCAGCACCATCCAAGCGTAGGAGCGGACCAGGATGCTCGTCCAAAACGGGATCAGGACCAGGATCATCAGGAGGTTGGCACGGGAGGGACGGATCGCCGCCAGCACATAGGCGACCGGGTAAGCAAGCAGCAGGGTTGCTAGTGTCGTCACGATCGCGATCTGGAGGGTGATACCGAAGACCCGCAGGTAGGCGTTGCCGGGAACGGAGAACCCGAAGACATCGATGTCCCGGGTGAGGGTGGTCAGCGGCCGGAAGTTCTCCGTGCCCCACGCCGGATCGTTGAAGGCCCGGAGCAGCATCGCGGCCACCGGGTAGCCGTAGAAGACAGCCAGGAAGGCCACCGCCGGGAGTGCCAACAGCACGTAGCGCAGCTGCACCCCACGACGCAGGCGGGCGAATCGGGCCGCCTGCGCTGCCCGCTCACCGGGCCGCGGGGCGAAGGCGTGGGTCGTGGCACTCACGATGACTGCTCCCCTTTCCCCCTTCTCCACAGAATCGACGGGAGCGGAGGGTTCTCGCGGTGGGCGCCGGGCCGCACCAGAGGCGGCGAAACTCGAAGGGTTCGGCGGATGCCGCTCGGTGTCTTAGCGCCGCCGGCCTCAGACCAGTCGCGTGTCCGCTACGTGCCAGGCCACCCGGGCCGAATCACCGCGCTCGTAGCGGCGCACGCCAGCCCGGTTCTGCCGCTTCAGGATCAGCGTCTGGCCGCCAGTGAGGCGGACTTCGTAGCGGTGCATCTCCCCGACGAAGACCACGTCCTCGACCGTCGCGTCCAACTCGTTCCGCTCGTGGTTGAGTCCGTCGCTCCCCTCGCCCTCTTCGGCAAAGACGATCTTCTCGGGCCGGACCGTGACCGCCACGTCCGTGCCAGACGCCAGCCCCTCCCCGAGCCGCGCCCGGAGCACCCCCACCCCGGGAGCCTCGACCTGGGCAACCCCGCCCTCTATCCCGGCCAGGCGACCGTCGAGGAAGTTGGACTCCCCGATGAATGAGGCGACGAAGCGGGTTTGGGGGGCGTCGTAGAGTTCCGCCGGCGGCCCCACCTGCTCGACCCGGCCGCGGTTCATCACCGCGATCCGGTCAGACATCACCAAGGCCTCTTGCTGGTCGTGGGTGACGTAGACGATCGTCACCCCAAGCCGTTCATGCAGGCGCTTGATCTCCAACTGCAAACTCTCGCGAAGCTGCTTGTCCAGGGCGCCCAAGGGTTCGTCCATCAGCAACACCCTTGGGTCGAAGACAAGCGCCCGCGCGAGGGCGATCCGCTGCTGCTGGCCGCCGGAGAGCTGGCGGGGGTAGCGCGCCTCGTAACCGGGTAGCTCCACCAGCTCCAGCACCTCCCGGGTGCGGCGCTGGATGTCGGCCTTCTTCACCTTGCGCAGCTTGAGCGGGAAGGCGATGTTCTCGCCGACGGTCATGTGGGGGAAGAGGGCGTAGTTCTGGAAGACCATCCCAATGTTGCGCCGATAGGGTGGCACCGCGGCGATCGGGCGATCATCAACGTAGATCTCGCCCGCAGTCGGAATCTCGAACCCGGCCAGCATCATCAAGGAGGTCGTCTTGCCCGAGCCCGACGGCCCGAGCATCGTCAGGAACTCGCCGGCCGCGACATCCAGCGAGACCCCGTCCACCGCAGCCACGTCCCCGTAGCGCTTCTCCAGGTCCTCGAACACCACCCGGGCGCCGACCGCGCCCAGGCGGCCAGTCGGCTCCGTCCGGGATCCGCCCTCCGTCGCGTTCGTCGGCGCCGCCGCCGCGCGCGTCCCCACGACCATCGACTCTCACCCACCTCGCCGCGCCACGGGAGGGGATGCCGGGCGGCATCCCCTCCCATGGCCCCAGCGCTCGCGTCGCGACGGATGTGCGATATCCGCCGTTACCCCAGGATCCACTCGTTCCAGCGCTCCGCGACGTCGTCGTTATTCTCAGACCACCACTCGACGTCGCGGATGAACTGCTTGCCCAGCAGCTCCGGCGCTGTCGGCAGGATCGCGAGGCGATCGGGGGGAATCAGCTCCGCGGCCTCCTTGTTGACAAAACCGTACGGAATCAGCATGGAGAGACGCGCCTGAGGTTCAGGCCGTGTGATGAAGGCGGCGAACTTCATCGCGTTCTCTTTGTTCTTCGCGCCCTTCGGTACCGCCCAGGTGTCGGTGGTGAGCATGCCCTCGTTCCATTGAATATCGACCGGGGCACCCTGAGCCTGAACGGCCGCGATGCGGCCGTTCCACGCAACCCCCAGAACCGCCTCTCTGTCAGTCAACATCTGGGCCGGCACTGCACCCGCCTCCCAGAACTTGACCACGCTCTCCCGAATCCCATCGAGCGACTCAAACGCGCGGTCGATGTCGATCGGGTAGAGCTCCCCGGGGGCCACGCCGTCAGCAATCAGGGCGAACTCGAGGTTCGGGCTGAGGCCGCCGCTCCCCGCGGTCATCGTCCGCGGGCCGGGGAACTTCTCCGTGTCCCAGAAGTCCTTCCAGCCCTGGGGAGCCTCGGTGAAGACGTCCGTTCGATAGGCGAGGATCCAAGAGTAAGCAAGCATGTCGACCGCCAGTTCGTGGAGGCGCTCGTTGTCAATGTTGGCGGTGTCGAACAGGGAATAGTCCATCTTTTCCCAGTAGTCGCCCAGCTCGGACAGGTTGATCACGTCCGAGCGATCGAACTCGGCGACGTCCCACCCGACGTTGCCGGTGTCGACCATCGCCTTGACCTTGGCCGTATCCGGGCCCTCCGCTTCAATCACCTTGATGCCGGAGAGCTGCTCGAACGGCTTGAAGTAGGCCTCGCGCTGGGCATCCTGGAAGGCCCCGCCGTAGGACACAACCACCACCTCGCCGCTACCCTTCAGGGTCTCAGGGATGGAGGTGATCTGCGGGAGCTGGGTGGCACCTGCGGCGGGGCTTGCCTCCTGTGCGCTGCCGATCTGGAACCCCGAGGCGAAGAGAGCGCCCGCGGCACCCACCCCCAAGGTAACGCGCCCGCCGCGACGCAGTAGTTCCCGCCTGGTCAGCATCTCCACGTCCCAGAGCATGGAACGCCGCAACGCTGATCGCCTCCGGGCCTGCTCCTCGATACGGTCCTGATCCCGTCCATGGTCCGTCATGTGGTATGCCTCCTGGCTCCTCGTCTGCTCGGATTAGCTCCCTCCTCGACCCCTGGTTCGTTGGCCAGTGAGCCAGGGTCGCCCATTGTAAGATGGGCCAACCACCTCGTCCACGGCTGAGGAGCAGGGCGAGAGCGGCCGGGCGTCCGCGAGACCCCAAGATCGGCGTAAGGGTGAAACAAACTCGTGCTCTCGTTCCCGCATGATTGGGAGTATGGGCGGCTTCGTGGGCCCGGCCCTCGCCTGGCCCCGGGATCTCAAAATGCTGAGGCGCTGCTCTCTCCCGGGACACGATGGGAGACCGGCATCAGTAGGACATGGACAGCGGCTGCGACAATCACCGCACGTTGCGGGCTGACCGGATCCATTATTCGTCCGAGCCGATGTCACTAGGGCGACAGGCAGTGGTAGGCAAGCGTTGGGGTTGAATGACTACCCAGGGAACTCGATAGACCAGTAGCTGCGCTCAATCGGATTCGCGAGATGTCATCCACGACTCGACTCGCGAGACGCACCCAGAAAGGGCCACTGATGTCGTCGACGCTCTGGACGTATCTACCGACGGAGAAGGCAACCCGGGCAATTGACCAGGCGTTCTACGATCGCCTGGCGAAAGAGACCGACCGGCGAACCTTGACGGAGCAGTTCGTGGTGCCGATCCGCTCGGGCCTGGCCTGGATGGTCTTGGCCGGCCAAGTCTGCCGAATCGTGGCCGTCGAAGGGCCCCAGGTTGTGGACTTCAACGCCTGGCATCTGGCCAACCCCCGCGAGCGCTTCTGGGCGGCACGGACCAGGCAACTCGAGAGCACCCACGTCACGACCCACAACCGCCTCTGGTCCACCCTCCCGTACCTGCGGCCGATGCTGACGATCACCAACGACACCGTGGACTACGGCGTTGACGAGGATGGCGGCCGCTGCCACGACCTGCTGGGAGCCCGCTGTGATCCCTACGTCAACAAACTCCTCACTGGTGAGGAGTTCGACTTCCACTGCCACTCCAATCTGACCCGGGCGATTCTGCCCTACCACCTCACCGAGTTTGACGTCCACGATGTACTCAACATCTTCCAGGTGACTGGCCTCACCGGGGACGGCCGGTACTTCATGAAGGCGAGTCCGGCGAAGCGGGGCGACGTCTTCGAGTTCTTCGCCGAGATCGACCTGCTGTGCGCCATCTCTACGTGCCCCGGTGGGGACCTGTCCGTCCCGCTTTGGGGACCGGATGCCGGCGATCCGCTGCCAACGTGCCGTCCGATCGGCGTTGAGGTCTACCAGCCGGCGCCGGATCTGCTGGCCGGATGGGCGTCGCCCCCTCCATCAAATTACGGCGGCAACCACGGGATGAGGATGCAGCGGCTCAATTAGCTATAGCAGGGCTGGTGTATGAGCACCTTGTTTTGCAACGCGGGCCCACGCTCCGCGTAGGTGATTGGGAGCAATTGTTGGATACGTCGGCGCAACAAGTTGGTCGCACCTTATCACGATCACGTCGACGCCTGCTCTCTGACTCGGTGTCAGATAAAATGGCGCCTCCACTCCGTCGGAGACGTCGGGCCACGCCTCCGTCGGCACAGGACCTTCTCGGAGCACCACACCCATGGTCCTGATGACACGTCCCCGCCGGTGGACATCGCTTCTAGGGGCCGCTGGCGTTTTGCAGATTAGGCTGTGGATCCGCTGACAGCCAGAGGAGGACAAATCCGTGCCGAGCTTCGAGGTCACCGTGGGAATCACGGACAGGGAGCTGGTGCTCAACCGTCAGGGGGTGCCCTGCTTCCTGGGGGCGCGACCGGCTCAGTCAGCCCAGGATCTTCAGGCCGCCGATGTGGCGATCGTCGGCATCCCGTTCGTCAGTCCGCTGATCGGCTACGAGAACGACGTCGCCCCGCGCAAAGTTCGCATTGCGGGGTTGGGCTACGAGGGGAGCTACATCTCCGAGCTCGATATCGATCCGGCCGAATCGCTGGCGATTGTCGACTACGGGGACATTAACCTCCCGTTCGGGGACACCATCGCCGCGATGGCAGCAACTGAGACGGCGGTCACCGCGCTTCTCGATGCCGATTGCCTGCCGGTGACGATCGGCGGCAATGCGCCAGTAGCGAGCTACGCCGTGACGAATGCCATCGCCAAGCGGACCAACGGTTCGATCGGGGTCATCAGCTTCGACGGGCATACCGACACGGCCCCCGAGTACGGCGACGAGCCGAACTCCTCCAACTGGGTTCGCGTCGCCTACCTGAGCATCCCCAACCTGTCCCCGACCAACCACGTCCAGATCGGCATGCGGGGAATGAATAACCCTCGCCGCAACATGGCGTTCTTCCGAGAGCGCGGCATGCGGACGATCATGGCCCCAGAGGTGCGCGGGCTGGGCAACCGTCGGCTTGCTGAGGAAGCCGTGCGTCATGCGTCGACCGGGACGGACAAGCTCTGGCTGGCGGTCGACCTGGACGTGCTGGACAGTCGCGAAACGCCGGATTGGGACTGGCCCGATCCCTACGGCGTGGGAGCAAGCGACATTTTGGAGACGGCGTTCGCCGCCGGTCGGAGCGGGAAGCTCTGCGGGATCTCGCTGATGATGATCGGGGGGACGGTCCCGTCCGTCCAGCGGTTGGCCACCTGGATCGTCCTCTACGGGCTTGCCGGGTACGCGACCGCCAAGTAGAACCGCGGGACGAGATTTCGGATCGGAGCCGCATTGAGCGAGCATCTGTGGGGCAACTTGAGCCGATCCGTCCACCGCGCAGCGTTGGAGGGCTGGTAATTCGCCGGTTAGTGTCAAAGGAGACGCCAAGTTCTGCCGCCAGCAC
>JADDPH010000123.1 GCA_016781925.1 Sphaerobacteraceae bacterium | reverse complement strand
GCGTGACGATCGATCTGGCGACGCTGATTGAAGGTGTCGTCGCCGTGCTTGGGAACGGCGACGACGTTCTGGACTCACTCAGGGGCGTGATGATGGTTCACGGCGTTGACCCTGACGTCGTGAAGACGTCCGTTCTGGACCATCCGCCGCGGTACTCCTGAACGTCGTCGGACGAGGCGCTCAGACGGGGAACGCCGGGAGGAAGTCGAACCGGACCGCCGATGGCCGCCCGTCCGACCCGGTTTCGATGGTTGACGGGACCGCGGCCCGGACCCAGGCGCGTTCGCTGTCGGCCAGGGCGATCCGATACCAGAGCCGATAACCCTCCGCGCTGGTCTCCGTCGTCACTTCGCGCCCGGCATCGACGGCCAGCAGGCGGTAGCGGTCGCCCACTATCAAGTCCACATCTCCGATCTGTCGGGCTCCATCCGCCCCGTCGGGCGCGGACCAAAGTTCCGCGGTGCCCGTCGCCGCGTCGGAGACGACGACTTCCGCTTCGTCTGGCGTCTCCCCGTTTGGGAAGGCGCGGCGGGCAATGACGTGCGTAGGGTTCCGCCAGCCGACTTCCGATGGGTGCTCCGGAGCGTCGATAGGCCAATAGCCGGGACCGGGCGGACACTGGAAGCCACAGGTGACGCCGTAGCGCGGGGCGTCACCGTTGACATCGGTCTTCGTCAGAAAGGTCCGAGCTTCAAAGTGAAGATGGCTGGGCGCGAGCCCGTCGGTCCGTGCCAGGACGGCCCCCAAGACATCGCCACGTTTGACCCGTTCGCCCGCTTCGCCTGACAGGGCATAGTCCAGGTGCCCGTACATTGAATACAGGTCGTCGGCGTGGCGGACGATGACGACGAGGCCGGGATACTCCCACCCGGCGAAGACGACATCCCCGTCCGCGACGGCGTAGATAAGCGCGCCCGCCGTGTCGCCGCTGGTCGCATACCAATCTTCACCCGCATGGAACCAACCAGGGTTGAACCAGGTGTTCTCCGTCGCGTAGCCGTGCCGAACGATGAAGCCGTCACCGGGAAGGCGGTCCGGGAAGCCGATAGGCAACCCGAACGCCGACGTGTCCTGCTGGGCGTGAACACGGCGGTTCCGGGCCAGAAGCGGGGAGGCCGTCGCTCCGACGAGAAAAGCACGGCGAGTCGGGTTGCGGTTCATCAGTCTTGGTCTCCTACGCTGGGCAATCCCGGATCAGTCCACGACCAACGTGTCCAGGCCATCGGCCGTGCACTGGAAGAGGAGCGCCGTTACCTGGTTCGTCTTCGCCCATGTGGAGGTCACCCGGCGGATACCGGGTCTTCTCGACGGCATAGCCGCGCCGGACGATAAGGCCGGCACCGGACAGTTGGCTGGACTCAGCGATGGGATAGCCGAAGCGGGGCGCCGCCGGCTCTGACGCGCGCACGGAACGACCGGCCGACACCGGCGCGAGCGCGGTCGCGAGAAAGATGAGCAGCAGGAGGCGCAGCAGGCGCATCGGAGCAACCCCTCGCACGGCCTTCGGCCGCTGGCGAGCGGTATCCGACGCATACGCCGTGCCGCCCTCCACGCTCGGACACGGGCCGGATCTGGGTGGCCGCAGGTGTCGAGTGAGGAGGGCGGGGATCGAAACGGTCGCTTGGCGTTTGTCTTGGCCGCCCGCCTACCAGTGGGCGGTCGTTGGCAGGATGGTCCGGCAGGGCGACCTAGGCGTGACGCTGCGCGGTTCTCCCGGGGTTGGGTTCCAGGCGATCCTGGGCGAGCATATTCAGGCCCCAGAGGACCAGGCCGACGAGCAGCAACCCACCGCCGAACCAGAGGATTTTGCCGTCGTCCTGGAGGTCATCCCGAAGCAACTGGACCAGCAGGATGAGACACGTCACCGCGCCAATGACAGGGAGCACCGCGGGGGTGACGAAGTGGCGGTGGGCGACGGGGGTGCGCCGCAGGACGAGCACGGAGACGTTGACGATGGCGAAGACCAGGAGGAGCAGCGCCACGGTCGTGTCGGCAAGATCCCCGAGGCTGCCGTAGGTCACGAGGACGAGGGCGATCAGGGTGGTGAAGATGATCGCCACCCAGGGCGTGCGGCGGGCGCTGTGGGTCGTGCCCATGACGCTGGGGATAACGCCCTGACGGGCCATCCCGTAAACGACCCGGGAGGCCATGATCATGTTGATCAGGGCCGTGTTGGCGATGGCGATCAGCGCGATGGCCGAGAAGAACCGGGACGGGATCGACACCGGGCTGGCCTCGACCACCTCAAGCAGGGGGCCACTCGACCCGGCCAGGGTCGCCGGATCGACGACCGTCGAGGCGATGAAGCCGATGGCCAGGTAGAGGACGCCGGCGATCAGCATGCCGCCGAGGAGCGCGCGGGGAAAGACGCGGACGGGGTCCTGGGTCTCCTCGGCCATGTTGACGGCGTCCTCGAACCCGAGGAGAGCGTAGAAGCCGACGGCCGCGCCGCCCAGGACGGCAAACACGAGGTTGCGGTCTTCCTTGAAGCTGAAGGCACGGCCGGGATCCCCATCGCCGTTCACCAGGGTCACGATCCCGATCCCAAGGATCAGGAGCAGGCCGCTCAGCTCGACCAGCGTCATGCCGATGTTGACCTTGATCGACTCGGAGATCCCCCGGAAGTTGATCAGGGCGAGCACGAGGATGAAGAGCAGTGCCACCGGCACCTCGGGCACCGAGACGAACGCTTCCAGATACCGCCCCGCGAAGGCCCGGGCCACGGCGCTGGAGGAGGAGATGCCGGAAGCCACCACCGCGAAGGCGACCATGAAGGTGAAGAAGGGCATCCGGTAGGCCTTGTGGACGTAGAGGGCGGCCCCGGCCGCGCCTGGGAACTTGGTGACCAACTCGACGTAGGAAAAGGCGGTGAAAATCGCGAGGGTCATGGCGACGAGGAACGCGAGCCAGATAGCTCCGCCAACCTCACCGGCGACGCCACCGACGCGGGCGTAGATGCCGGCCCCGAGGATGTCGCCGAGCACGAAGAAGAGCAGCATCCGGGGGCTGATCCCGCGATGGAGCCGGTCCTCTTCCTCCAAGTCGTAGGCATCTCCGGCATTCAACGACTCTGTTGCCATTTTCCCCTCCATCCCATGGGTCTTCCAAGCCGGGGCCGACATCGCACGCTTGGCACGGCGTCGCCCAGCATCTCTCATGCCCGAGGTCGTGCAGCCGATGGCAGGCGAGGAAGGCCGAGGATGAGCGCACCGAGTGACGCCGTTGTTCGGACCGGAAGGGGCAGCGGGGGCGTCCCGCGCCGAGTGGGGGCGACGTAATGATGTTCCCGGTCGCCCACCCTACCTTGTGACGGAGGAGAGGGGCGCGAGGCGCCCCCGCTGCCCCTTCGCGGTCCTGTTGGCTTGGCGTTCGAATCCGGCCGCCAGACGCCTCGAAAAACACTCCAAGCCAACCGAGAGTAGAGAACGAACGACCCGCACTCGTCGCCTCACTCCGATCAGCCCACCTGCTCCACGCTTCAGCCGCTGAACCCCGCCGACCACACCTCGGCGGTTACGGAGCAGAGGGTGCAGGGGGGCGAAAAAATACATGTGTCCCATCAAGTCGCTCATCTGGGCAGCGTGGGGACAAGGGGTGGGGTGCGGGCATCCCTGCTACGATAGCCGTGACGGGACTTGGCGACGTACTTGACTCGCGGGGCGGCTCCACCGCCTTTTTGGGACGTGTTTCGGTACAGCCACACGCGCCGCGAATCGCCCTTAGGTTCCAGACCGGGGATTGGCGGGCCGACATAGGAAGGGAGCGACGGTGACGGACGACCGCACGGGCGGGACCCGGGAAGGGCCGGGATCCTCTCAGGCATCATCGGGGTCGCCGGGGATCCCAATCGGCAGCCTGGAGGAGCAACTCGCCCGGACTCAGGAGCGCCTCGTCTTCTACGAAGGGTTCGATCGCCTGATCCAGGACAACATCGCCCGCTCCGCGGAGCTGATGCGGGAGGCTATGGATCTGCGGGAGCGGGCCCAGCGTGAGATCGCCCAGGGGCACGCCCAAGCCGAGCGTCGCATCCTGACCGAGCGGGAGAAGCAGCGGCTCGTCTTCACCTCGCTCCTCGACGAACTTGCCGAGGTCCAGCAGAGCGCCGAGCGGGTGGCGCGCCGGATGACCCAGGCGTTAGAGGAGATCGGGGCGGCGTTGCCCGAGCACGCACCGATCGGCACGAACGGCGACTCGACCTCCCTCAACCAGCTGGAGACGGCCGACGACGAGGGGGTGGAGCCGTTCATCCTAGCGGCACCTACCGCTACGTCAGAGGAGTCTAGTCCTGCTGCGAGCGAATCCGCGACGGGTGCTGACACTGAGGTTAAGGAGGTTTCCGCGGCCGCGCTGACCTTCGTCGACGAGCCGGCGGCCCTTGACGTCGCGACCGTTCCCGCGGCTGCCGAGACAGCGCCCGGTGAGCCTAGAAGGCGACCGGAGCCTGGGACGTCCGCGGACCGAGATGCCTCGGGGCAGCCTCCGGCGATGAGAGCCGGGTCCACCGAAGCACCTGCCCAGGCAGCGACCCCGGCCACGGAGGAGGCGGCTGCACCGGCGCAGGTTGAGCCGCCGGAGGAGCAGGGATCGCGGGTGGTCATGGTGCTGGTCCACGGCGTGCCACGGGCGGCGGCGGCGCTGTCATTGCAGCGGCATCTCGCGGGGCTCGCCCACGTGGACGGGGTGGAGGCGCGCGAGTACGCCGAGGGGATCCTCCGGCTTCAAGTGACCGCTAGGAGGCCGTTGGACCTGCAGGATCTCCAGACATGGGACGGGGCGACGGGCATGGAACCTGTTCACATTCAGCGGGATGTCGTCGAGGTCAAACTCCCGGGGGCGGAGACCTTCTAACCCTCCAGGAAAGCGCCCACTGAGCGGCGATCCCTGCCCTGCCTGGGTTGCGGGTGGCAGGTTAAGGACAGGGGGCGAATGACGGCGTGATGGCGGGCTCACCCGGTCACGACCACGTCGTCGGTGGGAACGTGGACGGAACAGGTGCTGGCCGGGCACACATGAGCAACGCCGCGCCCGGTGGAGCCCGAGCGGCGCGCCAGGGTTGCCCGGGGGTGCGGGAATGCTCCCGCACCCCCGGGTAGCCACGGGGCTATCAGAAGCCCTGGGCCACCTGTCCAAGCGGGACTGCCGTCGTCAACTGAGCTTGAGCTCCCGCGCCGTCGGGAGCCCCAGCCCCTCCTTGAGCGGCAACCCGGTCTTGGAGCCGGCGCAGGGCCGACGCCAGGACCGCACGGGTCTGGTGGCTCAGCCCCAAGAGCTCGGCCTGGGCACCGTCGGTGATGCCGAGACTCGTGAAGAGGGCCGCTAGTTCACCGTCGACGGCGCGGGCGGACTCTTCATCTGCCCGGAGCGCACCGAGGTCGGAGCCAAGTGCATCGGCGATGCGATCCAGGACGTCGTAGGACGGGACCGTCAAGCCCCGCTCAATCCGGCTTAAATGGGAGGGGGAGATCCCGGCCTCCACGGCGAGGACATTGAGAGAAATGCCCTGCTCTTGACGAAGCGCCTTGACGGTTGGGCCGACTCGCTGGCGCACTGGGGAGTTGGCCCTGGGCTGGATACGAGTGCGCATCGCTCACCTCTCCTGGCAACCTCGCGGAACACGTCGGAAGGCCGCACGCCCGGCACCCGCCGGCCAAGACTGACGGATGCCTTGAACGGCAGAAGACATTCAGATTGTAGCGGATCCCGTCATCCCTCCGATCTTGTCTATTCGGGGCTATTTGTTTTGGTTTCGGCAAGCCGACGGGTTCCTTCGCCTCGGTAGTTGTCCAACCTGTACCGGCCTCCCATGCCGATCTCCCGCCCCAACGTCAGGCACGTCCGGTAGTCCGCGCACGCGGATCGGCCCCCGAGACAGGGGCCCGGTTTGACGCGGCGGCAACGGGATTGCTAACGTTGATGATTGACTTTGGGCGGCGGCGACGCCGGTACTCCCACGTCGCCGGCGGAGAGGCCGGCTCTCCGGCTGCCGGGCCTCGTCGCCCCTCCGGCCCGGGCAAGGGGACATCGCATGATCTCGGGTTCCAGCACCTCGACCGCCAACCAGGGCCAGCATCGTCGCGGCACGCCGCTGCTGGATCGGGTTCACTCCCCAGCCGACATTAAGCGATTGACCGTGGCGGAGCTGGAGCAGCTCGCTGCAGAGATCCGGGAGGAACTGGTCTGGGTCGTGACCCAGAACGGCGGTCACCTTGGATCCAACCTCGGCACCGTCGAGCTGACCCTCGCTCTGCATCGCGTGTTTGACTCGCCTAAGGACAAGCTGGTCTGGGATGTCGGGCATCAAGCGTACGTCCACAAGCTGCTCACCGGGCGCCGCGATCGTTTCTCGACCATTCGCCAAGAGGGTGGGCTGTCGGGCTTCCTCTCTCGTGAGGAGAGCGACCACGACGCCTTCGGGGCTGGCCACGCCAGCACCAGCGTCTCCGCCGCCCTCGGCATGGCGGTCGCTGAGCAGATGCGGCCTACGGGCGAACCCCGGGGACGGGCGGTCGCCATTCTGGGTGACGCCGCGTTGACCGGTGGGATGGCCTTCGAAGCCCTCAACAATGCGGGCAACCTCGATGTTCCCCTGATCGTCGTCCTGAACGACAACGAGATGTCGATCGCCGCGAACGTGGGCGCGATAACTAAGTACCTGAACCGGGTTCGCACCGATCCGCGCTACGATCGGGCCCGGAACGAGTGGGAACGCCTCGCTGCTCGCCTGCCGCAGGGCGAGTTCTTGATTGAGCTAGGCAACCGGATGCGGGACTCCGTCAAGGAGTTCGTCTACCACGCGATGATCTGGGAGGAGCTTGGCTTCACCTACATCGGCCCCGTGGACGGCCACAACGTGCGCGCCGTCATGGAGGCCCTGGGTCAAGCGCGGAAGGTGAACGGCCCCACCTTCGTCCATGTGGTCACCGTCAAGGGAAAGGGGTACGCGGCGGCCGAGGCGGACGTGGAGCGACTGCACGGGGTCTCGGCAAAACCGAAGGCGATTGAGCCGCCCAAGGTGAGCGCGAACACGGATGCCGCCGTCCCTCCCGCGCCACCCAAGTACCAGGATGTCTTCGCGCGCACGGCGATCGAGCTTGCAGACGCCGACCCGCGGGTGGTGGCGATCACTGCCGCGATGCCGACCGGGACTTCGCTGAACAAGTTCGCGGCCGTCCACCCAAATCGCTTCTACGATGTCGGCATCGCGGAGCAGCACGCGGTGACGTTTGCTGCTGGGCTCGCCACGGCGGGTCTCCGTCCAATCTGCGGGATCTATTCCACCTTTCTCCAGCGAGCCTACGACCAAATCGTGCATGATGTCTGCCTGCAACGACTGCCGGTGGTCTTCGCGATGGACCGCGCCGGCTTCGCGGGCGACGACGGGCGCACCCATCACGGGATCTACGACCTCTCGTATCTCCGCTGCCTGCCGAACATGACCGTGATGGCTCCGAAGGACGAGAACGAGCTGCGCCACATGTTGGCGACGGCGGTCGGGCACGAGAGTGGCCCAATCGCGGTCCGCTACCCGCGGGGGGCCGGCGTCGGCGTGGCGATGAACGAGCCTCTCCACACCTTGCCGATCGGCCGAGCGGAAGTCCTGCGGGAGGGGGATGATGTCGCCATCCTGGCCCTCGGGTCGATGGTGTTGCCCGCTGAGCGGGCCGCCGATGCCCTGGCAGCAGAAGGGATCCAGGCCACGGTCGTCAATGCCCGCTTCGTCAAACCGCTGGACGAGCGGCTGATCCTGGAACTGGCGCGGCGGTGTGGCGCGGTGGTGACAGTCGAGGAGAACGTCGCCCAGGGCGGCTTCGGCTCGGCAGTCCTCGAAACACTTGCAGCAGCCGGGCTCGCTGTACCGACGCGGGTGCTCGGGATACCGGACGCCGTATTCCAGCACGCCTCTCAAGCACGTCTGCGCGAAAAGGCTGGGTTGAGCACCACGGGCATCGCCGACGCGGTGCGCACAGCGGTGGCGGCCAAGACGACTACCGGAGCCAAGGCGCCCACCTTGGCTCCGCTCCTCCAGTAGCCACGAGGACCAGCAGCGACGGGCTGGGACAGGGCGACGGACGGGATGGCGGGAACGCTGGGGACCACGATGCCGGACAACGCCGTCGCAAGCCGATCGGGGCCGTCACTCGGGAGCCTGGCGAGCCAGGCGGGTGTGCCCTTGGATGGGACGCAACTCGCCCATTTTGACGTCTACCGCTCCCTGCTCCTGGACCGTGGCGCTAAGGTCAACCTGACCGCGATCAGCGACCCTGACGAGGTCGACCGGCGGCTCTTTCTCGATGCTCTCCAGATGGTGCCTGCACTGGACGCGTACCAGCGCCTGGCTGGCGTGGATGAGCGCGGGCGAGCGAGACGCTTGCAGTTGGTGGACATCGGGAGCGGGGCCGGGTTCCCAGGGTTGGTGCTGAAGATTGCCCGTCCCGACTTCCAGGTCACCCTCGTCGAAGCGACGGGCAAGAAGGCGACCTTCCTGCAAGACGTCATCACGGCGCTTAATCTGGATGGGGTGGCCGCGATTCACGCACGCGCGGAGGACGTAGCGCACGACCGCCGGCACCGGGAAGCGTACGACCTCGCCACCGCCCGGGCAGTGGCGGCTCTGCCCGCGCTGCTGGAGTTGTGCGTGCCGCTGCTCCGCCTCGGCGGCCACGCCTTCTTTCCGAAGGGGTTGGAGATCGCGGAGGAACTGGGGGCTGGGCAGCGTGCCGCGCCACTGGTCGGGGCTCGCGTGATTGACGCGGATCTCCTGCCGAGCGGTGAAAGCCGGCTCGTGACCGTTGAAAAAACGGGACTGACTCCCCCCCGCTACCCGCGCCGCGCGGGGATTCCTGCCCGGGAGCCACTCGGAGGCAACAAGGTTGCGAAGGGAAAGACAAGGGCGGGCAACGCGCCCACCTCACCAGACGACGCGACCGGAATGAAGTGAGAACGGCGCATGAATGGGCGTACCCCACGCATCTACTACCGCAAGGAGAAGCTGCGCGGCGCCTGCTGGGAATATCAAATCGAGGGCGGCTGGATCGCGGTGCCCTCTCCTGCCGGTGACCGCCGCTTGCTCCACCACCGCTTTGCCTTCTACCGGCCGCGCCAGGTCGAGGTGCGGACCGCGGCAGGCGTGGAACGGCTCCAGCGTACCGCCGCCGAGCAGTGGTTCTTTCCCGATCGCTGGTTCTCCCTGCTCCGCTTCACGACGGACGATGACCGCACGATCGGATATTACGTCAACTTCTCCCTCCCGCTCCGGGAGCTCCGGGCGAACTACTACCAGGACCTCGATCTGGAACTGGACCTGTGGCTTGACCCAGACGGCACGGCGACGGAGCTAGACCGGGACGAGTTCGACGCAGAGGTTGCCCTTACCCGCCTGCGGCCAGACTGGGCTGAGGCCGTGGAGGTGGCCTACGGAGCCGTCTCACGGGCTGTTGTCGCCACCATCGCGGAGGATGGCCCCGATCTCGACCACGCCCGGGATCCCGACCACGGCCTGCCCCGGTTCATCTTGCGCGCGTAGGGCGGTCGTCCCGTGCCAGGGGCGGCACGGCTAGGGTGAAGCCCTTCCCCAACTTGAGTTCGCATGGAAGCCAGGCGGCCAACGAATCGGCCGCCCTTGGTCTGTGGCACGGTCAGGTGTCCGGCCGGGCTGGTCTTGGTCGCGGGAGGAGACCAGGGGCGACTGGGGCCAAGCAGCGAGGTGGTTAGGCGCGTCTGCCGGAAGCCAGGGCCTCGGCGGCACTCACGACGAACAACGCCGGGAGGAGCGTTGGCGGAGCGGGTGGAGGGAGTTGGAGGCATGCCAGGGGTGGTGTCAGCCCCGCAGGCCAAGCCGAACCCGCGCCCACCGTCCACTCCCTCCCTCACCAGCGCCAATGCCCAAGCCGGCGCCCCCGCATCGCGCTGGGTCTGTGCAATCCGTGCCTGGAATTAGACTGTGCCGCCCCTGGCTGAGCGTGCCTACTTGCTACTGGGGCGGATCAACCGGTGGTACAGGCCGAACAGCAGGAAGGTGGGCGGCCACTGCCCGACGAACAGCGCCCAATTGTCCTTATTGCTCAGCTTGAGGACCGCCGAAATGCCGATCGAGGTGAGAGCAGCCCAGTACCACGTCTCCTCCGGAATGTTGTCCGTAACGCGGAAGAAGGTCTGCTGGGTGTCGTCGGTCTTCTTGCTGGTGATTGCCATGTGCGTCTCACTCCTTGAGCGATGGTCCCACCTGGGACTCGGCTGCCCATCACGCGGGCTAGACCGGCTCCTGTGCAGGAGGTGTGCCAGTACGTATTGCCGGCGTAGCGCCAACGTCCCGCTCCTCGCACCAGAACCAGACCGGGAAGCATTGGGGGATTGCCAGTTGGAGGTCCTCGTCGGCGTCGTCTCGCGCCCGCAGGACGCCAATTGAGGACGAAATCCCACGCCCAGGGCAATTGCATTTGGGAGAGGGGTGGCTGAGGCAA
>JADDPH010000091.1:140891-154967 GCA_016781925.1 Sphaerobacteraceae bacterium | reverse complement strand
GAAAGACCAAGCGCAGCAGACCCGAGGATCCCAGGACTAATCCCACGATGGGAACGGGCGCGCCGAGCCGCTCGATCCACAGCGGCCAGATCCCCATGTAGGACCCGTACGCCGCCTCCAGAAACACCATAGCCCAGAAGATGGTGCCAACCTCAGGTCCAAGACCGATAAGCCAGAAGTCCCTTCGCCTCATAGATGCCCTGAAATGCTCCCCATCCCTCGTCCTGCGTGAATCCGTGATGATTCTAGCCGCCTCCGACGTCCTCGGCCGCGGAGAACCCTGACACGCAAGACAAGGGCCCAGCTGCTGGCCACTACGGGAGACGTTGGGGTAGAGTCCGACCCGGATGGCCCGCGCCAAGCCTCCGACGAGGGAGAGAATTATTCGTGAACCCCTACGTTTCGTTCTCTATCGCGATGTGCCTGGTTGTGCTGCTTTCCCTTGGGGCGACCGCCTACCTAGCGGTGATGTTCAACCGGCGCGGGAAGGTCGATCTAGGGGAGGCGCTAGCGCCTCTGGCGGAGTTGATTGAGGGTGAGGTTGACCTAGAGGAGGCCAGGGTCGAGGGACGCTATGCCGGCCATCTCGCGGAGGGGCGGGTGGCTCGGGCTGCAGAAGGGCCCGGCCGCGTCTTCCAGACGTCGATCGTCGACGCCGCCGGAGGAACGGCTTGGGAGCGGACATCGACCCCCGCCAAGCTGGATGCTGAGCCACCCCATGTGTCCTTCTTCAGCGTCGACCCGAATCTGAAGGTATCGCTCCCGGTGGATTGGGATCGGGTGATGGAACCGATACTCCAACCCCGCGCAGACCGCTACCGCGTCGACTATGATCCCGCCTCAGGGCGGCTCCGCTTTCAGCGTCCCATGCGAACCCGACGCGACATTCCCAACCCGGAAGCGTTCCGGCACCAGCTCGATCTCTTGGTCGCGCTTGGACCGATGAATCGCCGAGCACAGGGTGCTCCCGACGCCGACTGGGTGGGCGGGCGCCGCCCGGGAGACGCCGACGCCTTGCCTCACCATGGATGACGACATGGTGGAGGGTCGAGCGCGGTTGATGGCGTTTCCAGCGAGGACCTACGAGACGGTGCGCGTCGACTCCGTGCCGGAGGAATACGCCTACCTGCATGCCTATCCCACCGTAAGCGAACCTTGGAGCGTCGTGTCACAGACGCTGAGGTACGGGAAAAAGGCCACCATCGACGAGGTGATCGCGCGAGACGACGTCGGCCAGGAGATCTCTATTCTGTTTGACGTCACGAATTTCCACGGTAGCCCCGGGACCCAGCGCTTGGAGGGATTCACCACCGAGTATCTGGACCGCTTGATGCAACGGGCGGCGGAGTTCGCCAGGCTCAATCCCCCGCATCATCCCGGCAGCCTGCCCCGGTTTCCCGTGCCATCGGCACGCTATTCTGGCCGGATCGATGTGCCGCTTGCGGTGCTGGCTGTGGACGCTGGGCGACGTGGCCTCTACGCCCCGCCACGGGTGGTGACGCTCAACTATCCCGGCGGAGATCCCTTCGGCGTGGGGGAGTATCCCGGCTTCGATCCCACGTCGTGGCCACCCTTGCGGCTCGGCGATTGGCCTCCCCCAACCATATCCCGCCTTGATCGCTTGTGCCTCGAGGGCTCCGTGGCCCGCTTCAGTGCCTGCGCCACTCGCCTGATGGATGCCTGGTTCGAAGGTGCCGCGTACCCGCAGCTTGCTGACGAGGCTGCCGAACTCTTGATCCTCCTTGCCCGTTTGGACCTCCCGGCGATGCTGCCCGTCTATAAGGGGCTCAGTCCTGCTTACATAGGTTGGATTCAGAATCAGGCTGAGATGGTGGGGCAGCATGGGAAACCGGGAGGGCATTGAGCCGGCGCTCAAGACTGCTTCTGCTCTCCTGGCGAAAGCGCGAGCAGCCTACGAGATGCCGCAACCACCGACGTCTCGTTCCGCCTTGAGCGTCATCACCGACTCGGTTCTGGTGTTGTCAGGAGATCGGGCCGCGACCGGGAGAAGCGCTGGTTGACCAGAGGCGCGACGAGCTTGAGCCAAGACCCGGCCGCGAACCAGCCATATGCCGCGACAAGCATACCGATGACGATGTCGATGACATAATGCTCGCCCAGGTAGACGAGTGCCGTTCCCATGCAGGCCGCGTAGAGGAGGGCAAGCAGGCGCCACCGGCGTCCAAACGCGCGTGCTGGAAAGACGAGCAGGAACGTGATGGCCATATGGATGGATGGCATAGCGGCGATGGGATTCGACTCGCCAATGACCCGATAGCTGGCATTGTAGATGCCGCCGCCCAGTTGACGCCCTACCGGCTCCATCACCCGGAGCACGGTGGCGGCGGCCGGGCTATTGAACTGTTCGCCTGCCATCCACGGTGGATTGGATGGGATGAGAAAGTAGATAAACAAGCCGACCGTCAGCAACAGGGCCATCGCCGAGAGGTAGTGTCGGAACAGGCCGGGGTGCTTTTGCCAGAGCCGAACCGCCACGAGATGAGGCACAAAGAAATAGGACCAGTGGATGAAGGAGAGAAAGTAGTCATACCACTGAAGCTGGTTGGGGTTGAAGAACCGGTCCTGAAGGGTGACTGACGGAAGTTGTCCTCCGAACAGCCACCGTTCAACACTGGCCACGTTGGTGTTCAGCGTGCGAGCGAGCACCGTCTCGTCCGCGAGAGATCGGAGGGCCGTGAAGAGGAACCAGACCACGCCGTAGGGAATGAAGGAGAGCAGGAAGGATCGGGCTCTCCCCATGGGAACGATGAGCACCGCGACGACAACAAACAGTCCCCACCCGAGGTAAGAACGGTTCGTCACTAAGGATGCGGCGATGAGTAGTATCGCGATACCGGCGCGGATCATGAGTCGTCGTGGCGGTCGTTGGCGCCACTTGGGACTCCCGGTCGGCACCGGCGTCACCTTGTCTGGCCCTTGTGTCAAGTCCTGCTTGACCTGTCGGGACCGGTTTCCTGAAGCGGCGCTGGTGGTGGACATCCTCCTGTCGTGCGCTGGCGGCTCGGAAGGGAAGGCCGTGGACCCCGGCGGGAGAGATGCAGAGATCCCCCGCTCGTTCGCGGACGGCGAAGGTCCGGCGATTTCCTTCGGCCCGGCGTGCTTTCCCAATCGGTTCCTCACCGAACTATGAACGCGGACCGGCAGGGCAGAGATGAATCCGCCTGTCCGGAGCCAGCGAGTTTCATTCCCTGAGCGAGTATAGCGTCGGTCACCCCGCATCCCCCGGCCCAATGCGAGTAGCAGAGGCTGGGTGGGCGGCCACAGATCATAATCGGTAGCGGGCGATGGCCTTCTTGGTTACGGTCATCGTCTCGGCATTCGGTTCGCTTCCCGGTTTTCGGGCCACGAAACCCCGCCGCTGCTGTTCCCCGATCCAGGCATCGTCGAAACCATGTGAGGCTGCCAAGGTGGTGAAGTCCTCGGCTGACCGCGTGGGGGAAGGGGAGACGGCCGCTTGGTAGAAGCCGCGCCGCGCTTCCTCTTCCGGCGAATGACTGCTCAAGACGAGTCGCTCCACCACAGGACCACCCTTCAGGTGCTCGATGATCTCTGGCAAATCTTTGACCTTCACACCGCGGTAGATAATGTTGTCCGGGTAAACCACGACGTTGGGGCCGATGTCGCAGAGGTCGATGGTGCCGCAGTTATTAACCAGGATCTGGGTGTCGAGACCTGCTCGCAGGATGTCTAACCGAAGCCGCCCGGCCACATCGTTGGCGCCCTTCTGAGCGCAGTGAGACGCGGTGCAAACCAAGACATGCTTGTTGGTCCAATACACGTCGGCGGCTCCTCCTGTGCCCCTGGGCCAATACGCAGCATCACCCGCCGACGGCTACCCATGTTGATACTGAATGCCAAAGCCACCACGTGGGTACGTCCACTCGATGTTGTCGTAGACGTGGCAGACGATGCGGCAGGTCCCACACTCGACGCACCCCTCATAGGAGAAGAGCACCCGGCCGTCGTCCTGCGGACTGTAGCAATTAGCCGGGCAACAGTTAACGCATTGCTGCCGCTCGCACTGAAGACACACATCGTGGTCGATGATACGGATATGGGCGCGGGAGCGATCGACGTTATAACTATTCAGACTGAGCTTGCGTTCAATGGCTGCGGGATCGAGGATCCGGGAACGGTGCGATTGCTCGACAATAACGCTCATCATCCCAACTCTCGTGACCCTATCGGTCACCATGCCGTCGTCTTCACTTGTCTCGCCGACTAAGAGAAAGTCTACCACCGGGCGGGCGCCGCCGAGGTTGCTGCGCTCAAAAGTTCGGGCGAAATCTACGCAAGGATGCAGTGAAGTCGAGACGGAGTGGGACCGCTGATACGACCGGCGAAGGAAGCGCGGTGGGTCAGATTCACGGAGAAATCAGCTGTCTTGGGGGGATCGAAGGCGTCCGCGGGCAGCCCTGACCAGGAAACCCACCAGCGCCGCGAAGACAGCGACCCCGATGGCCAACGCCCCCGACGCTAACCCTTCCGCGACGGGCCCACTCGCGCCAAGGGTGGGTCCGTGTCCGAGCGAGTCAGCCGGTGAGCCGGCCTTTGCAGTTCTTGCGGAGATGCTCGCCTTCCACCGTCGGTCGAGGTCGTCGAGGGAGATCCCGAGGGCGCGCTGCACCGCATCCTCGTGGGAGACCCCCTCCCGGTAGACGTCGATGAGCGCGGCCATCTTCTCCTCACCGAACTCCTCGATGACAAACCCGACGACGTCGAAGCTGGCAGCATAGGCCAGCCTCGTTTCGGCAGGGTCATAGGGGAACGCCGAGTTGAGGGCACGAAGGGAGGGCAAGCGTCCATCGGCTTCTGCTGTCGTTACCATTGCGGGAAAGGTCTCGTTGCCTCCGGCTTGGTTGTAAACGGCCAGCCCTTCGTCCAGCCACGGTGGTGGCCAGTTGAAGGGGTTTTTGGTGGCCTGGTGGAGCACCTGATGGCTCACCTCGTGAGGGACGACCCGCCCTACCTCGGCCCGATCTCCATCCGGTAGAACAGCCAGGATGAGGCCGAGTTCCGGGTAACTGGCTCCGGCGATCCAGCTTTCACTGTTGTTCACCTGGGCCCCCCCGAAGTCGGCGCTGGAGCTGTAGACCCAAATGCGAAGTGGACGGCTCCGCTCGACGCCGAATCTCGTCTGCAGTTCGTCCATCGTCGCTTGGGCAGAGTTCAGGATGTCGGTGTTGAAGTCGGGATCGCCGTTGTAGGCGTAGACGGACACCTCGTCTGTCTTGATTGCGTCCCACGAGAAACGGTTGTCCTGCCAGAGGACGACCTGCGGGTCCGTCTCGGTGACGGCGCCAGCCGCGTCGACGAGCCGCCATCGGAAGGCGATGTCCACGCCGGGCGGTTCGTAGCGGAGGCGAAAATCCACCGGGAGGGTAAGGCTGACAGCTTTTGCCGGTGTGACGTCGGGGAGGACGCCATTCAGCGTCTCTTGGTCCCCAACGGCGTAGAGCAGTTCGACCCGGACGATGTCGACATTGGACGTGGCCGCCAAGGAGAAGGTGATGTCGTTCGGAAAGTGAGGCTCGGCCCTGGAGGAGGTAACGTCGATCGTGGCCGCTTGGGCGCGATGTGGATAGACACCCGTGACCACGGCGAGGAGCACCAGCGCCACAAGGAGGGCACCGCAATGCCTCGCGTGGTCGGCGTGCCTTGTCATTCTTCAGAGCCGATCTGTTGGTGCAAATAGGCGTTGATGAAGGGCGCAATGTCGCCGTCGAGGACGGCGTGGGCGTCCCCGATGCTGGTGTCGGTCCGGTGATCTGTGACCTGCGTATACGGGTGTAGCACGTAGGAGCGGATGCGATTACCGAATCCGGCGGCAGTGTGCTCTCCCTTCAACTTGGAGCGCTCCTCGGCTTCCTCCCGCAGCCTCCGCTCCAGGAGGCGCGCTCGCAAGATCTTAAAGGCAGTCTCCCGGTTCTGGATTTGGCTACGCTCGTTCTGGCAGCTCACCACGATGCCGGTTGGTAGGTGGGTTAACCGCACGGCGGAGTCGGTCTTGTTGACGTGCTGACCGCCGGCGCCGGAGGATCGGAAGGTGTCCACCCGGACATCGTCTGAATTGATCGTGATCTCGGTGTCGCCCTCGATCTCCGGAAGAACTTCAACGAGAGCAAAGGCGGTGTGACGCCGGTGGGCGGCATCGAAGGGAGAGAGCCTCACTAGGCGGTGGGATCCGCTTTCCGCCTTTGCATACCCATAGGCATTCGGTCCTCGAAGCTCGATGGTGGCGTTCTTGATCCCGGCTTCCTCGCCTTCCGTCGTATCAAGCAAGTCTGCCTTCAATCCCTGCCGGTCTGCCCACCTGAGGTACATACGGGTCAGCATCTCGGCGAAATCCTGGGCATCCACGCCGCCCTCGCCGGAATGGACGACAAGGATGGCATCGGAGGCATCATGCGGACCGCTGAGCGCCAGTTGCAGTTCCAAATCATCGACACGACCAGTGAGGGAGGCCGCCTCGGAGGCGACCTCCGTTGCCAGGTCAGGGTCATCGTCCACAAGATCGACGAGCGTGATCAAATCGTCGACGGCTCGACCGAGATTCTGCCATTCGCCGACGCGCCCTCGGAGATCCCCTAACCGTCGCATAGCGAGCTGGGCCGCTTGCGCGTCCTCCCAGAAGCCTGCGTCGCCGCTCTGCCGTTCTAAGTCCTCAATCTCCCGCTCATGGCCGGGCAAGTCAAAGACGCACCCCAATCCGGTCCAAGCGATGGCGAATGGTCTTCAAATCGCGGGTCATCTCGTCATTCATTGCGTCGCTCGTTCCTCATCAGGATCCGGTCCGGAAGACCTGGGCAGTCTGTTCCCAAGCCTCATGGGCTCTAGGCCCAGCGAAGTATAGCCGTGGGTCTTGACTCTCCGCCGCGCAGGCATCAGGACCTGAAAACGATGGCCCTGGTGATGAGGGAGGCGTGGTTGGAGCATTGGACGCCATGACGGCCTCATCACGGACACTGGCACGGACGGGTATTGATCGTCCCTCTGGCTGGCCTTGCCCCCTGCCCCTGCCCAGAGCGTCAATTCACCCCCCCTTGCTGCCCGCTTTAGAATGTCCGGAATCACCGGCGATGACGGCGGATCCTGGCCAACGGGTTTTGCCGATGAGTGATCTTCGATCCGCCGTTGACCTCGGACCACGATCAAAATCCTCGTGGTGCGCGCTCAGTACGCCCCAAGAAGGAGCCGGTAGCGGTGCGATTCGGTAGGGTCGAGGGGATTGTGGTTCCCGTGGAGACGCCGGACGGGCCGGGTCTCCGACTGACCGTCTCTTTGGAGACGGGATCCCGGCTAACGGTGATCCGAGACGAGACGCTGCGACCCGTTCGTCCGCTGGAAGACCGGGCCGTGTTGAGCTGGCATGCGGACCAGTGGACCCAGGAAACGATCGGCGTTGAATTGGCGCTGAAAGGATGGGAGGTCGTCAGCGGCGGCGGCGTGCCAGATCCAGAGCCCGGCGCATTGGCACGGTCGGCAAGCTACGTCGTTCGCCAACCCGGCCTCGGTTAATGTCCGGTTGTCCCGGCGTGCCGGCAGATCCACAAGACCATGTTCTCCTCCCAATTCTGGATATGAGGACCGGCGGATGACAGATACGTCTCGTCATGACCGCTCCGCGCGGCAGTCGGCTCTCCTGATTGGGGTTGTTTCAGCCCAGATGCTGCTCGGGCTAACGGGTATGGGCGCGTGGCTGATCGCTCAAGTCTCCAACCCAGCACCTATTGTTCCGGCCCCACCCCCGGCTGATGTCGCCGCGGCGCCCGCAACACTCGAAAGCGGGCTCCATCTGGCGCTGGCTAGGGCGCAGACTTGGAACAGCGGGGCGCAGTTGGTAGCGGCCAGCGGGCAAGTGGATTGGCCCGACGATGTGCCGGTTGGAGCACCAGCAGGCGTGCCCGGGGGAGGGTGGTTGACCTACGTTTTCGCGGTACCCGACCCTGACCATCCCCAGGCCGCCCTACCAACCTACACCGTCAGGATGGAGCGATATAGGTCTGCCATCGTCGACGAGCAGGCATTGGTCCCCGGCATTCCCATGCCCCCCGCTGTCCCTCTGCTCGGCGCGTATCCGATCTCTTCGACGCAGGCGCTCCTGCTCGCTGAGGAGCGAGGAGGAACGGACTACCGGCGGGTCTGCCCGGTTCAGCGCTCCCTTATTCGGATCAGTTTGGACACCACGGATCCCGCTGCGCATCATTGGATGGTCACCTACCGTGACGATCGGTTCCCCGACCGTAACGCGATGCTGGTTCGGATCGACGGGAAAACCGGTGAGGTGGCCGGGCCGGACATGCGCGTGCCAATGGACGCAGGGGCTTGTGACGAGGTGGATGAGTCGTGACGGTGCTGATCGTCAGCGCCGACAGGCGGGTTTTCGGGCAAGCGGGACGAATACTCCGTCGTCAGGCGCTCGACCTCCCTCAGGCCAGTTGGTGCATCGGCCGCTAGGGGGGGAGGTAGGAGAACGCTCTTGTCGTGATCTGGACAGGAGCGGAGGGAGCGCCAAGCGCTCGTGCTATACTCCGCCGTTCTTTGGGCGAAACCTGATGTTGACACGGGGATAGTGGCGCATGGACAACCCGTTTTCCTGGGATTACCTGACCACGGTTCCGGGTACGAATGAGGTCTTTGGACCGTTTGCAATCGTCTTCCTAGTGCTGTTTGGTTTCGGATTTCTCATCGCGCTCTTTCTCTACAACGACGGTGCGCGGAGATACGGCTCCCACTCGTTTAAGCGCAGGACGATTCGGCGTGGCGCTTCCATCGCTATGACAGTCTTTGGTGTGGGGCTGTTCTTTTTCGGGATCCGCGTGCTCCAGATCAATCCGCTCGGCTTTGGCATGCGGTTCTGGCTCTGGCTGAGTTTCCTCGCCGTTCTCGGCATGCTGGCGTTCTTTGCCTACTATCTCAGGACATCATACCGGCAGCGACTCCGCGCCTACGAGGAGCGGCGCCGGAAGCAACAGGTGCTTCGTCCAGCCGCCGCGATGGCCGGTGGGCGCGGGGGCGCTCAACGGGTGGCACGCTTGGAGCCCCGCCGCCCAAGCCGGCGGCGACGGCGCTGAGGACGCGAGAAAAACGCCCGGACCCGCTCCGAGAGGAACGGGTCCGTTATGCGAGGGCCGTGCACCCTCTGTCGATCACGGCCCTCCAGCTTACCGGCGCTCGTTAGCTCCGGCCGGGCAACCCCGCGTCACCCGAGGAGGTCCACTTACGGCTGCTACCTTCCGGTCCTGACCGGGTTCGCGGTTCCCCGCCGCGCAGGACCCGACCTTCAACACCACGTGCCGTCGGCAGTCCCACAAGGCCGGACCTCGAGAGGGGATTCAACCCCGCTATAGCGGGTTGCGGGTACAGGGCACCGCTACCTCCCCGTCTAGCACGACCGCTCCGATTTTACCCTTCATCACGAATGAGTGTCAAAATCGGAGCGTCGTTGTGAGTGACCTCCCGCTCGATCCTCCTAAGGTGGCACGGCCTATGCTCCGGGCTTGCAGATGCCGCCGGCGCTCCCGAGAGCCCCAGCGGCAAGATTGGTGAGTCGCCGAAGCGAGGGGAGACGGACGTGCAAACGGTGCTGCTGGTGTCGGACATGGAGGTCGGAAGCGAGCTTGCCGTGCGTGAGACGCACGAGCGATTCCCCCTCGATGTTCTGGAACGCGGCATTGGCGTCGAGCGGCTGGTTGCCTTCATCGGCAGCGGGCGCTACGCGCTGGAGTTGACGGTGAGTGACGGCGACTTTCAGGAGAACTTCCATCAGTTCTTGGCTACTCCCGAAGTCCGACAGTTGTTCACGGATCTGAGCGCGTACGTGTCAGATCTGCCTGACCCCGACACCGGGACGGCGCATATGCCATTGGCGACAGCCATGCTGCTCTGGAATCGCACGGGCGATCGCGATCTCACGACCGTATAGATCAGCGGGAGCGGGTTAATCAGGCGGCAATGGACCTTCGGCCGGCCACTCGACCGGGCGAGGGCCTGGGTCGCTCATGTCCGGGTTGTCCTGCAGCCGCCGGAGGACGCGAACCGTGAGGTCATTGCGGATCTGGATCTGACACGAGAGGCGGATGTTGGGCTCCAGATCCTCGATACGGCCGAGTCGCTCGGCCTCGGCATCGGTTGGAAAGCCAGGTTCACCGGCCAGGATTTCGACCCGACAGGTGGTGCAACGGGCATTGCCCCCGCATCGATGAAGGATGTCAACGCCCGCGTCCTCGATGCAGAGGACGAGACGACGTCCTGGCTCGCAAGACGTTGCTCCAAATCCCTCGATGGTGACCGTTGGCATGCCCGTTCATTGCTCCTGTTGGACTCGCGGTCGACTCGCTCGCTCTGCCTGGCGGCCATGGTAGCAACGAGCCGACGCTTCGGGCAATGAAAGCGCCGCGTAGCTACATCGATGGCGGACTGGTCCCCGGGCTGGTCCTCAGGCTTGGTAACGGATGCTTCCTGTCACGCGCGAATGGTGGCGATCGGCGAAGTCCGCGGCGTGAGGTCCGGCAAGGATCAAGGCTCCAACGTGGCCGTGGCTGGCGGAGCCGGTGACAAAAGGGTAGCGGACCGACTTGGCCTCAAAGCGACGCTCTACGTAGAAGAGGTCCTCGCTGAGCCGCGCGAAGACGTCGTAGGCGAGTTGGTCCGCGGCCATCAGGTCCGGGATGGGCGCTTCAACCCAGAGGGTGAGCGTGACCGAACCATCTTCCACCTCGGCCTCGCCGATCAAATGGGCACCCGCGACATCCCGAACCAAGTGCTCGGCGTCGACGGAGAAGCGGAGGTTCGCTTCATCATCGGTGCCCCAGTCGGCTCCATATCGGGCACGCATCGCCCCCACCACGTCATCCACCATCTCGCCCACCCTTACCCCACGTCATCATCAGCGGCGCCCCTACCGATGATTCGATCCGCGTTCGACCCATCCGTATACTACCGCTCTGGGCAGAGACTGGGACCGTGGAGCGCGCGGGGGGGCGCGGTCGTAGAGAGCAGGTGGGGGAGATTGGTGGCTTGAGCGACGATGGGCGGATGGAGGGTGTGGGGACGACGACTCCACTCATCGCAGCCGAGGAGATCCTTCGCCGTCAGGAACGGGCGCGTGATGAAGCGGCGCAGCGCGGCTACGGTGCGCTGCTGGTGGTAGGCCGCTCGTTCTACGACCGCTGCGGGGACCTGGCCTATCTGACCAATCACTTTCCGCCCTTCCCAACGTCCGTTTTCTCCGACGTCAATCGCGGCCTTGGCCATGGCTTCTTCCTGCTTCCTGTTGACGGCGACCCTCTCCTGCTCACGGACCCGAGAGGCTACCGGCGGGACATTGTTCCGGTGGCGGATGTCCGACGAGCCAGCAATCTGGACGCTGCCGTCGTGGAGGCGCTGCGGGAGCGGAGGCTTTCCACGTCAAAGCTTGGCCTGGTCGGCGACGACATCTTGCCGTCCATCATGGAGCGGTCGATCGCTGCAGCGCTCCCTGGCCTTGAGCTTGTCCCGGAGCGGGACCTTTTGCCTGAGCTGCGCCGCATCAAGAGCCGCGCCGAGCAGGATCTCCTGCGTGAAGCCGCGAAACGGGCGGACGCGGGCCTGAGAGCGGCCATCGATACCGTCGGCACGGGAGGGGCTACGGAGCAAGACGTCTGCGCTGCCGGAACGGGGGCAGCCCTCAGGGCAGGTGCAGATTTTGTTCGCTACCTTCGTGTTCACTCGGGGCCGTGGTCCGCGGCAGGTTCCCGGTGGCCGCAAGCTATGCCCCGAGTGATTGAGCCGGGGGATGTGGTGGCTATGGACATCATCGGCGCCTTCGGCGGGTATCAATTCGATGTCCTTCGCACCACTGCAGCGGCACCGGTCGATCAGGAGCGGCGGGCGATGCTGGACCTGGTGCAAGAAGCGTCGGAGCGGGCCGTGGCCGCGTGCGTTGCGGGGGCGACCGCGGGGGAGGTCGTGGCCGCTGCTGCGAAGATCTACGAGGGAAGCCCGTTCGCGGCCTACACCGGCCCGATGATGGGCCACGGTATTGGCTTGGAGACCGTCGAAGCCCCCTATCTTCAACATGGCAGCCCCGAGCGGCTTGAGCCCGGGATGGTCCTCTGCGTGGAGCCCGGCATTTTTGTGCCCGACTGGGCGGGCGCCTCGATCGAGCAGGAGGTTATCATCCGGCCGGATGGCCCACCGGAGGTCATCACCCCGACGGCAACCCGGCTCTGGTGAACGGACGTGACAGCGGCTACCCGGTTTCCATCGGGCAGGGCGGAGGATGAAGCGTGAACAGGGTGCTCGATATTATTTTGCGGCGAGATCGGATCGAGCCAGATGTACCGGTCTGCCCGGAGCACAAGATTGAGATGCATCTCCGTGGCAAGCAGGGCCGCCCGACTCGCTTCTCGGACCAGACCGAGGAGGAGTACACCCTGATCTACTTCTGTCCGGCGGAATCGTGCAATCACACCGAGGCTATCAAGCGCGTCAAGACCCAGATTCCAGTGCCTGGTGAGCCGCCAGAGCGCCCCCTCTTCTCGCGACGCGGCGAGCGGAACCGCTGAGCCGCTCCCATCTATTTTTCCGGACGGGCTAAGTTCTCGCCTTGGTACGCTCCTTGGTAACCCTCCGCAGCGGCGCGGTTCAACGTCAGAAAGACTAGTTGAAGCACCCGTGCATCGCGCGAGACCCGAAACCCGGCCAGATTCGCCACGACAAGTAGCGAGGTCGACCGCCCGTGGTACCCCGCATCCCAAACGGCCGTGTGGATGGCAACGCCGCAGCGGGCGAGGCTGGAACGCGGGCGACCCAAGGCCATGATGTCCAACGGTAAATGCACGACCTCGTTGAAGACGATGTGGTAAGGACCAGGCGCGAGATGCAGGTCCCCGTGGGAGTCGAAGGGCAAGGATTCAAGCTCGGGCAGTTGCCGATCGCTGTTCGAAACGGCAACCCTTCCCGGTCCGGTAAAGCGGCTGACCTCCCGAAGCGTGAGGTCGAGCCCGTTGGGCTGAATTTGGCCCTCCAACATCGGTGCACCGGAGACCAAGGGCGGGTTGCCTGCTGCACGCTGGCGGATCTCAGTACCGCTCAGGACTCCCCCTGGGCTCCTGTCGAACTCGGGTGGCGGCCCGGCCATCATCACTGGTTCCTCTCCTTCAGTATCCCTGCTCAGAGCTTGACCTCTCGCTTGGCTTCCCAACTGCTCAGATGCCGGGACGTGTCCCCCCAGTCGCGGGGCCCAAGATGACGCACCTCCTCCGCCGTCACGACATCGAGGTGACGGGTGCCGGGCGTCAACCCTTGCCGCTCGCTAGTCACCCTCCGGCCCTCTTTCGATACGCACGGGCATCGGGTGTACCGCTCCCTGCACCGCCGACGAGTGGATGGAACGATGGTATCAGTGATGGAACGGCCGGGTCGACGGGATTGATCCGGTGACGCCGGCCGTGAGGGGAGGGGCGGCCACGTGAACCCGCCTCCCCTTTCTCAAGATCAGGTGTCACGCCAGTGACGGTAGTGAGCGCGGAGGAGAGGTCCCAGCAACGGCCGTATCACGTGCTGCGGCACCGCGACTTTCGGTTGCTCTGGGCCGCCGAAATGCTGTCAACCCTTGGCACCCAAGTGCAGCGCGTCGCCATCATCTGGCACGTCTTCCGGATCACCGGCGATCCCTTGCAACTTGGCCTCCTTGGGCTCGTTCGTTTCCTGCCGATCCTCCTCTTCGGCCTGTGGGGCGGAGTGGTGGCCGATCAACGCGACCGTCGCCGGACCCTGCTCGTCACGCAGATCGCCCTCCTGACGGCGTCCACCTTTCTCGCTGTCGCCACGACACGCGACGTCTTCGTGCTACCCACGATCTACGCGCTCACCTTCGCCTCGGCCGCAGTCACGGCAATTGCCGGTCCCACCCGACAGGCGTTGATTCCTGCCCTGGTGCCGCGGAGCGATCTGACTGGGCCGGTGACCCTCAACATCATCTCGTCCCAGGTCGCCACCGTCACTGGTCCGCTGGTTGCAGGTCTCGTGATTGCCCGGTTCGGGGTGGCGGTCGCCTATGGTCTCGACGCG
>JADDPH010000091.1:0-140811 GCA_016781925.1 Sphaerobacteraceae bacterium | reverse complement strand
CGCGGCGGCGCTGGACGGTCTTCGGTTTCTCCGGCGGGCGCCGGTACTCCTCGGCGTGATGACCGTCGATTTTCTTGCCACCTTCTTCGGAGCGAGCACGGCGCTGCTACCGGTCTTCGCCGCCGACGTTCTCGGCCTCGACGCTCAGGGCCTCGGTCTCCTCTACGCCGCACCCGCAGCTGGTGCCCTGGTAGGAAGCCTCTTGCTGGGCACGCTTCGTCCCCCTTCCCGTCCCGGTGCGGGCGTGCTGGGAGCGGTCGTCATCTATGGACTGGCGAGCGTCGGGTTCGGCCTGAGCAGAACCGCCTCGGCTGCCGTCGCGGCTCTCGCTGTAAGCGGTGCGGCCGACGCGGCAAGCATGGCCTGGCGGCATGCCCTCCGCAGCTTGGCCACACCGGATGAGTATCGCGGACGGGTGGCCGCCGCTCACTCGACCTTTGCGATGGGTGGGCCGCAGCTCGGCGAGTTCGAGGCTGGGGTTACGGCCGCCCTCCTCGGCCCTGTCGCTTCCGTGGTGATTGGTGGAACCGGGGCGGCCCTTGCCGCCGCAGCGGTTGCCCTTCGGACGCCTTCGGTCCTGCGGTACCGGGCCGACCAGGAGATAGATTGAAGACGGAGGGCACGTGGTGGCGTGAGATGTCGCGCCTCCATGCGACCGCAACATCACCGCTCGTTTGTCCGGTTTGACCGTGACCGAGGGGCGGTGGTAGTGTGCTCCCTAGGATAGTCAATGGTTGGCTATAACCCGTTGGTCGAATTCACGCCGCCGTTATCGGTGTCGTTGTGGACGCTCGACTCAGGAGTATCTCGGTGGTCCTTATCCTCCCAACGTCGCGTCGCTCGTCCTCCGATACCGCCGTCTCCCCGGTGACGCTCACGCGCGACGCTTACGGCCGGGCGATGACCTACCTCCGGATCTCCCTCACCGACCGGTGCAACTTCCGGTGTGTCTATTGCATGCCGGCGTTGGGCATGAAGTTCCAGCGACGGGAGGAGTTGCTGACCGACGAGGAATTGCTCCGAGTGGTCCGCATTGCCGCGGATCTGGGCTTCACCAAACTGCGGCTGACCGGTGGAGAGCCCACGATTCGCCCTCACATCGTCGAACTCGTGCGAGCCATGAAGGCGTTCCCCGGCATCACCGAACTCTCGATGACCACGAACGGGCTGCTGTTGGGGCGCCTCGCGGCTGACCTTAGGGCGGCTGGTCTTGACCGGGTCAACATCAGTATCGACACACTGGAAGCTGAGAAGTTTAAGGCGATTACCCGTGGTGGGCGGCTCGACCTGGTTTGGCAGGGGATTGAAGCCGCCGAGGCGGTTGGACTTCGGCCGGTCAAGCTGAATGCGGTTGTGGTCCGCAACCAGAACGAGCACGAAGTGGGTGACCTCGCGGCCCTCACTCTCGACCGACCCTGGCAGGTGCGGTTCCTGGAGATTATGCCGCTGGAGGGGGTTGGGACGGTTCACGACGAGGGCTTGGTTACCTCCGAGGAGACCCAAGTTCGGCTTGAGGAGCGCTTCGGCCCGCTCGAGCAGGTTGAGGCTCCCCCTGACGATCCGGCCCGGGTCTGGCGTATTCGGGGTGCAGCCGGCACGATCGGGTTCATTTCCCCTGTCTCCGCTCCCTTTTGCGCCTTCTGCAATCGCGTGCGCTTGACGGCCGACGGCAAGCTTCGCCTGTGTCTGCTGCGTGGAGACGAGGTGGACCTGCGCGATCTGATGCGATGTGGCGCGGACGATGCCGCGATTGCGCGTCAAATGCGAGCCGGCATCTGGCGGAAGCCCTGGGGGCATGGGCTGGCAGAGGGGGACCGTCAAACCGTTCGCGGCATGTCTCAAATCGGAGGGTAACCGGCGTCCTACCCCGGTTTCGCCGCCTGCCGTATGGTCCTGCCTCGACGTCAACCCGACGCTTTCACCGCGAGAAGTTCACAGACGTCATCTGTCGCCACGGCGGTCACGTCCGCATCTTCGAAAATCTCGCGGCGCGGGGAGGCGGCGCCAGGGGGCAAGCTCGATCGGGAAGGCGAGGGCCTGGCGAACCATCTGGGCACCTGCGGTGGAACAAGGGAACTAATCGCGCTCCGAGCAGTGGCAGCGACCGCCATCTCGCCACTCGTTCCACCACGACCCCGCCTCTCCGGAGCGCACATTGGGGACGGGTTATCGCACGCCGCGGAGTCTCTGCCGGGGCGATCGGCGTAGGTAAGGGGCTGGCGGGACTGGATCGGCGCCCGTGGCCCCGTTCACGTTCTGATGCCGGTGCTGAGCTGCCGCTCCGGCACGATCAAACGGGCGACGGGAGGCTGAGGGTGGGTGACCAGCGGGCGAGGAATGGGGATCGCGGACTGCGTACAGTGGTGATCGCCCTGCCCTTTACTGAGACTCACCTGGCCCGCCTCCGGGCCCGCTTTCCGGATGTCGACTTCCGATCTGTGGAATCTTCCCGGGTGAGCGAAGCGGTCGCTGATGCGGATGCGGTTGCCACCTGGCACCTCGATCCAGAGGATGTGAAGTCAGCGCCTGCTCTTCGCTGGCTCCAAACAGGTGGGGCAGGCGTCGAGGGCGTACTGCACCCGGTCCTGATCCAGCGCGGCATTCTTCTCACGAACGCCAGCGGGGTTCATGCCGTCAACATTGCAGAACACGTCATGGCCATGATGCTCTCTTTCGCGCGCGGGTTCCCTACCCTGTTTCGCAACCAGATCAAACACGAGTGGAAAGACGACGTGGTGCGTTCGCACGTCTTCGAACTGCACAATCAGCGGCTGCTCGTGGTTGGACTGGGGGACATCGGTATGGCTCTCGCTCAGCGGGCGTCGGCGTTTGGGATGGAGGTTTTCGGAGTCCGGCGCCGGTTGAACCAGCCGGTGCCGGACGGTATTCAGCGGATAGGCACCGTCGAGGAGTTGCCGGATCTCCTCCCTCTGGCCGATCATGTCGCCATTTGCCTGCCCCTCACCGCACAGACCGCCGGCCTGTTCGACCGGCGACTCTTGTCCACCATGCAGCCCTCGTCCTACCTGTACAACATCGGCCGGGGTGGGGTGGTCCGGACGGAAGATCTCATTGATGCCCTCCACAAGGGCGGCATTGCTGGCGCTGGGCTCGACGTCACGGATCCGGAACCGCTGCCGGCCGCTTCGCCACTGTGGGCGATGGAGAACGTCATCATCACCGCGCACACGTCGGGTGGCACTCCGCGCTACTGGGATCGAGCACTCGATCTTTTCGAGGACAATATCGATCGGTTTATCACCGGCCAGCCGCTCCGAAACGTGGTGGACCTGGCGGAAGGCTACTAAACGATTATCCTTTTGGTTGAACGGCGGGGCCTTGACAGAGGAGTCCCGGCCTACATAATGTACGTACACTCGCCCGAGGTGTACCGGGCAGGTGGTACTGGGGAAGGAGAGCCATCCGGGCGGAGGAACAGGACGTCGCGAAGGGGGGGTAGGGTGCGCACGCAAAGGATCTCAAGCATCTCCCAGCACGCCGGTCGTCGCCTCGCTCAGCGCAACCTGAGCTACGAAGATGTCGGGTACGTCTTCGCCCACGGCCGCGTTCTCCACACCGGGAAGGCCTGCTTCGTCCACCTCGGACGCCGCGACATCCCTGCTGAGCATCGGCGTGAGGACCGGCTTCGGCGATTGGAAGGTACCGTCCTCGTCCTTGACCCGGTCAGCGGCCAGCACCTCACCACCGCCTACCGAAACCGCCGGCGAGGGAGCCGCGACATCAAGCGCAAGTCGAAACGCGCCCTCCTGGGCTGGTAGGCCGTTTCCCGCCCTGCGTCGTCTGCTCGACGCGGCCACGGTTCAGCAGTCGTGGGATCAGGAGGCGTGCAAGGAGCAGCTCTCTGCTCACGGTTTCCTTATCGCTCCACATCGGCCGCGGTAAGGGACTCGGTTTCGACACGGGCTCCCGGCGCGAACGCGCACCGCTGAACGAGATCCTGGCGATCGTTCATGCCGTAGCGGGCGTAGTAGCTTTGGCGGAGAGCCGCTTCTAAAGCGCCGACCCGGTCGCTGGGGAGGAGGGCTAGGGCGGTGCCGCCCCCACCCCCGCCCATCATTCTTGCCCCAAGAACGCCCTCCACTGCCAAAATGTGGCCGACGAGCTCTTCCACCTGGGGATGACTCACGTCATAGTCGGTCGCCGATGAGAGGCCGGATGCCGTCATGAGGTCGCCAAAGGTCGGCCAGTCGCTCTGGCGAAGCGCTGCCACTCCCAGCTCCACCCGCTGGGCTTCCGAGACGATGTGGAGCAGTCGGCGGCTGAGTACAGGCGTTAATCCGTGCGCGATGAGGCGGTCCATCTGGTCCCGATCGATTGCCGCCAAATGTGGGATGTCCTCTCTGAACGTCCCTTTCGCCATTTCCAGGATCTGGCCCGCTTCCGAGACGCGGGTGGGGTAAGCGGAGGCGCCGAGGGATCGATCTACGCCGGAGTCGGCCACGATGAACGTCAGGTTGCCCAAATCAGGCCGAAGGTGTTCGACGGCCAGCGTGGCGGCGTCGTATCGGATCACCCCGCCCGCGACCGAGGCCGCTTGGTCCATGGTGCCGCAGGGCGTTCCTGCCCGGTGCTCCGCCTCCTGAGCCAGCAGCACCCATTGCTTCACCTCCAACGGCCGCCGAACCAGTGCTGAGGCAAGGGCAACGCAGAGGGCGGCGGACGAACTTAACCCGAACCCGATCGGTACGTCCCCGGCGAACGTGATCTCCGAGGGGATCCGGAGCCCTAGGCCCGGCCGTTCCTGCACCGCCGCGACAAGTCCCCGCGCATAATCGAAGGGGCTGGCCGGGGGAGCACCATGGCGCCACCCCGCCAGTGTCGTGACCTGGAGTTCTTCGGGACCCATTCCGACGTCCGTGGCCACCACACGAATGCGGCTGTCCGCCCCTTCTAGGTCCCTCGCCAGCACCGTGACAACCCGGTTGATGGCCGCTGCCAACACAGGGCCGCCGTTGTAGTCCAGGTGATTGCCGAGGAGTTCGATCCGGCCGGGCGCTATGGCCCGCACGGAGGGTGCCCAGTCCTCCCCATAGGCCGTTCTTGCTCCAGCGAGGGCACGCGTCGTCGCTGGAGCCGCCGTCACATCCGCGCTCACCGGGTGCCTAGGGAAAGGATCGCTGGGCGTCCCGACTCCTCGTACCGCGGCCAGGCGTCGTCGAGGGTGAGCACCTCCGCGCCCCGTTCCGTGGTCACAAAGGTATCCTCGCTCTTGGCCCCTGGGAGTGACGGGTTCCACGCGAACGCCTGATTGATCTGGACCGTGCCCTCTGTCATGGGCGTGACCCGCTGGTCCCGGCCGCTGTATCCCGTCGAGCCGCCCTGGTGGTGATCGCGCCAGGCGTCAGGCTCGCCGATGTCGGCATACCCGGGGATGAGGGTGCCGGTGAAGATGTCGGCGAGGGCGACACCTGGAGTTGTCGCGTCCATGATCCGCCGGTCGAGATTGGCGATGGCACGATGGCGATCGGCCAAAGAATCCGGGACCGGGCCGAAGTGGATCATTCGCGTCAGGTTCGCGACGAGGCCCCATTTATGAGCGCAGAAGACCACCATCGCCACTCGCTCGATCCGACGGTCGCTGTACAAGCCATGCCGATCCTGCCAGAGCCGGTCGTCGGCGCAGACAATATCGACCTCCTGGGCGATGCCCACCTTGCGCAGCCGCCGGTGAGCGTCCGCCACGACGGCTGACTCAGGCGTGCCGGGGCGAATTTCGCGGCAGACCTCGGTCATCACGACGGAGGCGGTGGCGCCGAGCCAACGGTATCGCTCCAACTCCCTCGGCAGGAGGCTGGCGCGGAGCTCGGTGATTTGGTCCCGGAGGTCAACCAGGGAGACACCGTGGTTCTGGAAGGCTTGCACGAGCGGGGCGTCGGCGAGGTCCGTGCCAATAAGTTTGTGCGGACCTGGCAAGCTGTCGACCGTGGCTCGGACGACATCGCTCTCGTGCCACGGCTGCGCCACAACATCAAGGTCGAGGTCCGGGAACTCGTCCCGAAGGAGGCGAGGCAACTCGATATTTTCGGTTACGAGCGTGACGCGTTCGCGGGAAACGACAAACGCCATCACGCCGGTATCGGACTGATGCCAAATCTCGGAGCGCGATCCCTGAACCGCGTCGAGGGACGCTCCATCAGCCGGTCCTGACCCCAGCCAAGATAGGTTCGACCGTGTCCGGAGCAGTATGCCGTCGAGTCCAGCCTGCTCCAGGAACCCGACGACCCGCCCGTGTTTCGCCCGAAACTCACGCGCGCGATCCATAATCGCCTCCAGCGTCGATGGTTCCCCTCAGCGGCAGATCGATCGGCGGCGATCCAGTGGGCGGGCTCACCGCCGCATATGCACCACTTTGAACGCCTCCGCGAGCTCGAAGTCCTGTCCGCTCGCAAGTTCTGCTGCTCGCTCTCGCATCCTCTCCCGGAGGGTCTCTGCGCTGCCGACCTGGCTCACGTGGGCCATCAACGCGTCAATCTTGGTATCAAATGTGCCCGTAATGTCCACGAACTTATCGGGCGTCTCCGCCCCGAAGTACCAAATCTCAGCGGTCTTGTGGGGTTCCAAGCCCTCCTCAAGGTGCTCGGGAAAGTAGAGGTGGTCGCGGGCGGTGGGGTAGACGGCGTCGTGGGTGGCAAAGCCGACCGCACGATGATCGGGATGAAACGCATAGGGTCTGAAGGGATCGTGGGTGATAACCACGTCGGGGCGGTGCATTCGAATCATCCGCACGACCTTCTCCCGAAGATCGAGATCCGGCACCAATCCGCCATCCTTGCACCGCAGGAACACCACCTCGGCCACCCCAAGGCGGCGAGCAGCTTCCAACTGCTCTGCCTCACGCGTGGCGGCAAGCTCGTCGGGGTGGACAGACCGATCAGACGTTCCCCGATCCCCCGAGGTTACCTGAATGATGATGACGCGTTTCCCGTCCTGGCAAAGGCGGGCCACTGTGCCCGCCGAGGAAAACTCGGAGTCGTCTGGATGGGCGACGACGAGCATGTAGACCTGAAACGCTTCTGGTGTCGATTCCACCATCGAATCTCGCTTCTCCTTATCTGTCCCGGTCCTGGTCAAAGCCAAGATTCCACATCCCGTTTCGTTCAGCCCCTCGATGGTCCCGCAGCAGCCATCGCGCTGCCAGCGCATCCGACCAGGCTCCTGCCATGCGGTTCAAGGGCCGCTAACGCTAGGTGCCGGATTCCGTGCGCGCGAGCAAGGACAGTACCTGATCCACCACTTGGTCTCGCGGGCACGTCTCCTGGACACCTGTGCGAAGGTCTTTCACATTGCACACCCCTGCCTCCGCTTCTGCGGCGCCCACGATTACGGCAACAGGCACCTCTTTGCGGCCGGCGTATTTGAGTTGCTCCCCGACACTACGTTGCGGCTGGACTGACTGGTCGACGTGCAGCCCGGCTCCACGCAAGATGGTCGTGATGGTCGCCCCGGCCGCGATGGCGTCAGGGAAAGCGGGAACGAAGACATCGGCCACACTGGATCTGCTCGGCAGCAACGAAAACTGCTCGACGACCTCGATGATCCGCTCCAAACCAAGCGACATGCCGGAGGCTGGCACCGTCCGTCCGAGGAAGGTGCCAATTAGGCCGTCGTAGCGTCCTGCCCCGGCGACCGAACCAACCTTTGGCTCCTCGACGGTCGCCTCAAAGACCGGTCCCGTGTAGTAGTCAAGGCCCCTCGCCAGTGCCAGATCCAGGGCGTAGCGGTCGGCTGGTACACCGAGTTCGTGAAGATACCCGAACAAGTCGGCCAGCTGGTCCACCGCCTCGGTGGCTCCGGGAATTCCCTCTAGGTCTTCTCGGAGCACATGGAGGACATCGTCAGGCTTTCCCGTGCGGCCGACAAGGTCGAGGACGCGCTTAGCGGCGCTCGCTGAGATCCCCGAGCGTTCGAGTTCCGCCACCACCGCGGCCCCGCCGATCTTGTCGAGTTTGTCGATGATTCGGTAGACGCCGACGGCCTGGGCGTCTGGTACGCCAGCGGCGCGGGCAAGGCTTTCGAGCAGCTTTCGATGATTGATGCGAATCGTGACGGAGGGGAGGCCGATTGCACCCAAGGCGTCGATCATGACAGAGACGACTTGGGCATCGGCCAGCATGGAGGGCGATCCGACGATGTCGGCGTCGCACTGCCAGAACTCCCGGAACCGGCCTCGCTGAGGTTTCTCCGACCGCCAGACAGGCGCCATGTGATAACGCTTGAAGGGCAGCACGAGATCGTTTTGGTGCATGGCCACGACGCGAGCCAGCGGCACCGTAAGGTCATATCGAAGGCCGACCTCACGCTCCCCCTGGTCCGCGAAGTGGTACATCAGCTTCTCGTTCTCGCCTGCCTTCCCCGAGAGAACCTCCAAATACTCGATGGCCGGCGTGTCCAGCGGCTCAAACCCGTGGCGCTCAAAAACCTCCCGGACGATCGCCATGATGCGCTGCCGGAGGATCATCTGCCCGGGCAGATGATCTCGAAAGCCTTTGAGAACCTGTGGTTTGCGGGCTTTGGCCCGGGAGGCGTTCGTTTGTTCAACCACGGTCTATTGTCTCCATAGCGGGAGCACGTACCTGATGGATAGCGGGCGCATTCTAGGGCTCTCCACTCCTCATCGTCCCTCTGCGGTCGAGGGCGGGTCATGCTTGGAGAGTTCATGGACGACATGGGGGAGTTCCGGCAAGATCAGTCGCTCCATCGCGAGAGCGACCGCGTTCGACGACCCAGGAAGAACGAACACGGCTCTTCCATGCAACGTGCCGCCGACTGCTCTCGACATCATAGCGGCCGCGCCGATCTCGGCGTAACTCAACATGCGGAACAACTCTCCGAATCCGTCCAGTCGCTTCTCGAGAAGTGCTGACACGACATCGAAGGTCGTGTCGCGCCGGGCGATGCCGGTTCCTCCATTGCTGATGATGGCTTGGACGTCGCCTTCGGTTGTCCACGACCGGAACGCCTCGGTGATCTGAGTGGGCTCGTCAGGCACGATGCGGTAGTCGACCACCTCATGACCGTGTTCCACAAGGAGACGACGGATCAGGGAGCCGCTTCCGTCCGTCTGCTCCGTTCGCGTGTCACTCACGGTCAAGACCGCGCATCGGAGCCTGGTTGAGCTAGCTGCCCGATGTTCTGGGGCGGGGCTTGGCGGAATCAGGGTGTCGTTGGTCACACGGGATTCCTCGGGCTTTCGAGGGAGGTCAATGCTAGGGCGAGTGCCGCATTCCCGGCCAGGGCTTCACGCATCTTTCCGAGGTCAACCTGGTCATGGATGGTGTGGGCGAACCGCTCTTCACCAGGGGCAAATCCGATCGTCGTGATTCCGTGGTGAGCCAGGTGGCCTCCGTCCGTGGCAAAGGTCCAGGTTCCAATGTCGACCGGACGGTCCAGCACATGCTCCAAACACTTGTGGGCGGCAAGGAGCACTGGGTCTTCCTCCTTGGTCTCGAACCCCCGGGTCGGTGGCATCGTGGCGGACAGGCCGGTGTAGCTTTGCACGGGTCGCCCGACCGCCTCCATCGTTCCGGTCACGCCGGGTGCGTCAGCCTCGGCTGCCCGGAGGATCGGCTCCAAGCCGCTGAAAATCTCGTTGACGCCCTCGGTGGGAACGTTTCGCCAATCCAAAAACAACGAGACGGTGCCCGGGGTCACATTCCCGCTCGTTTGATCGGTCTCGATCAGCGTCGGGGCGACGCTCGACGCACCGAAGGTCGGGTGCGTGACCATGGGCAGATCACGGAGACCCAGCAGGAACCGCGCGGCGGCGAAGTGGGGATTTCCGCCCCGCTCTGGCGCACTCGCGTGCACGGAGAGACCCGTGAATGTCACCCTGACGAAGGTACGCCCCCGGTGTCCACGGCAAATTTGGTTGTTCGTGGCCTCGGCCAGGACGGCGTAGGTCGTCGGCATCTCCTTCGCGAGGTACTCGCTGCCAAACCCACCAACCTCTTCCAGCACGACTCCGGTGACGTAGACATCGCCCGCGGGCCGCAGTCCGGCTCCCCGCAGCACAGGGACCAAGAAGACTTGGGAGGCCAGAGCCCCCTTCACGTCTGATGCGCCTCGCCCGTAGAGGATGTCCTTCTCAATCACGCCGCCGTATGGAGGGCGGGCCCATAGGGTGTGTGCGCCGGGCGATACATGGTCAAGGTGCGCGTTAAATTGAACGGTGGGTCCTGAGGCAGTGCCACGAAGGACGCCGATGATGTTGCCCGCGCCATCGCGCCAGACGTCGTCGTATTGGAGGGAGCGCATGGTCTCTGCGACGATGTCGGCGATGTCGCCCTCTTCGCCCGGCATGCTGGGCGTCTGGACGAGGCGCTCGGCGAACTGCGTCATGGCACCGTAAAAGGCGGGAGCCGCCCCTAGGATGGCCTCTCTCACTGGCGTTGATCCATTCATCCCTGCCAACTCGTGGTCCTCCACCCCCCAAACAGCCCTCTCGCTACGGGCATCTTAACAGGGGTTTGGTCATGAGGCGGATAGGGATCCTTGGTTGGCTACGTCTGGAGCAGCACTCTACAGGGTGCGTGCCCCTTCAAGGGGCGAGAAGGAGAGGAAAAAAGCGGAGAGCGCGGCCCATTGTTTTGGGCCGCGCTCTCGAAAGGTGGTCAGGCCGAAGGGGGTTCGCTCTAGGAGACTGGGGAAGCCATGGGCGTCGCCATGTCCATCCCGGCCCCAGTGGTGCCGCCGGCCAGGCCTTGTGCCAGGAAGACGGTGACGGTCGTGGTGTTGTCCTCGTTGGCGTGCAGCCAGGCGATGCCGCTGAATCCGGAGTTGTTCACCTCGCTGAGGCCGACGAAAACATCGTCACCTGCCATGCCGCCAATGGCGCCGCAGGCGATGTAGTTCTGGATGTTCTCCGCACTCTCATGGACGTTGATCGCGTGTTCCGCCGCCAGAATATCAGTCAGCGCGATGTCGAGCGTCGTAGTGCTGTAAGCTGCTGACGTGGCAGTCATGGAGCCCATCATACCGCCAGCCATCGGTGAGGCCATCGGCGACGCCATCATCCCCATGTCCGCGGTGGGCATAGAAACATCGGCGAGCGGGAAGAGCGGGTTCGGGTCGAGGGTTTCGCAGTTCCCCGCGTGGATATGGGCCGGATGAGGCACAGACGCCATGGCGCCGGCCCCCGGTGTGGCGTCCTGCGCGTAGCCGCGAAGCCCGCCAATCCCGACGAAGGCGAGAAGCGCGATCACGGCGCTGTACGCAAGGAGCCGATGTCGAGCGTGGACCATGCCGAATTCCTCCTACCCAACGCTTGGAGAACACGCGACAACCCTTCGTGCCGCCCCGGTCCGTTGAGCAAGTTTTGTGCCATTAAGGAAGCACTCAGCAAGGAGGGCATCAGCCGTCGAGGACCGCATTCTCCACATGCGACACCCGGCGTACGATGCCAACGCTGTCCAGGGTGACGGCCACGAGATCGATGCGCCAGATTGGGTCGTCCAGGTCCGGATGGCCTTCTACGTAGGCCGCCGCGGTCGCGAGGAGGATGCGCTGCTGCCGGCGGGAGAGACTTTCCTCCGCCCGTCCCATTTCTTCCCCGTGTCGCGTCTTGACCTCAACGAAGACCACTTCGTCGGCGTGCCTCATGACCAAGTCGAGTTCGCCAGACGGACCGCGCCAAGCCGCTGTTTCAAAGACGTACCCTTTCGCCTCCAGGTGACGCCGCGCCACCTGCTCCCCGAAAGTACCGAGGCGTCGACGTGAGGTTGGCGTCATGGGGCGGCAGGCGGGAGGCAGGCGAAGCTGTGGCGGTGAAGCGGGCTTAGACCATGTTTCCGCAGTGCGGCGATGTGGGCCGCGGTGCCGTACCCCTTGTGGTGGTTGAATCCGTACCTCGGATCGTCGTGATGGCAGTCCACCATCATCCGATCCCGGGTCACCTTGGCGAGAATGGAGGCTGCGGCGATCGAGAGGCAGCGAGCATCGCCGTCTACGATTCCAACTTGGGGGCAACCAAGGTCGATTATGCAGGCATCGAGGAGCAGGGCATCAGGCGGAACCGGCAGGGCAAGGACGGCCCGCTCCATCGCGATTCGGTTGGCGGCGCTGAGACCAACGACATCCAGTTCCTCAGGAGGAACCACGCCGACAGCACTGCACACTGCCACGTGGAGAACCTGAGCCAGCATCTTTTCGCAAAGCCGAGGGGACAGTTGTTTGGAGTCCCGGACCCCAAGGAGGGCCTGAGTGAGAGCGGTGCCGGTCTCACCGAGACCAACTGGAAGGGCGACGGCAGCGGCGACCAGCGGACCCGCCAAGGCACCGCGGCCGACCTCGTCCACACCCGCCACCACGCGACTGCCCGTTTGCCAAAAGGGAATCTCGTAGTCAAGGGTCGGCGCGATGTCTCCCGGCCTCACGCCCAAGACCCTTTCAGCGTCACGAGACTTGCAACGAGAAAAGGGGGGCAGCTTCCACTGCCTCCCCCCACTCCCGCGCCGTGCTGTCACTCGTTATTCGGCGTGCCACGCTGAACGCGGCAGGACTAGGTCCGGCGCTCTTTGATCCGGGCCGCTTTCCCGGTGAGGCCACGAAGGTAGTAGAGCTTCGCCCGACGCACTCGGCCTCGGCGGACGACTTCCACACGGTCAATCCGAGGCGAGTGGAGCAGGAATGTCCGCTCAACGCCGATGCCGTGAGACGCAATCCGGCGAACTGTGAAGTTCTCGTTGATGCCGCCCGCGCGGCGGCGGATGATCACGCCTTCAAAGACCTGAATTCGCTCGCGGTTCCCTTCGACGACCTTGGCGTGGACGCGGACCGTATCGCCTGGGCCAAAGACCGGAACTTCACCCTTGTATTGTTCTGATTCTAGGGAGCGGATCAACTGCGCGACCATCGTGCCTCATCCCCCGAGCCCGAAGCGACCCTCATTCAGCGCGTGAAAACGCCGCCTCGGTTCCTCATCGTCGTATTCGTTCTGAGCGCATACCAGCCAACCCGAGGATGGCGGGCACAGTTCGGAGTCTAGCACGCTGGCCCGAGTCGGGCAACGACGAGCGTCGTCCATTCTCGGGTTGTTAGGGTTTCCCGAGTACCTCTAACACTTCCGCGGCCACCTCGTAGCGTCCGAACGAGGGCATGATGTAAATGCCCTGGACCTGAGGCCGGGCCTCTAGTAGGAGATCCTGCGCCATCCGCACGCCTTCACGGCGGCCGTCCGCTCCTGCCCGGCGCATGCGATCCCGCGCCTCGTCCGTGAGGGTGATGCCTGGGACCTCGTTGTGGAGAAACTCGGCGTGCTTGGAACTTTGCAGTGGCAGGATACCTAGGAGGACGGGAACGTTGATACCGGGTTCGCCGTAGATTTCCAAGAAGCGGTGCCAGACCGCGAGATCGAAGATCGGCTGAGTCATCACGACGTTGGCGCCGGCCGCAAGCTTTGCCCGGAGCCGGTTGGCTTCCGTCAAAAGGTCCTCGCGTATCGGGTCAACCGCGCAGGCAATCGTGAAGCTCGCCATTCGCCCGATCGAGGCTCCTGCCGAGTCACAGCCCTCATTGAGGCGGCTCAAGACGCGGACCAAGCCGACGGAGTCCACATCGTAGACAGCAGAGGAGTCTGGGTAGTCTCCAAGGCTTGGTGGATCACCGGTGAGGGCCAGGATGTTGCGAATCCCGACCGCATGTGCCCCCAGGAGCTCCGACTGCAGCCCCATCAACGAGCGATCTCGCGTGGTGAAGTGCAGGATGGTTTCGATGCCGACCTGATGCTGGATCAGGTAGCAGAGGGTCATCGCGCTCATCCGAACCCGCGCCATCGGCGAATCAGCGACATTGATGGCGTCGACGCCGGCCTCTTTGAGGAGGCGGGCCCCGGCGAGGGCCTTCGCGGGGTTGAAACCTTTCGGAGGATCGATCTCAACGCTGACCAGGAACTGCCTTCCCAGCTTTTGGGCGACCTCCGTCGGACCTTCCGGCGCGAGCAACTCCACCGTCGAGGCACGACGAGGCGGGGAGGATGCGGCACCCTCGACTGGCTCGGAGTCTTCAAGGTTGGAGGTGCCGAAGGCCGCGCGCTCCGTCGACCAGGCGTTTAGTGCTGACCGCATCGCCCGCGTGTGGTCCGGAGTTGTGCCACAGCAGCCGCCGACGAGTTGGATCCCCGCCTCGGCGGCCTGACGCGCGAAGGCCCCGAAGTATTCAGGGGAACTTCGATAGATGACCCGACCCCCCACATGAGCCGGCCACCCAGCGTTCGGCATACAGGCCAGTGACAGATCGTCCCATCCGATCGCTCTCGCCCGGTCACGCATCGAGGTGAGGACTGGCAGGATTCGCTGGGGTCCAACAGAGCAGTTGGCGCCCATGACGGTGATGCCAGTCTGAGAGAGGACATCTACCACCGCCTCCGGGGTGTTGCCGGAGATCGTCCGGCCGTCCTCCGCGAAGGTGAGCAGGGCGATGATGGGGAGGTCGGAGGCCTCACGTGCCGCGCTAATGGCAGCGGTCATCTCATCAAGGCTGCCCATCGTCTCCAGTGAGAGCAGGTCGACACCGCCCTCAAGGAGGGCCTCCACTTGTTCGCGGTACACGTCCTGCACTGCCGCGGAGTCGGCCGTGCCGAACGATGCCAGCGTGCGCGCGGTCGGGCCCACCGATCCCGCGATCAACACGGGTCGACCGCTGATCTCCCGCTCCTCGCGGGCGATCTTGACTGCCCGGCGGTTGATGTCCCGGACCTTGTCTTGAAGTCCGAATGGCTCTAGGCGATAGCCATTCGCGCCGAAGGTGTTGGTCTCGATGATGTCCGCCCCGGCCGCGATGTACTGCCGGTGAACCGACGCCACCAGCTCGGGTCGCGTGAGGTTCAAGGCATCGAAGCAGTCGTCGAGAGACACGCCGGCGTCGTAGAGCATCGTCCCCATCGCTCCATCAAGAAGAAGGGGGGCGGAGGCTAGGCGATCAGCGAGGGGATGCGGCATCAGACATCCTCAGGAGAGACCAGCACGCGACGGTCGCCGGTGAAGATCACACGTGGGGACCGACGACCGAAGGAAGGTCCAAAACGCAGGATCATATAAGCATACCTGCTTCCCTCCTGATCCGCCGGCCGACGGCAGCGAAAACGGTCGAGGGCGCGAGGGCAACCGTGATTGACGGGCTCTGGCGCCCCGCGCTACAGTCCTCTGATGAGGAATCGCCTGAGGAACGGCGTCGGAGATTGCCGACCGATGACATCCTTCGCGTTGCTCCAATGGCTCATCGTGCCGGCGCGCATGGAAGGTGGAATGCGGCCACATGGGTGAGCATGCCGACATTGCCGTCGCGGGCGGAACGAGTTCTGTCCCATCGGCGACCGCGAATCGTGGTCCGATCATGGCCATTGGCGGCGCGGAGGACAAACTCGACGACAAGATCATTCTCTCCACGTTCGTTCAGGTCGCCGGCGGCAGGGATGCCCGCATCGCGATTGTGCCCACGGCTTCGTCGATTGAGTCCGCGGGGGAGCGCTACAAGGCTCTGTTCTTGGGCATGGGCGTTCGTAGTGCCGAGGTCGTCTTCATCGCCAACCGGGCGGATGCGAATGGCGACGCCCCCATCAATCTCCTCCAGGATGCCTCTGGCATCTTTCTGACCGGTGGCAATCAAATGCGGCTTTCCACCATCATCGGTGGGACCCGAGCGGGCGAGCTCGTCCGCGAGCGGAATGCGGACGGGGCGGTCATTGCGGGCACGAGTGCCGGCGCCTCAATCCTGTCATCCCACATGGTCGGCTTTGGGGCAAGCGGCGGCACACCTCGGCAGCGAATGGCGCACATGGTTGCCGGGTTTGGGCTGGTGTCGGACGTCATCATCGACCAGCATTTCCGCCAGCGCGATCGTGTCGGCCGCCTCCTGGCGCTTGTTGCCTCCAATCCTGGCCTCATCGGTGTCGGTGTCGACGAGGACACGGCGGCGCTCATTGACCACCAGGGGACATTAGAGGTGATCGGACGACACAGCGTCACAATTGTCGACGGGAGCCAGATGTACTCGGACATCTCAGATGTCAAGGGTCATGGGGGCATTACCGTCAGCGGTGCCCTCCTTCACATTCTGACGCCGGGACGGAGGTTCGATCTCCGGTCTCGTCGCCTCCTCGATCGCTAGGGCTGGATCTTGACTCGGACAGAGGAACGGGTTGCCCGGCCGGAACTGGTCTGGCTGGAGGCGGATGCACCGGGCAGCGTTCGGTGCCGGTTGACGGTGAGCTAAGGCAAGGACGGCACCGGGCCGTCCGGTTGCTCCAAGGGGTGGGTCCCATCAGGATCCTGTCGTGCGAAAGGGAAGCACCGTGCTGACGATTCGGCGAACTGCCGTCTTCCGGGGTCCGAACGTGTGGGCGCGGGTTCCGGTGATCCATCACGTCGTCGATATCGGCGACTTGGAAGACCGACCCACCAACAAGATTCCGGGCTTCTACGAGCATCTGACAGAGTTGCTGCCGTCCCTCTACGACCATGGGTGCTCGGTGGGTCGCCCGGGAGGATTTCTCCAGCGCATGCGTGAGGGCACCTGGATGGGGCACGTGCTGGAGCATGTGGCCCTCGAGTTGCAGAATCTCGCGGGAGCCGAAGTGATTCGCGGCAAAACGCGAACCACGGATGAGCGCGGCGTCTACAACGTTGTCTACCAGTACCAGCAGGAAGATGTTGGAATCGCGGCGGGCGAGCTCGGTGTTCGGCTGCTCAACCACTTAATCTACGGTGAAGAGCCAGAGTTCGACTTTGTTCAAGAGATGGAAGAGCGCGTTATCCGTCTCGCGGAGCGGCTCGCCTACGGTCCCTCAACTGGTGCCATCGTCAGCGAGGCGGAGCGCCGGGGCATCCCGGTTCTCCGTCTCGATCCCCGCCGCTCGCTGGTCCAGCTTGGCCATGGGAAGTACCAGAAGCGGGTCTGGGCCACCGTCACATCGGCCTCACCGAACATCGCGGTGGATATCGCGTCCAACAAGGAGCTGACCAACCGGCTGCTGCAGGATGTCGGCATTCCCGTGCCGCGGGGCACCGTGGTCCGGACAGAGGAGGAGGCGGTCCGCGCCGCAGGCCGCATCGGTTACCCCGTGGTGCTGAAGCCGCTAGACGGCAACCACGGCCGGGGTGTCTGCATCAATCTGACTGGTGAAGCCGAGGTCCGGGAGTTTTTCGGAGTCGCGCTGGCCGAAAGCCGGGCTGGCACCGTCGTTGTCGAGAGCTACATCACGGGGAAGGACTATCGAATTCTGGTCGTGGATCGGCAGGTCGTGGCTGTTGCTGAACGCGTCCCCGCTCACGTGGTTGGAGATGGCACGAGTACGGTCCGGAATCTGATCGATCGCACCAATGCCGACCCACGGCGCGGTGTCGGCCACGAAAAAATCCTGACCCGGATCACCGTGGATTCCCAGACGATGGAGGTGCTGGAGCGGCAGGGCCTCACGCTGGACGACGTGCCGGAGGCGGACCGCTTCGTGCAGCTGAAGCTGACCGGCAACATGAGTACCGGCGGCACATCCATCGATCGTACCGACGATATTCACCCCGATAACCTGCAGATGGCTCAGCAGGCCGCGATGGTGGTCGGCCTCGATGTCGCCGGGATCGACTTCGTCACGTCTGACATTTCCCAATCCGTCCGTCAGACCAACGGGGCAATCGTCGAGGTGAATGCTGGCCCTGGCTTCCGGATGCATACCCACCCGACGGAGGGGCACCCTCGTCACGTCGGGCGGGCAGTGATCGACATGCTCTTCCCCGGAGGCAGCCCGTCTCGCATCCCGATCGTTGCGGTGACAGGGACCAACGGGAAGACCACGACCTCCCGGATGATCACCCACATCATGAAGACGGCCGGCCGGCGGGTGGGCTTGACGACGACCGACGGGATTTACATCGACGGCACCCAGATTATGGCGGGGGATACCAGCGGGCCGTCTAGCGCGCAGATGGTCCTGAAGAACCCCGCGGTGGACTTCGCGGTGCTGGAGACGGCCCGTGGCGGCATTCTTCGATCCGGCCTGGGCTTCGACCGGTGCAACATCGCGGTGGTGACCAACGTCACCAGCGATCACCTCGGCCTCCGCGGCGTGGACACCCTCGCGGACCTGGCACGCGTGAAGGCGGTCGTACCGGCATCGGTGTTGCGGGACGGCGCGAGCGTGTTGAACGCCGACAACAAGTGGACCGTGGAGATGGCCAACCGGGCCCGGGGCGAAATTATCTACTTCAGCATGGACGAGGAGAACCCGGTCATCCGCGACCACGTCCGGGAGCGCGGGAAGGCGGTCGTTCTGCGGAAGACCCGCCAGGGCGAGATGATTACGTTGATTGAGCACAAGCGGGATACCAGCTTGCTGCTCGCCAGTCAGATCCCCGCCACATTCGAAGGGCGAGCCCGGGTCAACATTGCAAACGCCATGGCCGCCGCCGCCGCCGCCTTCGCCGGCGACGTTCAGCTCGAGTACATCCGCCAGGCGCTTCGGACGTTCACCAGCACCTTCTATCAGACCCCAGGCCGCTTCAACCTCCTGGAGTTGAACGGGCGGCGCATCCTCATGGACTACTGCCACAATGTCGCCGGCTTGGAAGCGATGACCGATTTTGTCAAGCGGATGGAGGCGGACCGCACGATCGCCATGATTTCTCTTCCGGGCGACCGAAGCGACCATGACATGGAAGCCTTTGGCACGATCGCCGGGCGTGCGTTCGACGAGATTGTGATCCGGGAGGATGACAACCCGCGCGGCCGGACCCGTGGGGAGGTCGCTGGGAAGTTGCACCAGGCCGTTACTGGTGCCGGGCTCGATCCTGACCGGGTCTCGATCGTGCTCGACGAAGTGGAGGCCAGCAAGACGGCGGTCGAGCGGGCGACGAAGAACGATCTCGTTGTGCTTTTTGTCGACAAGCCGGTCAAAGTCTGGGAGGAGTTGACCCAGAGCAGCAGCGACGGCATGCAGTAGGCTGATACGTCCGGCCGTGCCGGCCGAGGGGAACGCTACGAGAGCGGTGCTCCCTGAGCGGACAAGTCTCGTTGCACCTCCGCCACCTGCTCGATGCACATCATCGTGATCACGTCTCCCCGACGGGTATCGGTGAGCGCGGAGCGGAGAGCATCCTGTTCACTCGGCTCCACCGGAGCAGTTTTGCCGTTGCCCGCTTTGATCCCCTCTTGGAAGAGCCGGTCCATCTCCGCCGCCGAGCGGCCTCGTAGGTATTTGGTCGTTCGTTTGATGATGACGCGATCGCTAGCGTTCGCCGCCATGGCTCCAAGGGCGCGCAGGGCATCGTCCGTGCGGTCCCCGGCCGTGCCGATGATACTGACGAGGCGGCCTCCTTCGCCGAGGTACCCGCGGCCGAATTCAAGCAAATTCTTGAGTCCCGCCTCATTGTGGGCATAGTCGACGATGACTGTCACCCCGTCGATGTCGTAGACGTTCAACCGCCCCGTGTTCTGCTGAGGAGAGTTGCGGAACGAGGCGAGGCCGCTCGCAACGTCCCCCGCGGAAAGACCGAGGCCAAGACATGCCGCGGCGCCGCAAAGGGCGTTTTCGACCATGTGTCCGGCTCGGCCTCCGAAGGTCATCGGGATGTCGGAAAGAGCGACGATCCTCGTCTCGATGCCCTCCATCGTCAAGGCGAGCGCACCGTCCGCAACGACCAGAGTCGCGCCACCTTCCTCCTGATGCGCTGCGACGTGAGGATTGTCGTGCCGGCGGGAGATGAGGAATGAGCGTGCTCGCAGGGTGCCGTTCAGAGCCACGACCAGGGGATCGTCGGCGTTAAGTACGGTGTAGCCATCGGGGCGCGTCACCCGCAGTACCGTCGCTTTCGCCCTTGCCAGGCCCTCCACCGTCCGAATGCCATGGAGGTCCAGGTGATCCGGGCTGACGTTGGTGAATACCCCAACGTCGTTGCTCTCGTAGGCGAGGCCACGGAGAAGAATTCCGCCGCGGGCAGTCTCCAGCACCGCGACGTCAACGTGAGCGTCCCGGAGCACTCGAAGGGCTCCCGTCGGCCCGGTGTAATCACCGTCGAGGACTTGGTCGCCTTCGATGAACACCCCGGCCGAGGATGACCAGCCCACACGGCGGCCAGCCTCCCGCAGGATATGAACAATCAACCGGGTCGTCGTCGTCTTGCCGTTTGTGCCAGTGATCGCGATGATCGGCACCGTGCGTGCGGAATCCGGCAGGAATGCCGGTTGGTCCTGCTCGGTGGCAGGCTGGGCAAGCAGGGATTGCAGGCGATGAGTCGTCAGCGGGTCCAACTCGCCTCCGGTGGCCAGGCCGGCGAGAACCTTCGCTACCTCGAGGGCAAAGGCTCGCCGTTGCCACCCGTAGGCGACCACCACACGGCCTGCAGTTTCCAGTTGCCGCCAGACCGTCTCTGGCACCTCGATACCTGCCTGCCGATGCAGGGCCGCCACAATCTCCCGCCAGAGATGCCCGAGGCCGTCGAGTCCTGATCCAGACTCCAAATGTGGAGCAAGCGAAGCGCTACGGCGCGCAAGATCCGCAAGTGCCTCAGGGCCGATGTCCTGGTCCGACCAGCTCAGCTCCACCTTGATGGCGGGCTCAAGGAGGAAGATGTTGGGGCCGTCTAGATCCCGAATCTCGACCAGCTCCAAGGCGGCCTCCTCACTCGTGTTGCTCGGGGGATGCTTGAAAGGTTACCGGCCACCGGCCACCGGCCACCGGCCTCGGTGGAGGGTCTGCTACAAATAGGTTTCGGCGAGGACGGCGAGGGTGTTGAACCCAGCGTGGGTGATGATAGCCGCGACGGTGCCGTAACGCATCCGCTCGACGCCGAGCAGAACGGCAACTCCAAAAAGACCCAAGATGACAAACGAGAATCCGTACTGAGGTGCATGGAGAAACGCGAAGGTCAGGGAGGTAAGGAGCAGCCCAAAGCGCGGCTGAACCGCGCCGCGGAAGAGAAGTTCCTCGCCGACACCTGCCGTAATGCCAAGGAGGAGGGCACCGACTGGATTCTGCACCTCAGCCGTAAGCTCAGTCGTGACATTCTCCACCTGATCGTAGAGGTCAGGCTGAAACTGGGCCGTGAGCGCGCCGCCCACGGCACTGAAAACGAGGCCAACTAGGACGGCTCCTAGGGCGATGAACACAGTCCGGGGACCGGGTAGAGCGAGGCCCAGCCGTTCAGTCGCTTGCCGAAAAGATCGCGTGATCCCGACCCCGACGAGGACGTAGGCCATGAGAGATAGAAAGACGGCCTGGGCAAGGAGATCTATTGAATTAGGCGACTCCATGGTTTCTGGATCGATCGCGTTGCCGTTCGATTGCGCCACGACGAGGGCGAGCAGACTGAGCGCCGCGAGTAATGCGCTCAGGCCCACCATGTCTACGGACGAACTTGGATCGATGCGAGTGAATGACGCAACGAGGCGCCGAAGGGGTTTGACCAGAGGCAGCGCCAACCCAAGCCCCACGAGCAGGTAGCGCCAACCCCAGGACTCGCCGTTGACGACGAGCGTGGCAAAGCCCCACAGGGCCAGCAGCCCGCCGGGGAAGCCGAGCAGCAGGTAGAGTCCGACGAAGGCCGAGCGATCTGTTTGCGCCCGATGCGCCCAGTACACCACCCCATAGATGATGAGCAGGATGCCGCCGTAGACGGCGGCGGTCAGGATGGCTTCCAATGGCGTCATGTGCTCCCGGCCACTCCGCAGTGGCCGCCCCGATGGGTAGACACGAAACCGCCGCCCAGGACGGGGCGGCAGGGTCGGAAGTATACGGCACAGGTCTCCATGGCTGAGTCGTGCGGCAGGCAGTTCGCGCAGCCATGCCGGGACCCGCGGGTGCTAGACTTCGTTCCGTCCGACGGTCGAACGAACGGAGATGGTGGACTCGATGGGCGATTCCTCGCCGCAGCTCGATCAGGCCGACGCCCCGACGACACAGCGCTCCGGTGCCGGTCCTGTCCCGCGTCGCGGAGGTCTCGGGCGGGGTTTGGGATCGTTGATCCCCACCTTGCCGGACACCGAGCCAGGTGGTCCGAATCTCCAGGTCGACATCAACTCTATCCAGGCGAATCCGTATCAGCCCCGCGCAAACATCGATCCCACGAAGCTGGAAACCCTGGCGGAATCCATCCGTACCCACGGGATCATCCAGCCGTTGATCGTGACCCGGAGTGAGGAGCGAGACCGCTACGTCTTGATCGCAGGGGAGCGACGGTGGCGGGCAGCCGGTCTGGCCGGGTTGACGGTCGTTCCGATTCTGGTGAAGGACGCCGCGCCGCAGGCGATGCTCGAACTCGCGTTGGTGGAGAACGTGGTCCGAGCGGATCTGTCGCCCCTTGAGGAGGCGGCTGCCTACCGCCAACTGATCGAGGAGTTCGGACTGACTCAAGCCCGAGTCGCCGAACGCGTGGGACGTTCCCGGGTGAGCGTGACCAATACCCTGCGCCTGCTCGCCGCGCCGGAGCAGATCCAGGCGGCGCTCAACGCCGGCGTGATTTCCGAGGGGCATGCAAGGGCGCTGCTGGGTCTGCCGACCGCGGCCGATCAGGTCGGAGCCCTCCAGACGGTGCTCAAGCGCGGCATGACCGTGCGGCAGACCGAAGAGCTGGTGAGACGCTGGGGCGAAGCGAGGTCTACGGGCGAGAGCATGACATCTGAGACCGACCTCACTGCCGCTCGCTTGGAAGATCAGTTCCGTGCCGCCTTGGGAACCAAGGTGAGCTTTAAGCGGAATCGCGGTGGCGTGGGTGGCGCACTCACCATCCATTACTTCTCAGACGAGGAGTTGGACGCGCTGTTCCGCCGCCTCGTCGCCGAAGACGACTGGTAGGAAGCAGGGACCGAAGCGCCGGCAGGGCTCCATCGGTCCCTGCCGGCGTGTCTCAGATCTGCTCGTAGAGCAGTGCGCGCTTGACTTGCTCGATTGCCCGGGTGACCTCGATACCTCGCGGGCAGGCATCGGTGCAGTTGAAGATCGTCCGGCACCTCCAGACCCCCGAGCGGGTGTTGAGAATCCGGAGGCGGTCCGCTGTTCCCTGGTCGCGGCTGTCGAAGATGAACCGGTGAGCGTTGACGATGGCGGCCGGGCCCACGAACTCCTCGCTGGTCCAGGTGATCGGGCAGGCGGTCGTACAGGCCGCGCAGAGGATGCACTTCGTGGTGTCGTCGTACCGCTCCCGGTCCTCCGGGCTTTGGAGCCGCTCGCCGGCGCTTGGGGCGTCCTCCGCAATGAGGTAGGGCTTGACCGACTTGTAGCTGGCGAAAAACTGGTCCATATCCACGACAAGGTCTTTGATGACCTTGAAGCCGATGAGCGGCTCCAGGGTGATCTTTTTGCCGAGTTCCCGCATTAAAATCTTGCAGGCCAGGCGGTTTCGGCCGTTGATGCGCATCGCGTCGGACCCGCAGACGCCGTGAGCGCATGATCGCCGGTAGGTGAGCGTGCCGTCATGGTGCCACTTGATCTCATTGAGGGCGTCCAGCACCCGATCGGTAGGCTCAACGTTGACCGCATACTCCTCGAAATGCGGTTTGACGTCACTGTCCGGGTTGTACCGCTTGATTCGAAGAGTGACCTCCATAGAAAGCTCCTTGACGAGTCATTGACGATCGGCCCGCGGCCGTCGGCTCCTTAGTACTTGCGCTCCTTAGGCTCGAACTCCGTGATGGTGACGGGCTTCTTCTCCATTCGTAGCCCGCCGGAACTCTTATAGATGAGGGTGTGGGCCAGCCAGTTGGCATCGTCACGCTTCTGGAAATCGTCCCGGTAGTGGGCGCCCCGACTCTCCTCCCGCGCCAACGCTCCCTCGACGATCGCCTCGGCGCAGTCGAGCATGCAGCCGAGTTCGTGCGCCTCAAGCAGGTCGGTGTTGAACTGCGTCCCGTGGTCGTCGATGGCCACGTGTCGGTATGCCTGCCGGAGCTGGCTGATGGATTCACGTGCTTCTCTCAGGCCCTGAGATTCACGGACCACAGAGACCTTGTCCATCATTACCGCCTGCATCTCGCGGCGGATATCAGCCACATTTTCTCCGTTCGTCCGCTCGAGCAAGTTGGCCAGTTCGCCGCGGGCCGTGAACTCCGGGTCACGAGGCAGTGGAGGCAGAGTGGCCTCAGAGATGAACTGCAGCATGTGGCGACCCGCCCGTCTGCCGAAGACAACAAGATCCACGAGCGAATTGGTGCCCAGGCGGTTGGCGCCGTGCACGGAGACACAAGCCGCTTCGCCGGCGGAGTAGAAGCCGGGGATGACAGTCGATTGCGGATCCCGGATCACCCGACCTTCAACATCGGTTGGCAGCCCGCCCATGGCGTAGTGCGCGGTCGGCTGGATCGGGACGAGTTCGGTCTTCGGCTCGACCCCGAGGTAGGTGCGGGCGAAGTCCGTGATGTCTGGCAGCTTGGCGTCGATAACCTCCGGCGACAGGTGGGTCAAGTCTAAGTGGACATAATCTTTGCCCTCAACCCCTCGGCCTTCCTTGACTTCCTGATAGATGAAGCGGGAGACCATGTCCCTCGGCGCGAGGTCTTTGAGGGTCGGGGCGTATCGCTCCGCAAACGCTTCGCCATTGCCGTTTCGCAGGATGCCACCTTCCCCGCGCGCCGCCTCGGAGAGCAGGATGCCGAGCTTATAGATGCCAGTTGGGTGGAACTGGTAGAACTCCATGTCCATCAAAGGGACGCCACGGCGGTAGGGGAGGGCCACGCCGTCACCGGTGCCCGCCATAGCGTTTGACGTGATTTTGAACACACGACCGAAGCCACCCGACGCGATCAAGACGGCCTTCGCGTGGATCGTGTGAATTTCGCCCGTCTTAATCTCCAAGGTGACGACGCCGCAGCACTGACCATCCTCGGTGAAGAGGATGTCCAACATGTGGTGCTCGTCGAAAAAGTTGACGTTGTGCTTGATGCCTTGCTGGTAGAGCGTCTGGATGATCATGTGGCCGGTTCGGTCGGCGGCGAAGCAGGCGCGGCGGACGGGGCCTTCGCCGTAATTGCGGGTGTGACCGCCGAACCGCCGCTGGTCGATCCTGCCCTCGGGAGTCCGGTTGAAAGGGAGTCCCATGTGCTCCAGTTCGAGGACCGCGTCGATGGCCTCGCGAGAGAGCACGGCGGCGGCATCCTGGTCTACGAGGTAGTCGCCGCCCTTCACCGTGTCGAACATGTGCCACTGCCAGTGGTCTTCCTCGGTGTTGCCCAGAGCAGCGCTAATGCCGCCCTGTGCCGCGCCGGTGTGGGACCGGGGCGGATAGAGCTTGCTTACCACGGCGATATTGGCCTTGCCGGCAAGCTGGATCGCGGCCATCAGGCCAGCCCCCCCAGCGCCGACGATCACGGCATCAAAGCGATGATAGGCCATGGAGATCCCTCCGGGGGCGTCGACGATTGACGAGTAGCACGGGCAGCAGTGGGGCGGGCATGAAGCGGGCCGGCACTCGAGCGGGCGGGTTTGGCAGCGAGGCGGTCGCCCCCCCTCCTGCTCGAAACCTACGGCGGCACGGCATGGGTGTCAAGGTCGTCGCAGTGGAAGGCGGCCCGACGGTCGCTCGGTCCTGCTGGGGGAGCGGCAGGCATGCCCGAGTGGATCAACGAACGATCCCGTGGACCGTGCTGAGGGAGGGGGAGGTGTATACTCGGCCTCGTCGCCCCCGCCTTGTCGTGGGAGCCTCACCCCCTTGCATGTGTCGTTCACGGATCGCTTTTGGAGCGAGGAGGAGGCAGGTTGCAGTCCTTGACCGGGCCTCGCATCGCGGCAGCGCGGAGCGCAGCCGAGGCTACGAGAAGGCAGGTGGTTGATTTGACCGCCCGCATCGCCGCGATTGCAGCACCGACCGGCGAGGAAGGGGCACGGAGCGCCTTCGTGGCTGAGGAAGCGCGACGCCGTGGCCTGCGAGATGTGACGGTGGACGACCTGGGCGACGTGGTAGGGGTGGTTCCTGGTCGCACCAGTGGCCCACCCGTCCTGCTGGCCGCCCACTTGGACACGGTCTTTCCTGCCGGGACTCCGCTACCCATCGCCGAGCGCGAAGGCCGCTTAACCGGTCCGGGGGTGGGAGACAACAGCCTCGGGGTGGCTGCGCTTCTGTGTGTCCCAGACCTGCTGAAGGAGATGGGCGTCTCCCCAGAGGTTGACGTGATCCTTGCAGCTCCGGTTGGGGAAGAGGGGCTGGGCAACCTGCGCGGGATGCGCGCTGTGGTCGACGCTCTGCCGCGTCTCGGGGTGGCGGTAGCCATCGAGGGACACAATCTCGGACGGATAACCCACATCGCTGTGGGAAGCCGGCGCCTGCGCGTCTCACTAAAGGGACCAGGCGGACATAGCTGGGGGGATTATGGCCGTCCCAGCGCCGTTCACGCGTTGGCCGCTCTGATTCATGACCTCGATGCCTTAGAGCTCCCTGCTCATCCGAAGACGACCCTGAACGTTGGGCTGATCGAGGGGGGCATCTCCGTCAACACCATTGCCCCCACGGCCTCCTTCGTTCTTGACCTGCGGTCCATCGACGAGTCCGCGCTAGCTCAGGTGGGTGATCGGGTTGACCGCCTCGTCACGCAGGCGGGACGGGGTGAGATTACGGTTCAGCAGGAGGTTCTGGGGGAACGGCCCGCAGGGGTTGTCCCGCTCGACAGTCGCGTCGTGGAGGTGGCGACCGGTGTGCTTTCGGGCCTCGGTCTTGACCCGGTCTGTGACGCTTCAAGCACGGATGCCAACATTCCGATTAGCCGTGGAATTCCGGCCATCTGCCTCGGGCTGACATCGGGAGGCAATGTGCACCGGGAGGACGAATTCATCGACCTCGATCCTGTCTCGACCGGTCTCGCGCAGCTTGGCCTCGTCACCCTTGAGCTCGCCCAGGATCTCGCCGACACCGGGGAAGTAACGGCGCCACGGTAGCTTCACAATCGTAGCCGCCGCCTAGGAGCGCCCACCGCAACCGCTTTTGGGAGAAACCCGCTTGCCTGATTCCTACGTGGCTCTCGATGTCGAAGCCACCGGTATGGATCCCTCTCGGCACGAGATTATCGAGGTTGCGGCGATCGCATTTGACGTAGACGGCGAGATTGACCGCTTTTCGGCGCTTGTCCGTCCCAGGAGCCGGTTGTCGCTCGACATCGCCACGTTGACTGGTATCCGTCAGGAGGAACTGCAAGCGGCGCCAACACTTGGCGACATTACCCCACGGCTGCGCCAGCTTCTAGCGGGGCGTCCGATCGTCGGTCACTCGGTAGGAATGGACGTGGCGATGCTGGACGCAGCCGGCCTCGTCCTTCCCAATCCGGTCTATGACACCTTTCAGCTTGCGACGCTGCTGCTCTCCGACATGCCGTCCTTCAGTCTCGCCGCGGTGGCGGCCCGCCTGAATGTGCCGGCTTTTCCTGGACACCGGGCGCTGGATGACGCCGCCACGTCGGCCGGCGTCTTTCGAGCCCTGATCCAAGAGTTGGAGCAATACGACGCGTCGACGTTAGACCAAGTCGCGTCGTATGCCCGTGTGGCGGGCTGGCCAACCGCTCAGCTCTTCGCGGCCATGGCCGACCGCCGGTTTCGAGGGCCGCTCTTCACCCAGGCGGAACACGCCGGCCGTGGTCCTCACGAGCTCGCGTTTCTGGCTGCGCTTGATCGGCCAGACCCGTTGCGGCCGACCGGATCGACGAAGCGGATCGATCCTGATGTCGTCGCTGGGATGTTGGCCGGGGGCGGCCCATTAAGCGATGTCGTGCCGCACTACGAGTATCGCCGTCAGCAGGAGGCGATGGCGAACGGTGTTGCCAGGGCGCTGGACGACGACGGCCAATTGGTGGTGGAGGCAGGAACTGGAACTGGGAAAAGTGTCGCTTACCTCCTCCCCGCTGCCCTGTATGCGGCGGAGCGGGGGGAACCGGTCGTCGTCTCCACGAATACCTTAGCGCTGCAGGACCAGCTCTTCCGGAAGGACATCCCCGATCTTCAGCGCGCCTTAGCAGCAGACGGCGAGAGCCCTCCTTTTCGCGCAGCGGTCCTGAAGGGACGAACGAACTACCTTTGTCTTCGACGGTGGTTTACCGGCCAGCGGCAGCCGACCCACGACCCCGTGGAAGCGCAGCTTCGTGCGAAGGTGATGCTGTGGCTGGGAACCACGGAGACGGGGGATCGCGCGGAGCTGCGACTGGACGGGGACGAAGAGACGCTCTGGAGACACCTCGCTGAGGAGGAGAACGCGTGTGTGGCTTCCCGCTGCGTCTACCAGCAACGCAACCAGTGTTTTCTGTACCGCGCCCGACGTCGGGCCGAGCATGCCCACGTTGTTGTCGTCAACCACGCCTTGCTGCTATCAGACGCGGTGGCGGGATCGCGGGTTCTTCCGGAATACGACCGCCTCATCGTCGATGAAGCCCACCATCTGGAAGAGCAAGCGACCACTCAGTTTGGCTTCTCGGTGGACCAGCGCGCCGTCTTGGAGCAACTCGACGCAGCGGTACGGGACGAGGGCGCGGTCCAGTCTGGAACCGTCCCGACGGTTGTCGGCTACCTTGGGAGGATGACGGAGGACGACGTCGGGAAACGGCGGGCATCAGCTGCCATTGACCGCCTGGCCCAGGTGAATGATCTGGCCCGTGCCACCCGGTCCGAGGTGGCTGACCTCTTCAGCCGCCTGCGGGAGGTGGCGCTGCGTGATGACGATGACCGGGGTGGATTCGGCCGGACGCTCCGGGTGACGCGGTCGGTGCGCGGCGAGGGCAGCTGGGTGGAGATCGAGCTGGTTTGGGAGCGCCTGGACCGCCAGCTTCGGGACCTTGAAGGGCAGCTCAGGTGGTATCTCGAAGCGCTGGAGCGGCTCAATTCCGATGAATCGGACGAGGCGGATGCGCAGCAGCGAGAGGATTTGATTGTCGCACTAGGGGTGTCGATTCGGGGGCTCTCAGAGGTGGCCGTCAAGCTCCAGTCGGCGGTGGGCACGCCGGACCCGGGGGCGGTCTACTGGATTGAGCGGAGCGCGAGCAGCGGAGAGGCCTCGGTCCACGCGGCCCCACTCCATGTGGGACAGGTGCTCCAGGAGCAACTTTTCTCACGGCTTAGGTCGGTAGTGCTCACCTCAGCGACCATGACGACCGATGGGACGTTCGACTACACCGCGGAGCGGCTCGGACTTGAGGCGCCGGAGGAGCTAGCTGTTGCCTCTCCCTTCGACTACCGGGAGTCGACGCTGCTCTATGTGGTGGACGATATCCCGGAGCCGAACCAGCCCGGCTACCAGCGACGGCTGCAGGACACGCTCGTTGAACTCTGCGGGGCGACCCGCGGGCGGGCCCTGGTGCTCTTCACGTCTCATGCGGCGCTGCAAGCAACCTACCGGGCGATCAAGGCACCGTTAGAAGAGCAAGGCGTTCTGGTGCTGGCCCAGAGGACGGATGGTAGTCCTCGACAGCTTGTAGACCGGCTCCGGTTTTCTCCGAACGTCGTGGTGTTAGGCACCTCCACCTTCTGGGAAGGGGTCGATGTCGTTGGCAACGCCCTAAGCCTGCTCGTTATTACCAAGCTACCGTTTGCGGTGCCATCCGAGCCAGTCTTTGCGGCGCGAAGCGAGTTGTTCGAGCAGCCGTTCTTGGAGTACGCGGTGCCTCAAGCGGTGCTCAAGTTCAAACAGGGGTTTGGCCGTCTGATCCGCAGCAGCCGAGACCGAGGAGTCTGCGCGATCCTGGACCGTCGAGTGATCTCGAAACGGTACGGGGCATCGTTTGTGCAGTCGCTACCGGACTGCACCATTGACGTGGGCAGCGCGGCTGACTTGCCGTACTCGGCGGCCGACTGGCTCAGGTAAATCTCGCGGCTGGCCGTGCCGTGGCAACGAAAGGTGAGGTGAGATGGCCGAGACGATGGACCGGAACCTTGCGTTGGAGTTGGTCCGGGTTACCGAGGCGGCTGCCCTGATGGCTGGCCGGTGGATGGGCCGAGGGGACAAGGAGGCCGTCGATCAGGCCGCGGTCGATGCCATGCGGATGGTGCTGGACACTATTCAGATGAATGGGGTGGTCGTGATCGGCGAGGGGCAAAAGGATGAGGCCCCAATGCTGTATGTCGGCGAGGAGGTCGGCTGCGCCGACGAGCCGAAGGTGGACATCGCGGTTGACCCCGTGGACGGGACGCGTCTGCTGGCGTTCGGCATGCCCAACTCGATCACTGTTCTCTCCGTCGCCGAGCGGGGCACGATGTACGCCTCGCCCGACATCATGTACATGGACAAGATCGCCGTTGGACCGGATGCCGCCGGTCAGATCGACATCAATGACAGCGTGGCCGCAAACCTCGATCGAATCGCTCGCGCCAAGGGCAAGGGCATTGGAGATCTGACGGTCGTGATCCTGGACCGGCCCCGTCATGAGACGCTGATTCAACAGGTGCGGGAAGCCGGGGCCCGGATCAAAATGATCACCGACGGTGACGTGGCTGGCGCTGTCATGGCGTCGATGCCAGGGACTGGGATCGACGTTATGCTGGGCATTGGCGGCGCGCCGGAGGCTGTCGTCGCGGCCTGTGCGCTCAAGTGCATTGGCGGCGATCTCCAGTGCAAGCTGTGGCCCAGGAATGATGAAGAGCGCCGCATCGTGCAGGAGCGGAACATCGACACTGACCGGGTACTCGGGCTCGACGACCTCGTCTCCAGCGACAATGTCTTTTTCGCCGCCACGGGCATTACGGACGGTGAACTGCTCCGCGGGGTCCATTACGCGGGGGATCGCGCGACCACCCAGTCGATCGTGATGCGGTCGAAATCGGGAACTGTACGGACGGTGGACGCGACCCACCAACTCTCCAAACTTGGGCAGTATGCGCCGTTCCCGTTTGACTAACCGGACCTACGCCGGGAGAGTTCGATACTTGCTTTCCGTGCGTGCCCCCTTGATTTGCATGGGATGTCGCGAATACTGGGGTAGTTGACGACAGCGCAAAGGCAGTGCTAGTATCAACTTGCGTCTCGGCGAGCGTAATCATCCCCTGCCTATCGCCGATCTCCATCATTCACCTGTGGAGAAGCTGTAAGAGCCTGGCCCTAAAATCCCTGCCCTACCGGCGCTGAGATGTTGATCGGATCCTGGTGCCGTTAATGCCGGCAAGCGCTCCCGTGCGCTGCGTTGGCTTGGGCGGAGGTCGGTCCGCCGATCATGGGGACCAAGGGAATCCAACGACCTCAGCGCTCCATCCTGCAATGTTGTGATCGTGAGAGCGGCAGCTCTGCTGCGAAGAACCCTGGAGGAACGCGTTTGTCCGCCGTGGAAGAGAACGTGACAGCCGTCGCGACGGAGGAAAAGCCGGCGCCTCGCCCTCGCGCGACGCGATCCCGGAAGCGGGTGGCGGAGCCGGCTGCCGTCCCGGTCGCGACTCCGGAGGTCGTTCCCAGCGACGGTGGCGGGGGCGAGGCACCTCCGGCATCATCCCCGGCGGAGGCACCTCAAGAGGCGGCGGTTGCACCGGAGGTAGAACCGGTCGCTGCTTCTCCAGTGGATCTCCCCGCCCCGGTGGAGACACCCCTGCCTCCGGCAGCGAGTGATTCCGCGACGGCCGGAAGCGTGGTCTCAGAAGACCAGAGACCTCCGGAGCGGCGAGCACGCCCCCAGGAGCATCAGGCTCGTGGGGAGCGGACGGAACGTCCGGAACGGCGGGCCGGGGCCGAGCGACCGCCACGGCGGGAGCGGTCGGACCGGAACGACCGTGGGGACCGGCAAGTTCGCCAAGAGCGGGAGATGGCGAAGCCAGGGGCCAACGGTCGTGAACGGACGGTCACGGCGCCCCCCCATCCGACGCCGCGGTCTCGTCCGATGCCGGCTCCTTCCGCGCCGCCCACCGTGTCCCCTCCGAAGAACGGATCAGGTCCTCACCTCAACGTCTCTGAGATGGAGACGAAGCCCATCGAGGATCTGTACGAGATCGCTCAGACCATGGGGCTGTCCGGTTACAGCCGGATGAAGCGGCCAGACCTGATCGCCAAACTCCTTCGCGCCCAAACCGAAGCAGAGGGCAACATCTTTGGTGACGGGGTGCTGGAAATCATCGAGGATGGCTTCGGCTTCCTGCGGGGCCAACGATTCCTGCCGGGGCCGGACGACATCTACGTCTCTCAGTCCCAAATTCGGCGCTTCGGTCTTCGTACCGGTGATCGTGTCTCGGGTCAGGTTCGCCCCCCGAAGGACAACGAAAAATTCTTTAGCTTGTTGCGGGTCGAGGTGGTGAATGGCGTTGATCCCGAGACGGCTCGGCGGCGCCCTTCGTTCGACAGTCTGACGCCGATCTTTCCGCTCGAGTTAATCAATCTGGAGACGCAACCGAACATCCTCTCGACCCGGCTGCTGAACCTGGTGGCGCCGATCGGACGGGGCCAGCGCGGGTTGATTGTCTCGCCCCCCAAGGCGGGAAAGACGATCCTGCTGAAGTCCATCGCGAACGGCATCACGGCGAACTGCCCTGAAATGCACCTCATGGTCTGCTTGATCGGCGAGCGGCCGGAGGAAGTGACCGATATGCGCCGTTCGGTCGAGGGCGAGGTGATCTCTTCCACGTTCGACGAGCCGGTTGAGGATCACACGAAGGTTGCGGAGATGGCCCTGGAGCGGGCGAAGCGCCTGGTCGAGGGGGGCAAGGATGTCACGATCCTGCTCGACTCCATCACGCGTCTTGCACGGGCGTACAACCTCGCCGTGCCGCCGAGCGGACGGACGCTCTCCGGCGGCATTGACCCCGTAGCGCTCTATCCGCCGAAACGGTTCTTTGGTGCGGCGCGAAATATCGAAGGCGGAGGGAGTTTGACTGTCGTCTCGACCTGCCTCATCGACACCGGCAGCCGGATGGACGATGTCATCTACGAGGAGTTCAAGGGCACGGGCAACATGGAGTTGCACCTTGACCGCAAACTCGCGGAGCGCCGGATCTACCCCTCCATCGATATCCAGCGCTCTGGCACCCGCCGGGAAGAGCTGCTGTTGAACGAGAGCGACCTACGCCAAGTCTGGACGATGCGGCGGATGGTCTCGATGCTCGGGGGCAGCGAAGGTACAGAATTGCTGCTCAGCCGTCTTTCCAAGACGCAGACCAACAGCGAGTTTTTGGAGACCCTGAACCGCGACGTGTAGCACCGGAGCCGACTGTCAGATGCCCTCCATTGAAAACGAGTGCCTCTGGTGTCAGCACGCGGACGTGAGAGCGCCTGAGCAATACCTCCAAACCAAGGTCTTTCCGCTGCGGACGGGAGGGGGAGAATAGATCCTCCGCTCACCCTTGTCGGTTTGCCTGCCTCGCTGCGGCGTGGCTCCTATTCGGACCGCCATCAGATCGCGACTCCGGAACGGGAAGCCCCGCCGGCCTTCCGACCGTAGTCGGATCGGACCAGTGCGTTAGAACCGCCGAACATGACCCGTTCCTCGGGCTGGCAGGGCGTGAGGGCGGCCGCCTCCAGGTGATGTGCCGCGTCAGCGGGAAATGACAGGAGTTCGACGGGTCCGGTTCTCCCTCTGTTCGGCCACCCTTGGTGAATGATCTGCTCCAACGGATCGAGCCGGGTGGCCTGTTTGGCGAAGACGAGGTGCGTGTCCGGGAGCCTACGGAGGAGGTGGGCGATCTTGTCTCTTCCGGTCTGGCCGCACTCGGCCCACAACAGCGGCCTCCCTTCGTCGTCCAAGGCCACGAGGTCCGGCTTGTACCGATGACCGACCGAGACTTCGACCGCCAGGCCAGAGTAGCGGTCAGCGTAGAGTGCGAACACCAGCGCCTTGAGGAGCACATGCTGCTCCGATTCGTCGCGCCCCTTCCTGAGGACCATAGTGCGCCCTGCTGCGCGCACGGTGATCTTCCTCGGGATCATCGATTCGTGGGCTCGGCGCACAGGCGGTTCAGGCGCAGCGAGGCGAATCGACGAGCGGCACATGCATCCTTGTCGGCTCTTCGTAGCTCTCCATACTCTCATCCATGAAGATGTAGGTCTTGCCGGCGGTGGTGGAGGCGGCCCCATGACCGCCATCGCGATCGACGGCCACGATATTCATCTCACTGGCGTACGGGTCATCTAGCGCCCGGAGATCCTGCATGGCCGTGGTGAGGGCCTCGGAGAGGGACATCCCGCAGCGCATGAACGTGACAACGCTGTGAGCGGTGCAGCAGCGCATGGCCATTTCTCCCCGCCCGGTGCAGGCGGCGGCTCCCCACCGATCGTCAGCATAGTTGCCCGCCCCGATGATTGGGGAGTCGCCGAGCCGGCCGGGATACTTCCAGGCCCAGCCTGATGTGCTCACTCCGACGGCCAGCCGACCTTCCCGGTCGCGGGCGATGAAGTTGACCGTGCCGTGAGGAGGGGCCGGCTTCTCAGGATCCTGACTGACTCGCCGCACGATCTCCCCGATTTTCTCGGCAAAGCGTCGCTGAGAGACATCCCCGGTCTCCTGGCCCTTTTCAAGCCGGGCTCGCCAGATCCGGCTTGCCTCATCAGTGAGGAGTTCGACCGGTGACATTCCCATCTCGGATGCGAAGCGTGCCGCGCCCTCCCCGGTGATCAGGGAGTGAGGAAGCTCCTCCATGACCATACGAGCGAGCTCGACAGCGTCCTGAAAGCCCTGGAGACCACCAACCGCGCCGGCGGTGAGTCCTTGACCCACCATGACGCTTGCATCCAGTTCCACCTCCCCTAGCAGATTGGGCAGGCCGGAGAAGCCGACGCTGTGGTCGTTCGGGTTCGCCTCGACGAGCTTGATCCCCGCCACGACGGCCTCAAGGGCGCTCCCTCCCGTCCGCAGCACGTCAACGGCCTCCGTGATCCCAACCCGCCCGTTGCTGCTGGCGACCACGAGCCCCGGCATTGTCTTGGCCACTCGGCATCTCCTTTTGGTTGTTTCCCCTGGAGCACCTCAACATTGGACTGGTCGACGGCGCTCCTCGTCTCATGGTGATCCTCGATCTTGCAATTGCCGCGTGTCACCAGTGCCTTAGAGTAACGTCACTCGAACATACATATCCCCTTAGAGCACCCGGGTTACTTCATCGCTCAAGAAGATGGGCATCGACATAGCTTTGTCCCCCCGAAGGACGAATCCCTCCTCGGGCGGTGTCAGCATTCCGCATTCCCGCACGGGAATTCCAGCCGCTGAGCCAGCGGCGATTAGCCGCTCTACCGCGCCCGGATCGACGGAGGCGAGGAGACAGCCGGAAGACAGCAGGCCCAGCGGATCAAGACCGAGGTGGCGAGCGACGGCCGCGGTTGGCTCTAGCACGGGCACCTCGCCCGCGACGAGGGTCGCTCCGCATCCTGACGCCTCGGCCAGTTCTCGCACCCCGGTGACCAGCCCACCCTCGGTGGGATCGTGAAGAGCCGTAATCCCTCCCGCTTCAAGCAGGATGGCCGCATCCTTGACGACGGAGATGCCAGGGTTTTCGAGCAACCTCGCTGCAGCCTCGACGACATCCCTGCCGAGGGCCGCCGTCAACTGCTGCGATAGTTCCCTCGCCAGAAGGGCCGTCCCTTCGATGGCGATCCCCTTGGTCACGAGGAGACGATCTCCCGGTCGCCCGCCCCCAGGCACCAACAGCTGCCCTTCGGCAGCCTCTCCAATGAGGGTTCCAACCAGTATCGGCCGGTTGACGGCGGCCGTGATCTCCGTGTGGCCGCCCACGAGCGAGATGCCGCGAGCGGTACAGATGTCTCTCAGCTCTCTGAACTGCTGCTCCACCATGGGAGGCGTGGTTGCTCCCGCTGGGAGGAGGGCGGTGACAACGAGCCAGCGGGGCACCGCGCCGAGACAGGCAACGTCGTTGGCATTCACGTCCACAAGGTAGAGCGGGGCGTGGTCTGTGGCAAAAGTGATGGGGTCGGTCTTGACGACAAGGGTTGCCGTTCCCGCCTGGATTGCTGCCGCGTCGCGACCGAGACCTGGTCCGACGAGGACCGACGGGTCGGATACCGCGTACTCGCTCACCAGACGGCTGAGAAGCTCCGGCGGCAGTTTGCCGATCGGGAGTGGCTCGTCACGGCTCAGCGGTCGAGCCAGGAGTCAGGCAAAGGAATCGCCGTCGCCGTTCTCGTGCCAGACTTCAGTGTCACCGTTGAACCTGCCGATTTGTTCCAGCTGGCTGACCCGCAACTCCGCTTGTTCGAGAAGATGGGCACATCGTTCTCCCAGCCGGACGCCAAGCTCATAGTAGGCCAGGGACGTTTCCAGTGGCAGTCCACCCTGCTCCAGACGCGCAACCACCTCTTCCAATGAGGTATAGGTCTCCTCGAAGGATCCTCCATCCAATGCACTTTGCCATTCGACGACGGGATCGAATGGCTGACGCTCCGCTTCGTTGTTCACGCCGATACCTGACCCTCTCACGGTTTGTCGTTCCAAACGCGGGTGGCCTCAGCCTCGATTCGACCGGAGGCGAGGTGGATGTGCAGAAAGTCGCCCACACTGACGTTGCTCGCGTTTAGGATTGGGCGGTTTGAGGCGTCATGGAGCAGTGCGTACCCACGGTCAAATGTCCGGTCCGGATTCAGTACTGCCAAGAATTGGCGTTGGTTGTCCACCTGACGCCAATGGATCTCGATCAGCTCCCGGCCTCGTCCAACCACCCGGCTTGAGAGGTTGTCAACCAAGCGTTGGGTGGTCTGAATCTGCCCTCGGGGGGTCAGACGGCGGAGGCGATCGTCGAGGAGAACCGCCTCCTCGCGCGCCGACGCGATGATGTCGGTCATCGCGTCGCCCAGTCGTTCACCAAGATACTCCAGCCGCTGGGTGATCTCGGTGAGAGAGGGAACACAGAGTTCCGCGGCAGCCGAAGGTGTCGGAGCGCGAAGATCGGCAACCTCATCGGCCAGCGACCAGTCGGTCTCATGGCCGATACCCGCGACAATGGGCACACGGCAGGCAAAAATCGCCCGCACGACCCGCTCGTCGTTAAAGGCCATGAAGTCTTCCGCAGAGCCGCCACCCCGTGCCAGGATCACCACGTCGACCCGCCTCTGCTCCTGAATCGCCTCAATCGCCGCCACGATGGCCTCTGCAGCGTCGTGACCCTGAACGGGGGTCGGCGAAAGGATCAACTCGGCCAAGGGATACCGGCGGGAAAGCACGTTCTGGATGTCGTGCCAGACGGCACCGTCCGGCGACGTGACGACCCCGATGACCTTTGGTGCAGCGGGCAGGGTTCGCTTCCGGCTCGGTTCAAAGAGGCCCTCGGCCTCTAGGCGCTGCCGGAGCTGCTCAAGCTGGAGAGCCAGGATGCCGAGCCCCGCGGGTTGCACCAAGTCGGCGTAGAGCTGGATGGAGCCATCCCGCTCGTAGAGCGACACGCGACCATGAACCGCCACCGCATCACCAACCCGAGGGAGATAACGCTGCCGGGCCACGTATGCGCGGAACAGGGCGCATTTGAGCTGCCCATGGTCATCACGCACCGTGAAGTAGACGTGCCCAGACTGAGCCTGGAAAGCATTCGAGACGTCGCCCTCGATCCACACGTCCGCGAGGACGGCGTCCGTCTCAAGCACTTCCCGTACGTAGGAGGTGAGGAGCCCGACGGGAACGACGCGGGCGCTCACCCGACGAAGGTGTCCTCAAGGGCCAGGCGGAATAAGGGCGATCCGTACTCGACAGCCTCCCCGTTGGCAACCAAGATGTCGGTGATGACCCCGGCCCGGTCGGCGACGATCTCGTTCATGATCTTCATCGCTTCGATGATCCCGACGACCTGGCCAGCTTCGATGCGTTCTCCGACTCCTACGAACGGTGGGTCACCGGGTGATGGGGAGGAATAGAAGGTGCCGATCATGGGCGCCGTGATCAAACTGCCGGTGTCCCGGGGTTCGACGGCCGGAGATGATGCTCCGGGGCCGGGAAGCACTACTGGCGGAGCAGCACTGATAGCGTGACCCTGGCCTCGGAGGCGGATTGCGACATCCCCGAACGAGAGATCCAGTTCCCGAATGCCACCGCTGCCCATGAGGTCGATGAGGGTGTGCACTGCCTCGACCACATCACTCATCGCGGGCGCGTCACCCGCTCGTCCGTTGCCACGGACGGGAGCATCGTCGAGGGACACTTAGTACACCCGCTCGATGTAATCGCCCGTTCGGGTGTCCACTTTAAGCCTGTCGCCTTCGCTGACGAACAACGGCACGCTCACCACCAAACCGGTCTCCATAGTCGCCGGCTTCGTGCCTCCGGTGGCCGTATCGCCCTTGAAACCAGGGTCGGTCTGAACCACAGTCAAGGTGACCGATGTCGGCAGTTCGATGTCAATCGGTTCGCCGTTGTAGGTCATGAGGTCAACGACATCATTTTCTTTCAGGTACTTCGCCACATCTCCGACAGAGGACTCGTCCAGTTCGATTTGTTCGAACGTATCTGTGTCCATAAAGTGATACCGACCACTCTCCGCGTAGAGGAACTGAACATGGGCGCGATCAAGACGCACAGACGTGAACCGCGCCCCAGCCTGGACGGTGTGGGTGGTGGTCGAGCCCGTTCGCAAATCGCGCAAGGTCATCCGTAGCTGTGCGGAGCCGCGTCCTTGCTTGTTATGGGAGAAATCAATCACCTTGACCAGGCGCCCGTCGAGATCGAAGGTTGAGCCCTTCCGAATGTCTCCGGTGTCAATCATGCGGTTGTCCCTCCAGTATCCCTTGTCTCGGACTGCTTCTTCGGGGCGCCGGTGAGCATCCGGTAGCCGCCTGGCTCGACGACAACCACGTCCTCGATTCGCACCCCGCCCCAGCCGGGGAGATAAGCGCCGGGCTCCACCGTGAGAACCTGGCCGGCGTGAAGGATGTCCTCGGACATCTGACCCGCGCTCGGTGCCTCGTGTACCCGCACCCCGAGGCCGTGGCCAACCCCGTGACTGAACGCCTCGCCCAGGCCTGCGGCTGTCAGTATTGATCTGGCCGCCGCGTCGACGTCCTTTGCCGCGACGCCGTCACGAATCACGCCCAACGCGCCGCGCTGCGCGGCTTCGACGGAAGCGTACACCCGTCGTAGTTCCTCGGTCGGATGGCCGATCCACGTCGTGCGCGTAAGGTCACCGTTGTAGCCGTCCACATGCGCGCCCATGTCAATAATCACAGGCTCGCCGCGTTCGATGGGGCGGTCCGTCGGAGCGTGATGGGGGCGAGCCGCGTGGGGTCCAGCGGCCACAATGGTGTGAAACGCCTCCCGCTCCGCTCCTCGCTCCCGCAGCTCCCGCTCGATCCGGCGCGCCAAATCGCGCTCCGTCATGCCGACTTCAAGATCGGCTGTGGCAGCGACGAAGGCAGCGTCGGTGATTGAGATCGCCTTCGCCAATGCCTCCAGCTCTACCGGTTCTTTAACAGAGCGCAGTTTGTCCACCGCATCGCCGAGAGGAACCAGTTCAGTCTGACCGTCAAGGCCGGCGCAAAGGTCGCGGTGGGTCGCGTAGAGAACGGCGTCGTCCTCAAACCCCATCCGTTTCCACCCCAGATCGCGCAGGACCTGAACGAGAAAACCGGCCCACGGCCGCGTCCAGGGCTTGGTGGTGAACGTCGGCGCCTCCGCCTCAGCCCACGCGACGTTCGTTGCCCCAGTAAACAGGAGCGCCGTGGTTGCGCCGATCAGCAGGACCCCCGCTGATTCGTTCGGAGGGTCATCTTCACCGGAGTAGCCGCTGAGGTAGAACCGGTTGGAAGGATGGGTGACGAGGATTCCGTCGAGCTGGCGCTCGGCTGCAAGATCGCGGAGTCGTTGCAGACGGAGGCTCATGCTGTCGAGGACTCCCGTGCGGCTTCCCGCTCGATGAAAAAGCGAAGGGCCAAACGGTACCCTTCGATGCCCAGCCCGGCAATCTGACCGAGCGCAATGGGTGCAATGAGCGAGCGATGCCGGAACGCTTCCCGGGCGTGAATGTTCGTGACGTGAACTTCCACCACGGGGCGCGCAACAGCGGCGAGCGCGTCGCGCAAGGCTACGCTGGAGTGGGTCAGTCCGCCCGGGTTGGCGATGATACCACAGCACCCCGCTCCACGATCCTGGATCATATCAATCAGCGCGCCCTCGTGGTTCGACTGGAATGTCTCGACCTCCATCCGAGGGGATGCGCGGCTGCCCATGTCCCGCAGCGACTCGTTCAACTCGCTCAGGGTCGTGGCACCGTATAGATGAGGCTCCCGCGTCCCCAGTAAATTGAGGTTTGGACCGTGGATCACCAGGATCCGACGCGGATGACCAGTTTCGCCTCCGGGAGACGAGGATGGCGAAGTCGCCATGGTCACGCCGCGCTCGGGAAGTTGGAGACGCCAACCGGGCTCCCACTGTCGGCAAGGGCGGGCACGAACGCTCGTGCGGGGTAGGACTGGTCTCCGCCCTCAGGTGTCACCCGCCCGGAAAAAACGAACACGGGCTCAAGGAACTGCTCCTCGCCTGGGAGACCAGCGGTCGTGTAGCCGATTTCGATGCTGGTGTACTCGGCAGTTCCTACGACCTCCGCGCCCTGCGGGAAGGTCTCCTCGCCGAATGTTGCCTCGATGAAGCCCTCGCCACGCTCGATCTGCCGCCAGGCATCTTCGGCCGGCCGCAATTGATAGCGTTCGTCGCGCAGAATAGACGCCCACCGAGAGGAGGCTTCGAGCACTGTTCCGTCTGGACCAAGGGAGACGGTGATGCTTGGATGGGCCGCGAGGAGCAGTTCGGGCTCCACTGGCGTGAAAAGCACGACAACCCGGGCGCTTTCTTCGGTTCGGCTCACGACCGTCCCGGTGCCCAGATCCGGCGGGAACAGGCAGGCCTCGCGCAGCCAGTCACGCGCAAGCGCCACCGCCTCCTCGTCGCCCGGCGGGTCCCCCTCGGCCGTCGGTTCGGCGGAGATGTACTGGATCAAGGTTGGGGTGACAAACAGGTCGCCGTTTCCGGAGACAACGAAGGTGTCTCCCCCCCGGTCGTCAACCTGGCCGTCGATCCCTAGGCGCTCCGCCAATGCCGCTGTGGCCTCGGCAGTAGGAGCCGGCGGTACCAGACGGTAGACAGGCGCTTCGGAGGAAATGCCCGTGAACCCGACCGAGAGGGTTGACTCCAGCCTGAAGCTCAGCCCTTGCACATTGGTCGTCGGGAGGTCGGCGGGCGGCAGTTGTTCCGCGACCTCGCCCGACGCACCCCCCGCTTCTGCGTCGTCTTCTTCCTCCGCCGGTTGCTCCGGGGGGATGGGCGCGAGTTGGGGACAGGAGGTGTCTTCCGAGCCGTCCGGTGTCGCCCGGGGCACGATGGGGAAACTCGCCTCGACGGATAACGGGTGCCCAGCCCCACCGGTCCCGGAGAAGCCAAGGACGAAGACGGCAACAAGCAGCAGGAGACGGGCTAGACGCCACGGGGCGGGATGACGGCTGACAAGACAAGTGATTCGGAGCAAAACAGAGAGTTCCTCCATGGGGGTAGGACCTAGCGAGCGACCGGGTCCAGCTCAATGATGCGACGCAGTTCGACGATCTGATCCCGCAGCAGCGCGGCCTTTTCAAATTCCAGATCCCGGGCAGCCGTCTTCATCTGGGATTCCAAATCCTTCACCATCCGGGCCAACTCGTCCCGCGGAATCTCCGCGATGACACCCGCCCGGGAGCCCGAGCCTGTTTGGTACTCGGCCTGCTCCTCGGCGGCGGCGCGGACGCGGTCAGTGATGTCCTTGATCTCCTTGACGATGCCTCGGGGCTGGATACCGTGAGCCTCGTTGTGCGCCAACTGGACGGCACGACGGCGATAGGTCTCGTCGATGGCAGCTTTCATTGACCGCGTCATGGTCTCAGCGTACATGATGACCTGTCCTTCGACGTGCCGTGCCGCCCGACCGATGGTCTGAATCAGGGAGCCTTCGGAACGAAGGAAGCCTTCCTTATCGGCATCCAGGATGGCGACCAGGGACACCTCTGGCAGGTCCAACCCCTCCCTGAGCAAATTGATGCCGACGACCACGTCGTACACGCCGAGCCGGAGATCTCGCAGGATCTCGATTCGCTCCAGGGTCTCGATCTCGCTGTGGAGGTAGTGGGTGCGGACACCCATCTCCTTGAGATAGTCCGCGAGATCCTCGGCCATGCGCTTCGTCAGTGTCGTGACCAGAGCCCGCTCACCCTTCGCGACCCGCGCGTTGATCTCTGCGAGGAGGTCGTCAACCTGACCCTTGGTCGGCCGAACCGAGATCGCCGGATCGATCAGCCCTGTCGGCCGAATCACCTGCTCGACGATCTGCTCGCTATGCTCCTGCTCGTAGGGTCCTGGCGTCGCGGAGACGAAGATGACCTGGTGAACCATGCGCTCGAACTCGCTGAACGTGAGCGGGCGGTTATCCCGGGCGGACGGGAGCCGGAACCCGTGCTCGACAAGCACATCCTTGCGAGCGCGATCCCCCGAATACATCCCCCGGACCTGAGGCAAGGAGATGTGGGACTCGTCGATGAAGAAGAGGCTGTCGTCGGGAAAGTAGTCCAGTAGCGTGGAGGGCTGCTCGCCCGGCCGGCGCCGGGAGAGATGCATGGAGTAGTTTTCGATACCGGAGCAGTATCCCGCCTCCTGCATCATTTCCAGGTCGTACATCGTCCGCTGGCGCAGGCGGGCTGCCTCCAAAATCTTTCCTTGGCCCTCCAGTTCCGCCAGGCGCTGTTCCAACTCCGCCTCGATGTCCTTCATCGCCACCGCGAGCTTGTCGGCACTCGTGACGAAGTGCTTGGCCGGGTAGATATCCATTTCGACCCGCTCGACCAGGAGTTCCCCGGTGAGCGGATCCACCTCGACGATTCGCTCGACCTCGTCCCCAAAGAATTCAACCCGGACGGCGATCTCCTCATAGGCCGGGAAGATCTCAAGCGTGTCTCCCCGGACGCGGAAGCTGCCGCGGACCAGGGTCATGTCGTTGCGGTCGTACTGAATGTCGATCAGATGGCGAATGACCCGGTCGCGGCGCACCTGACCGCCACAGCGGAGTGAAACCACCGTCTTTCCGTACTCCTCAGGGGAGCCGAGGCCGTAGATGCAGGAGACCGATGCCACGATCACGACATCCCTGCGGGTCAGCAGTGCGCGGGTGGCGGCGTGGCGAAGTTTGTCGATCTCCTCGTTGATGTCGGCATCCTTCTCAATGAAGGTGTCGGTGCGGGCCACGTAGGCTTCAGGCTGGTAGTAGTCGTAGTAGGAGACAAAGTATTCCACGGCGTTATGCGGGAAGAATTCTTTGAACTCCGCGTAGAGCTGAGCGGCAAGTGTCTTATTGTGGGCGAGCACGAGCGTGGGCCGGTTGACCCGCTCGATGACGTTGGCCATCGTGAAGGTCTTGCCTGAACCAGTGACGCCAAGCAGCGTCTGGAACTTCTGATCGCTGCTGAGGCCCTCGACAAGGGCTTCGATAGCGCCCGGCTGATCCCCGGTCGGGCGCAGATCGGAGACGATTTTGAAGTCGGGCATGGGGTCTCCAAAGCGACATTGCGTCGCGCGTGGGGCGGGGAAATCCCCTGAATTATACCCGCTTGGACTCAGGGGCCGCGGGTGGCACCGCGACTGACCGGACCGTATTAGCGGACCCTGTAAAACTCCGCGTCGTCGCTGCCCATGCCGATCACGTCGTCGATGTGGCGGACCGCCCACCGTTGCCCGGCCCAAAGCAGGCGGGCCGTTGCCTCTTCGCGGTCACACCAGGCGCTATCGGCGTACTCCTCCCCGAGTTGGACCCGAGCGCGGGGCGCCACGGTGAACGCGAAGACCGGCGCCAAAATAATGGTGTCACTCTCATGGTCGTAGAACTGGTTGATGTAATCGGCGGAATAGGCGTCAACCGGCATCAGCCCGGTCCGCTCCTTTAGCGCCCGCTCGGCGGCCGCCATCGCGGTCTCGCCTGGCTCAATCTTGTCGTGGATGCTCTGCCAGGTGTTACCGAGCGGCACATCGGGCCGCCGGAGGAAGAGGAGGAACTGGACGCGAGCATTGATCCTGCGGAACACGTAGGCGTCAACGATATCGGAGGCGATATTAGGCATCCGATTCTCCAGAGCGGCAATTCGAAAGGGAGCACCAGTACCGGGCCACCTAGAGTGAGCGCCACGACAGGTGATCCGCCTCGTGACGCAGCCCCCGCCCTCTCCTGAGGCCAAGCGGGACCGATCCGTGAGTGGCGGACGATAGCACAGCGGCTAAAGGACGGCAATGCCGCCATGGACCCTTTGGGTGGGCCGCCTTTCTAGAAGCGAGGGGGCTTGCGGAAGCGATCTCGGAGTGAGCCGACCCAGGCGGGCGGCGGCGGGCTGAGGTCGATGTCCCGGCCTCGCCAGCGCTTGACATCGGATTGCCCCGGGCGACGGTACCGACCGACAATCGGGGCGAGGAGCAACGAAACACTCGCCAAAGCCAGGAGGGTCGCCAGAATCGCCGAGGCGTCCTTGACGAGCATCGCAAGGAGCGCGGCGCCTATGGAGGCAACGAGCATCGTGCCCGGGCCGGTCTGCCGCAGGAGGCGGGGGTACCGGGAGACTGTCGAGAGGCGGCTCTGACGTTGGCGGGCCGTCTTGCGCCGGACATGATCGGCGAAGGACGACGGCTGGTCGGTCCGATAGAGAATCTCGAGAACCTCGTCCTCCATCCGGCTCCGACGATGCGGCTGGTTTCCCTCGGGCTGACTGGGTCCGCTCATAGTGCCCCCCTCGTGGCTGTTACCAGTTAGGCGGACGGCGTCGAAGCGATCTCGGCAACGGCTGCGATTGCCGCGTCAATCTCGTCTTCGGTCGTGAAGCAACCCGGACTCAAGCGAACGGTGCCTTCTGGGAAGGCCCCGATGGTTCGACACGCGTCCGGCGCGCAATGCAGGCCGGTTCTGCAGGCGATGTCAAAGGACTGGTCCAGCACCGAGCCAACATCGGCCGGGCTCCATCCGTCCACGACGCACGATACCACGGCGGCCTGAGGAGCCCCGGCCGGGGGATTGCAGACTCGCACGCCTTCAATGGCTTCCAGCCCTGCGATCAATCGCCGCGTGAGGGAGGACTCCCGTTGGTGGATGGACTGGACGCCATGCTCCTCAAGGAAGCGCACGCCTGCCGCGAGGCCGGCGATGCCGATCGTGTTGGACGTGCCGCTTTCGTACCGGTGAGGGAGCTCCAGCGGCTGGGCGTCGTCTTCGGAGCGCACGCCGGTGCCGCCGGATCTTTGCGGCGTGAACGTTGCCAAATCCACCTGCGGCCCAACGTAGAGACCGCCGGTGCCCGGCGGGCCGAGCAGGCCCTTGTGGCCGGGGAATGCGAGCAGATCGATACCCATGGACTGGACATCCATGGGCATGGCGCCAAGCGTTTGCGCGCCGTCCACCAGGAGCAAGGCGTTGTGGTGGCGAGCTATCTCTGCGAGATCCTCAATCGGCTGGATGGCGCCATTGACGTTCGAGGCGTGGGTCACCGCAATTAAGCGGAGCCGTGGGGATACGGCCGCAGCCACGACATCACGATCGATGACGCCCTGAGGCGAGCAGAGAACCTTCGTGACCCGGACGCCCTGCTCCGCCACCGATCGAAGCGGCCGAGCGAGGGAGTTGTGTTCCATGCTGCTCGTAATGACCTGGTCGCCGGGTCGGAGGAGACCACGGATCGCGAGGTTCAAAGCATCTGTGGCGTTGCTGGCAAAGACGACATGGTTCGGCGATTCGGCATTCATGAGCCGAGCCAGCCGGAGCCGGCAATCGGCCACGGCGGCAGCCGCCCCCGCGGCCATCCGGTGACCAGCCCGGCCTGGATTGGCCCCGAGTGTTTGGAGAAAGGAGCCGAGTGTCTCGTAGACGGAGGGAGGTTTTGGCCAGCTCGTCGCCGCGTTGTCCAGGTAGATCATTGGCGGCTAGGCCCCAATATACCGGGCATACAGAGATCGGGCCTGGGTGGAGTCGGTCGTACCCTTGACGATGGCGCGGCCGTCAGGGAAGACGGTCAACTCATGAGCGGATCCTGTCGGCCGGAAGCGGAGCAGGAACCGGTTCGCGGTCGTATCCCCTACCGGGTCGAGGCGTCGCCGCAGCTCCCCAAGGTCCAGCTTCTGAGCCCCCTGAGGAAGCACCTGGACGGCATCATGGCCGCAGAGTGACGTCGTCTGGGACGGGGTGGCGTTGTCCAGGAACGTGAAGTCCCTTCTGCCGCAGGTGGGACAGGACGGGTTGAGCGCCGGAAGCGGCACCCGATCCAAGGAAATGTGCCAGAGATCGACGGCAAGGAGCGAGGTGTTGAGAGCACCGATGTCCCCGACGACGAGCTTCATCACCTCGGCGGCCTGGATGGCGGCGACCGTTTCCACCGCTGGTCCAATGACGCCGGCGGTGTCGCAGGTGGGGGCGGAGCCGGCCGGGGGCGGCTCAGGAAAGACGCAGCGCAAGCACGGCGATGACCCAGGACGGATGGTCATGGTCATCCCATAGCTGGCAATGACCCCACCATAAACCCACGGGATGCCATGCTTCACCGCAACATCGTTGAGGAGGTATCGCGTCTCGAAGTTATCTAAACCGTCCACGATCACATCGGCGCCGGACGCCAATCGTTCGACATTGCCGGCATTCAAGTCGGTGATGATCCCTTCGATCACCACGTCGTTGTTGATGCGCTGCAGCTTTTCGGCCGCCGCCGCTGCCTTGGGGATTCTATCTCGTACGTCAGTCTCATCGAACAAAACCTGACGTTGGAGGTTGCTCAGCTCGACGTAATCACGGTCGACAATCGTGAGGTGGCCAATCCCTGCCCGAGCCAGCAGGTTGGCGCTGGCACTTCCCAGAGCCCCACAGCCCACCACGAGGACCCGGCTGTTGAGGAGCTTGCCCTGCCCCTCGGCGCCGATCGTAGGAAGAATGGTTTGGCGAGCGTACCGCTCGAGATCGAGCGATGGAGCGGAGGAGGGTAACTGGGTCGTGGGGCCTGGAACAGACATGGGAGTGGAGCCATTCACGACGCCGCTCAGAGGCATGGAATCAAGTCAGGGGTTGACACTGATTATGGTACATTAGCCGTACGTTCCCCGCCAATCCGTCGGAACGGTGAGCGGCCGTCCACACGTGGCCATGCCGCCTCCGACGCTCCGGCGATGGAGAAGTCCATACAGTGCCCGACATGCGTTTCACGGTGGTCGACCCGGTCGGCACCATCAGCTTCACCGGCCCTGCCCATGGGCTGAAGATCCTCGCTGCGGCCTGCAGTCGCCAGCCGCGCGACCACCAAACATTGATGCGCTACGCGGGCGAACTGGACGGTCGGTTCGCGGAGAGCGTCGTGCATGGGCTCTCCGTGTTTGATGAGCACAACACGATGGACGATCTGGCCGCGATACGGAGCCAGCTCACCGCAGACGACTCCGGCGCCGTGCCTCCGTTCCGCGTTCTCGACGAGTTGACACGCCGGAGGAGCTTGGAGCCCGAGTGCGCGGGCCTGGTGGTGTTTAACCTGAGTGCGCGGCGTATCGTCCAGGTGCAGAACAGCTACGCTGAGCTACAACGTGAGGACCGTGGCCGGCGCTGGTGCGATGGGCAGCCGACCGACTCGCTGTATCACTACCGTCTCCCGGCTGGCTGGTCGATCCTCCCCTAGACTGGCATCGAAGCGCAACGTCACGTTGGATCCGTGTGCCGGACCCGAATCAGCAAGCAAACCGAGTGAAGAACGGTGCCTCGCTACTGGCGGGGGTGCTTCCCGTTTCGATCCTTGGGAACGTCCGACCTGGTCCCTCGCTCAAGGGACGAGCGCCGATTTCGGGCGAACCCACCCAGGAGCATGCGACCCATCTGGTCCGTCAGCTTTCCGGGGCCTAGCTCGGCCTCCGTCCCTTGGAGCAGTTCACCCTCCCGAGTTGTTTGTGTCGCCCAATCCGCCCGAGCGTCACGAGCACTCGTGAAGAACTCCGTCAGCCGGACCGGCACGTCGTCGGACGACGCCTCGAGGTCGGCTTGCAGTCGCTCCAGCACCCCGATGTAGGTTGAGATCCATCGCTTGATTGCGTCCCGGTTCGTCAGCACGATGTCGCGATGCATGTCCGGGCTGCCGGCGGCGAGCCGGCTCATATCGCGAAAACCGCCTGCCGAGAGGGTCTTCATATCTCGCCAGGATGCGTCACCGCTGACGGCGTTCATCAGTGCCGCCGAGAGGACGAAGGGTAGGTGACTGACGCCGGCGACGTAGGCGTCGTGTTCCGCGGGGTCGATGAAGTAGGCCTCGGCCCCGAGGGCTGCGATCATCCCAAGGACGTTGCGGATCGCTTCCTCCCCGGCATGGAGCGAGGGAGTGACGCACCAGGTGGCACCTTTGAATAGGTCGGCCTCCGCCGCCTCGATGCTTTGCGCCTTGCCGGCCATGGGATGCCCACCGACGAATCCAACCGTCCGGGGCAACAGCTCGTCCGCCCAAGCGAGAACCTCAGCTTTGGTGGAACCGGTATCGGTGATGGTTGTACGAGGCTTAAGGTGCGGCGAGATATCGCCAAAGAGTTCCTTGATCGCGGCAACCGGCGTCGCCAGGACAATGACATCCGCGTTGCGGACCGCTTTGGCAAGATCCCATTCGGTGCGATCCACGGCGCCGATCTTCTTCGCGTAGTGCTGTTGCTCAAGATCCGTGTCGAAGCCGGTGACCTCCAGGGCCGCGGCGCCTGTCTTGCCGTTTGCGTCGGACCACCGACGCAGACCGAGGCCGATGGATCCACCGATTAGGCCAAGTCCAATAATGCTTACGCGCTGCATCACGCAGGTCCTCCACAACGCTTAGATCGATCCCTAGACCAGTCGCCGTCAAGACGTGAGGATGAGGTCTACGGCTGGTACGGATCGGCACTGTTCCGCCAGATCCAACCCTCTTCGCCGTCCTCTGTTCTCACCCGAATCCAAATCTCTCCGTCAGGACCGGTCTGCTCTTCCCCCAGAGACTGCAGCGGAGTTTGAGCCGTCAAGACGGTCACGATGCTGGCCTGGGTTCCCGGTTCCTGCCGTAGGTTGACGGCAAGCTCGCTATTCGACTGGAGGTCCGGCTCGAACGCCGGTATCGGTGTGGGAGTCGGGGCGACGGTCGCCGTGGGAGGAGGAGGCGGCGCCGTGGCCGTCGGCTGCACAGCCTCCGTCCTGGAGCCGCCGCCCGACGCAGCGATTTGAGTCGACCGAGGCTGTATCGTGGGAACAGGCGTGTTAGCGGCGACAAAATCGGAGGTAAAGGGGGCCAGGCGAGCATAGATGGTGGTGAAGCCGCCGACGCAGATGGCGATCGTGAGGGCCATCGAGAGGCCAACCATGATCCCTGCGCGACGCGAGTGCTGCCGTAGCCGGTTGGTCAAGCCCGGGTCGGTCATCGGTCCTTTCAAGCGCTAGGGCGGGTGGATGAAGGGCGAATGAAGGTTGGGTGGTCACCCCAGCGAGGCGGGCGGAGTATACCACGTGGCCCCGGGGCCAATGGTGGGCCCCGCACTTGCGATGGATCGGCTCGATTCTTACAATCGGTCCCTCCGAGCGACAATAGAGATTAGCAGGCAGACGCCAGAGGGTGGCAAAGGGGGAGTCGTGCGAGCACTGACGCGGGCCGAACTGCGCCGACTGGTGCCGATGACGGACGCGATTGAGCTGATGAAGGTCGCCTTTGCCGAGCTTTCGGCGGGGAGAGCAATCTCCCCGTTGCGAACGGTGCTCCCGCTCCAGGAGGGCGCCGCCCATGCGCTCTACATGCCGGCGTATGTGCCGGCCCTTGGCGCGCTTGGAGTCAAGGTGGTTTCAGTCTTTTCCGGCAACCCGGCCAGGGGACTCCCCCTCATCCACGCCCTAGTCTGCCTGATCGATCCCGACACAGGCGAGCCGCTGGCCATCCTGGACGGTACCTATCTGACCGCGCTGAGGACCGGGGCCGTTTCTGGCGCTGCCACCGATCTCCTTGCCCGGGCGGATAGCCGGGTCCTCGTCACGTTTGGCGCTGGCGCGCAGGGAGTCACCCAGGTGGCGGCGGTCTGCGCGGTGCGACCGATTGAGCGCGTGATCGTGGTCGATCCGAATCCGGATGCGCGCGACCGCTTTCAGTCCGCCGTCGCCGCGGATTGGCAGGATCTGCTCGAACGGTTGGAATTCAGCGATGACCGACGGGTGGTTCGGGAGGCAGATGTCGTGTGTGCGGCCACGACCTCGCGCACCCCGGTCTTCGACGACGCCGATGTACAGGTGGGCACGCATATCAACGCCGTTGGAGCCTACACGCCGGAGATGCAGGAGATTCCGCCGGAGACGGTGCGCCGGTCCACGGTCGTGGTCGACGCGATGGACGCCGCCCTAGCCGAGGCCGGCGATCTGATCAAGCCGCTTCGCGAGGGGATCATCGGCCGCGAGTTCCTTGAGCGCGAGCTCGGAATGGTGGCAGCCGGGCTCGTCCCTGGTCGAAGCTCGGAGAACGAGGTGACCTTCTTCAAGTCGGTAGGCAACGCGGTGCAGGACATGGTCGTGGCGCGACGGGCGGTGGACAGGGCGCGTGACGAGGGCGTCGGGATGACGATAGAGCTTGGGTAATTGTCGCGCCCCGGGCGACTTGGAGCAGAGACGATATCGGTGGTTGCCATACGCCGCCGTACTCGCGGCGGCGGGGCTTTGGGGCACGATCGGCGTTGCGTATCGAATTCTGTCGGACTACGTCGCAGTTGATGAAGTCACCGTTGTGACCATCCGTGCGGGTGCGGCCACGCTGGTGCTTGGCGCCTGGTTGCTGGTGCAGGATCGTGACGCATTCCGGATACGCCCGGCTGACCTCCCCTTCACGATTGGCTTCGGAATCCTGACGGTCACGATCTTCTACCTGGCCCTGATTTTCACCTTCTCCGGAACCAGCGTGGCCGTCGGCACCCTCCTGCTCTATCTTGCGCCCGCGATGGTCGTGCTTGGAGCACGGCTCTTCCTCGGTGAGCCGTTGACGCGGGCGCGTCTAGGTGCACTTGGTGTCTCGTTTTTGGGGTGCCTGCTGGTTGTCCAGGTCTACCGGCTGGAGGCGTTGCGGGGAAGTTTGACCGGCATCACGTTTGGTCTGATCTCGGCCACAAGCTATGCGGCCTACAGCCTGATGGGAAAGCCTCTTCTCCGGCGCTACCGTGTGCAGACTGTGCTGCTGTACCACCTGATGATCGGCACGGCGGGGTTGATCGTGGTGAAGCTGTTGGTCTCACCCTTAGCGTGGCCGGATGTGAAGGGAATATTGCTCATCGGGGGGTACACCGGCATGGTGACAACTCTTGCTCCCATCGCCCTCTACACGGTGGGCCTGCGCGCCCTACCCACCGGCGATGCCAGCATCCTGGCGATGCTCGAGCCGGTCGTCGCACTCGTCCTGGCCACGGTGATCCTTGGGGAACGGCTCGGCATCTGGCAGATCGTGGGAGCGGCGCTGATCCTTGGAGCCATGTCCTTGTTGGCTCGCCAAGGTCCGACCGCAAAACGAAGCGCGGCGCCCGGACGGGCGCCGCGCTTCGTTACCTGGAGCCGCAAGAGCGATACGGACCGGGTTCGGTCGAAACCTCGTTAATCTCCAGCGGCGAGGACCGCGTCATCTGCGCTGATCGGACAGACACCAGACGGACACACTCCGTCCACGATATGAGCCCGGAACTCTTCGGGGTACATCTTCATCATGCCAAGCAGCGGTGCCGGGGCAACCTGACCCAGGCCGCACAAGGACAACTCGATGATGTGTTTGCTCGTGCGGTCCATGAGCGGCAGGTCGGCCTCAGCGCCGCGCCCGAGCCGGATGCGGTCCAAGATTTCGACAAGCGCCGGGTTCCCCAGGCGGCACGGCACGCACTTCGAGCATGATTCATAGCGGTTGAACGCTGTGAGGTAGCGAGCGTAGTCCACCGCACAAACGCTCTCATCGAAGACGGCAAACCCGCCCGACCCGAGCATCCCGCCCTCTGACGTCAGAGAATCAAAGTCGATGGGCAGGTCCAGATGCTCTTCCTTCAACGGACCCGCGGAGACACCGCCGGTCTGAATCCCCTTGAACCGGTAGCCATCCCGCATCCCGCCCCACACCTCTTCGATTAAGGTGCGAAGGGTAATGCCCATCGGGACCTCGACCAGACCCATGGTCTTGAGCGGCCCCTGGACCGTCATCAGCTTCGTGCCCTTGCTTTTTTCTGTCCCGATGCCGGCGTACCATTCCCCCCCCTTGAGAATGATATCGGGCACGTTGGCAAGGGTCTCCGTGTTGTTCGCGACTGTCGGGCGCTTCCAAATCCCCTCTTCAACCGAGCGGGGGGGCTTCGTGCGGGGTTGCCCGCGAACGCCCATGATGGAGTACATCAGCGCCGAACCTTCGCCGCAGATGTAGGCGCCACCGCCTGTGCGGACGCGGAAGGCAACGTTCTTGCCCGACCCGAGGACGTTCTTGCCAATTAAGCCAAGGCGTTCGGCGTCCTGCACCGCCTTCCGGAACCGCTTGATTGCGAGAGGATATTCACCGCCAATGTAGTTGTACCCGCGTTCAGCGCCGCAGGCGATGCAGGCGATGAGGATCCCCTCGAGGATCCGGTGTGGGTCGCCCTCATGGATTCGACGGTCCTTGTAGACGTTCGGCTCACCCTCGTGGCTGTTGCACACCACGAACTTCGGCCGCGCCTTTGCTTTGCGCCCGCTCTCCCACTTAATGCCGGCTGGAAAGCCGGCGCCGCCGCGGCCGCGGAGACCGGAGGCAGTAAGCTCCGCGATTGCTTCTTCGCCCGACAGGTCGAAGAGCACCTTGAGATACGCGCTATACGCCCCTCGGGCGATCGCGTCCTCGATCGAGTCCGGATCGATGACCCCGACGTTTGCCAGGACGATCCGCTGCTGATGTTTGAAGAACGGTAGTCTGGCGAGGGGCGGGATCGAACCCAGCGGCTGTTCCGCACGTACGCCGATCGCCCGCGCCTCAAGCCGGCCGGCGAGGACATCGGAAATTTCGCTGGGCGCCAGGTTGCCGTAGATCACCGGCGGCTGGCCGGGCCGCTTGACCTCAATCCAAGGCTCCATCCAGCAGGCGCCGTCACACGAGACCTGGCGAACGATCCCTTCCTGTCCCTGGAGGGCCGCCTCACATGCCGCGAAGACATCGAGAGCGCCTTTGGCGACGGAACAGCTCCCGATGCCTACACTGACCACCGTCTGGTTGCCGTTCCAGAGTGAAGCCCAGCGCTGTACCGCTTGATCCCGGTACGCCTCAAAATCGGCCCGAGAACTAAGCTGGATTGGAGTGGAGGTCGCGGATAGGGTTGACATGAGAGCCCTCGGCGGCGCGACGCGCCGCGATCGCGCGCTGGATAACGTCGTTTAGGCTGTCCGGGGTCAGGTCGCCGTGGAAGCTGTCGTCGAGTTTGACGATCGGCGCACGATCGCAGACGCCGAGGCAGCCGTTGACCACCTGGACGGTTAATTCGCCGTCCGCGGTGGTATCGCCATCGCCAACCCCATACCGGTCTTTGAGATCTTGGACGAGTTGTTGGGAACCCAGCACATAACAGGACATCCCATGACAGAGCAGCATAAAGTGCCGGCCACGGGGCTCGGTCCGGAAGTCTGCATAAAAGGTTAGAAGACCGTAGATGCGGTTGACGGTCGTGTCCAGGTGATCAGCGACGATCTCGGCAGCTTCGAGCGACACGTACCCGAAGTGCTCATTGATCTCCTGAAGGGCGGAGAGAATGAGTTCCTGGGCCTCCTGGTGGTCCTGCGGCTTGAAATGGGACATCAGTTCTCGCACCACGGCGAGATCGATTCCGGCTTCCGCAGTCTGTGCCACGCGTTGCCCCCCTTATGTCGCGGGAGCGCGCCTGCCGCTCTAACTTCCCGTGACCAAATTCACGAAGTCAATTGGAGTATAGATTTGGGCCGGAACCCCGTCAACGCGCGATTATGGCCGCCATGCCCAGGTTGCGTGCTGCGTATTTAGAACAGGCGCCACGGGCTGAAAGGCAGCCGGGGAAGCCAGGCACGCTTGGGTTCGCAGAACCTGACGGTGGACGAGGTCAGCCTCGGACGAAGAGGCGCTGAAAGTCCCCGTCGAAGTCGGCCAGAAACTCATGCATGTCGAGCACGTCATCCGTAGAGACTTTCGGTAGGGCAGGCGATGGCTGCAAGCCCCCCGTGTCGTCTTTGACACCACTCTCGCTCAATCGCCGGAGGGCGAGCTGCGCCTCGCCCGGGTCCCCGTCGTTGAGGACGGCCGCCACAAAGTTACGGCCCTGGCACTCGGAGCACTCGACTACCATCATCCACATGTCGGACTTCCGCGAGATGACATGGATATCGTCTGGCACGAAGGAGTGGTGGCAGACGCTGCACCGCGCCATACGATCCAGGACGATGCGCTTTATCTGAAGGTCTGGGGTCTCCATAGGTTCTCCGCCGGGTTCCCGCCCGGCTCAGTTCCCTCGCTTCTTGTCGAAGTCCTCAAAGTCGAGGGTATTGATAAAATCGCGAAAGACGGACAACCGCTCATCATCAGGGCGCTCTGCCGTGGCTGGCTCCAGCGATCCCCCTTCTGTTGTAGAACTTTCGTTGGTGTCATCGGAGCCGTCTAGGGCTACCCCGGCCCGATCCATGACCGACTCCTCCACCAGAATCGGCACCTGCGCGCGTACCGCTAAGGCGATCGCATCGCTGGGGCGGGAGTCAATCTCTACCGCTCGACCGTTTTGCTCCACCACGATGCGGGCGTAGAAGACATCCTGAGCGAGGTCAGTGACAAGGATCCGATCGACCTTGCCTCCCAGGTCTCCGATAAGCGCCTTCATCAAGTCGTAGGGGAGCGGACGGGCCGCCGCCACGCCCTGGAGTTCCATGGCGATGGCTTCCGCCTCGTACGCGCCGATCCAAATCGGCAGGTGGCGCTCCCCCTGTACCTCCTTGAGGATGACGACACGATGCTGGGTGACCAGGCTGACTCGAATGCTTTCGACCACGGTTTCGATCATCGGAAGGCCCTCACGGCGTCAACCGACCACCCAGTGATCGCAATGCAAGGAGGATGCGAGGCTGCTGGGTTGCATGCTGGGCGGAAGAACCGCCCGACACGCCTATTTTACACGGGCCGACGGAGGAGGGACAAATGCCTACGGATTAGGACTCGGGGAAGTCGGCATAATCTTGGTGGGGGACCAAACCGATGTCGTCCGTCGGCCAGTAGGTGATCCAGGCTTTGCCGATGATCCGATCCACGTTTACCGGCCCGAAGGTTCGAGAGTCCGAGCTGTTCGTTCGGTTGTCGCCCATGACGAAGACCTCGCCCTCCGGCACGGTGACGGGATCACATTGTCTCTGGGCTCCACAGGCGGTCACTGGGCCGTCGATGTAGGGCTCATTGAGTCGCTGACCATCGATGTAGACGTAACCATCCTGCACAGAGACGGTCTCCCCGGGGAGTCCGATCACCCGCTTGATGTAGGGCTTGTCGGAGCGGACCGGGGGATTGAAGACGATGATGTCGCCTCGTTCCGGGGGGTGAAACGGATAGACAATTCGCTCGCCGCTTCGATCTTCCCCGGGCAGCAGGTTCAAGATGTCGTTGATGTCAAAGTGAAAGTAGACGTTGCGGTTGACCAGGAGCATTTCACGGTCGGTCAGGTTCGGGTACATGCTCAACCCGTCGACACGGAAGTTGAGCACGACGAGGCGGACGCCCACGAAGATGACCACAGCCAAAAGTAACGTTTCGACGATTTCGCGCACGGCACGCGCGCCTGTGCCGCGGGTTCGTGCCGGGCGCGCCGTCTCAATGTCGTGGCCGGCCTCACTACCATCCGTTGGCCAGGAGCCCTCGGACGATGCACGTTCCTGACCGGCCGGGTAGATCGGTGTCGTGGGTGCGGTCCCAATGCCTGGGGCGAATTGTTTGCTGTCGTCGCTCATCCGCCCCCCGGAAGCCATGGTCGCCATCATCCCGGTTTGACGACCGATCTTACTCAGCCGCGGCAAACTCAACAAGGAGCGGAAACGTCGCCGATGGACCGACCCTACAACACGATCCACTCACGCTGGCTTCACAGCCTGCGTGCCTTGAGTGGCAAGTTCTCCGACGGCAGCCGTAATAAAAGCAGAGCGGGACGCTCTGGGCGTCCCGCTCTGAAGCTCAGCCCGCTCTTGCGTTGCCGATAGAGCTAGATCTCGTCGGCGCGAATCTCACGCTTCTCGATGACCTTGGGCTCGTCGCGGCGGGTGGCGGTGGTGGTCGTGCCAGAAGAGAGCGCGCCCTCCTCGTCGCCCGACTGGGTCTTGAACTCCTTGATGCCCTTACCGAGGGCCCCGCCGATCTCCGGCAGCTTCCCGGCACCAAAGATAATGATCACGATCACGAGAATGATGGTCAGTTCCTGCCAACCGAGACCGGCCATGTTCGTCACCCTCCTGCCTCGGCTCCGCCCGAAGCCGTTTGTGATTGCCTGCGATCCGTTCGAGTATAGCCAGCCGGTCAACCCTCGGCAATGCGCGTGCGCGAGGATGCCTCGAGCTTAGCCGCTGACGATGCTGGTGATGATCGCGATGATGAGGAACACCACTGCCAGTCCGACAGTGAACTGGAACAGCGTCTTCTCGACCCCGCGCCGGGTCCGGTAGATGGAGCCGGAATCTCCGCCGAAGGCTCCGCTGAAAGATGACCCCTTGGTCTGAAGCAGAATGACCAGAATGAGCGTAATTGAGACGATGAGCATCACCAGATCAATGGCCGTGTTCACGGGTCCCTTACCCTCGTCTTATCGTCGCTCGCGACCCTCGTCGCCGCCGTGTTCGGAAACACTACCACCCGCCTTCCTTGCCGGCAATGCTAGGAGGCTGGCGGCCGTCGCGGCGTTTCAGGAAGGGAACTCCGTTGTCATCGCTCAGGCGTTCAACCTGTCCTCATGAGGATGACGAGGATTCTAGAAGCACCGCAACGCCAGGGAGTTCTTTTCCCTCGAGCAACTCTAGCGAGGCGCCACCGCCGGTAGAGACGTGATCGATGTGATCGGCGAGCCGGAGCTGCTCAATTGCCGCAATTGAGTCCCCGCCGCCCACCACCGTTGTGGCCTGCGTTGTCGCGACGGCTCGGGCAACCGCTTGTGTGCCCCCTGCGAAGGAGGGACGTTCAAACACGCCCATCGGTCCGTTCCAGAACACGGTTGCGGCCCGCTCGATGTAGCCCCCAAATCGTTCAGCCGTGGCCGGTCCGATGTCAAAAATCCCCTGGTCTGGCGGGACGGAGGCAGTCACACGCACTGCTCCCTCCGCTTCGAGGCTCGGAGCCACCACCACGTCAACGGGCAGCACCACCTCGACGCCCTTCGCCGCAGCCTGAGAGAGGATGTCCCGCGCTTGGTCCTGAAGGTCTCGCTCGGCAAGCGACGCACCCACATTGAGTCCTTGGGCGAGCAAGAAGGTGTTAGCCATTCCGCCACCGACGAGAAGCCCGTCGACCCGGTCGAGCAGGTGCACCATAACCCCAAGTTTGTCGGAGACCTTGGCCCCACCAAGGATGGCGACGAACGGGCGTTCTGGCCGCTCAAGGAGGCGCTGGAGGATTTCAAGCTCCCGCTCCATCAAGAATCCGGCATGCGCCGGGAGCAGCATGGCAACGCCGACCGTGGATGCGTGGGCGCGATGCGCGGTGCCGAAGGCATCGTTGACGAAGATGTCTCCGAGCTTACCGAGGGCACGCGCGAAGTCAGGGTCGTTCCGTTCCTCCCCGGCCTCGAAGCGAACGTTCTCGACCAGGAGAAGATCTCCCGGTTGCAGGGCCGACGCCAAGTGCTGCGCTTCCGGCCCCACGACGTCCGGTGCGTACCTGACGGGGCGGCTGAGCATAGAGGAGAGGTGAGCGGCCACTGGCGCCAGACGCAATTCATCCCGTGGCTGGCCTTTCGGCCGTCCGAGATGGCTGACGAGAACAATGGAGGCGCCGTGATCGAGGATGAACTGGATCGTCGGGAGGGAAGCGCGCATCCGGGTGTCGTCCCCGACTCGCCCGTCAACGATTGGGACGTTGAAGTCGACGCGGAGGAGGACCCGCTTGCCAGCCACGTCAGCGTCATGAAGAGAGCGAAGCTTCGTCACTGTGTCACCCGCCCCAAGGTCGACGGCCACCCGGCGGTCTCTGTGTCTCGCATCTCCGATAAAGCACGTCCCTAGCCCGCGGCTGGGAAACCTGCTTCACAGATGAGGGCGGCAAGATCGGCCACCCGGCACGAATAACCCCACTCGTTGTCGTACCAGGCAATAACCTTGACCATGTTCTCGCCCATCGCCATAGTGGACAGGCCGTCGACAATGGCAGAGCGGGAGTCCTGACGGAAGTCGCTTGACACTAGCGGTTCGTCGGTGAACCCGAGGATCCCCCGCAGAGCATCGCTCTCGGCAGCTCCGCGGAACGCCGCATTCAGCGCGTCGACCGACGCGGGTTGTTCCGTCTCAGCCACAAAGTCAATGATCGAGACCGTCGGGGTGGGCACCCGGAGAGAAAAGCCGTCGAACTTGCCTTCCAGCTGTGGCAGCACCAGGGCCAGCGCCCGGGCCGCGCCGGTGCTCGTCGGAATGATGTTTGTCGCGGCGGCCCGGGCCCGGCGGAGATCCTTATGGGGACCGTCAAGGATGACCTGGTCGTTGGTGTAGGAGTGAACGGTGGTCATCAAGCCACGCCGGATGCCAAAGTTGTCGAGGACAACTTTCGCCACGGGGGCCAGGCAGTTGGTCGTGCAGGATGCGTTCGAGATGATCTGGTGACGTGCCGGGTCGTACCCTTCCTCGTTGACGCCCAGGACGACCGTGATGTCCTCGCCCTTGGCTGGGGCGGAGATGATCACCTTCTTGGCACCACCGGTGAGGTGACCGCGAGCCTTGTCGCCGTCCGTGAAGCGACCCGTCGACTCGATGACCAGGTCCACGCCCTCGCTTCCCCACGGAAGGTGGGCAGGGTCCTTCTCTGCTAACACCTTGATCGACCGGCCATTGACCTGGATTCCCCCATCCGCCGCTTCAATCTCCGCGTCATACCGCCCGTAGGTCGAGTCGTAAGTCAGCAGGTGCGCGAGCCCTTCCGGACTCGTGAGGTCATTGACCGCGACGACCTCAAAGAGGTCGCTGTAGCCGCCCTCGTCGATAGCCTTGAACACTTGGCGCCCGATCCGCCCGAAGCCATTGATGCCGACGCGATGAGTCATAACGGCGCTTTACTCCCTCGTTCCGCCCGTTGGGACGAGCCCATTCGCAGCGACGACAGCCTCGACCTCGTGTTCCTGGCTCGGCTCCCACGTCACCTCGACGGCTTCCTCGGGACCGGTCTCCATGCGGCCGATCTCGAGCAGGGCCTGAGCAAGTTTGTCTGGGTCGTGCCGAAGTGGATTGTGGTCATTGACCACGTCGCGGGCGATCACACGGACCTTGCGACCGATGCCGCGTAAGCTGTCGAACCCTACCGGATCGACCCGCCACTCCGGGCGGATGTTACTGGCCGGCCCAGCGTTACTGTTCACCAAGGCGTAATCAAGGACGCCGTCACCGATGTGATCCACGATGGCACGAATGTGATCGGCGGCTCCAAAGTGGTCTGTTTCACCCGGCTGCGTCGCGACGTTGCAGACGTACACCACTTTGCCAGCGGACCACCGAATGGCCTGAGCAACACCGGCAACCATCAGGTTGGGCAGCACACTTGTATAGAGGCTGCCCGGTCCGAGGACGATGAGATCCGCGTTGAGGATGGCACTCAGCGCCGGCTCGTACCCGTCCGGGTTCTCGGGCTGCAAGTAGACCCGCTTGATCGGCGGCTTCTTTCTCGAAATCGTGGATTCGCCCTTGACCGTGCTTCCGTCAACCAATTCGGCGCAGAGGGTCACGTTTTCCAGCGTCGCCGGGAGGACCCGACCCCGGACCGCGAGGACCCGTGCCGACTCGATGACCGCCTGCTCGAAACTCCCGGTGACCTGGGTGAGCGCGGTGATGAAGAGGTTGCCGAACGAATGGCCGGCGAGGACGGAGCCCTCCTGGTCGAATCGATACTGGAAGAGCCTGCCCACTGTCGATTCGGCGTCTGCCAGGGCGACAATGCAGTTCCGGATGTCGCCCGGCGCGGGCATATTGAACTCTTCCCGGATGCGACCGGTACTGCCCCCATCATCCGCAACGGTGACGATGGCAGTGATACCGAGATCCTGATGTTTGAGGCCTCGGAGGAGCGTGGAGAGCCCGGTTCCTCCACCGATGGCCACGACATTGAAGGCGGGGCGAGACGGCCCGAAGCGATGCTCGGCCACGATTTGCGCCAGGTGTTGCCCCTGAGCCGACCTCGCCATGAGCGGCGCGATCAGGGAGTTGCTGAGGCGCCAGAACGAGAAACCCAGGAACCCGATACCAACCGGGACGATGAGCAGTTCACGGTACGGGTGTGGGATGAATTGGAGGGTCAAGGCCCGCACGAGTTGGGTCGCGCCCGCTGGGAAGTCGTAGTTTCGATAGATCCAGGCCAGGCCCATTGCGAGGCCGAGGCTCGTCAGCACCATGCTGAGAATAAACAACGCGATCCAGCGCTTGATGAGCATGCCGGGCCGAAGCCAGGTTCGCCAGTCCATTCCCCCTCCCGTACCGCGGGTCCCCCGCCCACCGGACACCCACGGCCGAGCCGCGAGTATAGCACTGGCTTACAGGTGGCCCCGGTCGGCGATCCTTGAACGGGGTTTGTATACAATGGTATACTCCCAAACGCGGAACCAAGCTCTGCGGGAACGTGGGTCCACAGCCCACGTTCTTTGTTGTCCTCGGGGACGGGAGCGACGGCTGATCCGCCGGCTCCGCGACGCGCACCGACGCCATACCAACTCAAGAAGGAGGAGCGCGGGTGAAGAGCGACTTCTACACCGCGATCGCCCAGATCGCCGCTGAGCGGGGAATTCCGCGGGAAGCGGTGCTGTCATCCGTCGAGCACGCCCTCAAGACGGTCTACAAGAAGATGGCGAACTCCGAAGAGGAGGTCTCTGTCGACATTGAGACGGGGACGGGCGCGATGCGCGTGTACGTCCACAAGCGCGTCGTGCCGGAGATCGAGGACGCAACCAACGACATCCTGCTCTCGGAGGCGGTCGGAATCGCGCCCGGGGTGCAGGTGGGCGACGTGATCCGCATCGAGCGGACGCCGGATAACTTCGGCCGCATCGCGGCACAGACCGCGAAACAAGTCGTGCTTCAGCGTATCCGGGACTACGAGCGCGACACTGTGTTCGACGAGTATCAGGATCGCCAGGGCGAGGTCCTCAATGGGACCGTCCAGCGAGCTGATTCACGGGCGGTGATCGTGGAGCTTGGCAAGGCCGAGGCGGTCATGCCGGCGCGCGAGCAGGTGTCGACGGAGCGATACCGCCCGGGGCAGCGCCTAAAGGTGCTGCTGGTTGAAGTCAACCGCGATCCGCGAGGACCACAGCTCATCGTCTCCCGCTCTCACCCAAATCTCATCCGGCGACTCTTTGAGATGGAGGTCCCGGAGATCTTCAGCGGAGCCGTGGAGATCATGGAGGTGGCCCGGGAACCAGGCCTCCGTTCCAAGGTGGCGGTGACGGCTCGGCAGGAGAAAGTCGACCCGGTCGGCTCCTGTGTAGGGGTTCGCGGCGTGCGAATCCAAAATATCGTCAACGAGCTGTACGGGGAGAAGATCGACGTCATCGAGTGGTCCGCCGACAGCGCAACCTTCATCGCCAACGCTCTAAGCCCCGCCAAGCCGACCAACGTGTCGCTGGACGAGTTGAACCGCGTGGCGACCGTGATTGTGCCTACGGACCAGATGTCCCTCGCGATTGGCAAGGAAGGGCAGAACGCCCGCCTTGCCTTCAAGCTGACGGGATGGCGCATCGATATCAAGGATCCGGAATCGCTCCTTGAGCAAGACGGGGCCCTCCTCCGTCAGGCGCGGGCAGCGCTGGCGGAGGGTCCGGACGACCTGGGGTGGCAGGGTCGCCAGCCGCGCTTGGTTCGCCCGGACGGCACGATCAACGTCCGCGACCGCTCGTTCGGACCCCTGACGGCCGACCTCATTGGGATGAGCGTCGATGTGGACATCCGTGATTCCGCGCTGGAGGTTTACTACAACCGGGAGCTGCGGGTGCGGTATGACGTCGCCACGGGCGATGAGTTGCCGTTAGATGACATCGGCGTTCCCGCGAGGGTAGCTGGCGCTGCAGCGGAGGGCTAGGGTGAAGGCCGCGACCCCCGCTTCCGGGAGGGCCAGGGCCGGTGGGGCAGGACATCGACCGAAACACGTGCCCCAGCGGATGTGCGTCGCCTGCCGCGAGCGTGAGGCAAAGCGGGCACTGATCCGCGTCGTCCGCACCCCGGAAGGATCGGTGGAGATTGACCCATCCGGCAAGCGGAATGGCCGCGGCGCTTACCTGTGCGATCGTCTAGGCTGCTGGGAACGGGCTCTCAAGAGCGACGCGCTCGCCCGGGCACTAAACACAACGATGATGCCGGAGACACTAGAGCGTCTTCGGCACTACGCGGCCGGCTTGGCGACATCCTCGGATGGGGAAGCGCAGGCGACGGCGGCGGAGCCAACGAAAGGATAGGCGCATGACCAACACATTTCAGGGCAGACGTGGCGGTGCCGGACGGGGCGGACCGGGTGGTCGGGGCCGGGGCAAGGGTGGTCGCGCCGGAGCGGCGCGGACCGTCGCGGTCCGCCGTGCGCAGCCGATTGAACGGGAGCCGGTGACCATGCCGTCGGTCATGTCGGTGGCAGAGGCGGCAGATCTGCTCCAAACCACCGGGGTCGAGATCATCAAGGAGTTGATGAAGCTCGGAATCATGGCCAATTTGAACCAGCAGATTGACTACGATACGGCCGCCAGGGTCGCCGAGTCCCTCGGTTGGGAGACCAACGAGCAGGTCTCGGAAGTTGTTCAGCAGGCGACGGCTGACTTCGAGAGCCGGCGCGCCGAGGCGGCGACTGACGAGGATGCCGTACCCCGTCCGCCCGTCGTCACGATCATGGGGCACGTCGATCACGGCAAGACCAAGTTGCTGGATGCGGTCCGATCCGCGAATGTTGCCGAAGGTGAAGCGGGCGGAATCACCCAGCACATCGGTGCCTACCAAATCGAAACGCAAGGCCGCAAGGTCACATTCCTCGACACGCCCGGCCATGAGGCCTTCACGGCGATGCGGGCACGGGGTGCCCAGGCGACTGATATCGCGGTCCTGGTGGTGGCGGCGGACGATGGCGTCATGCCCACGACGAGAGAGGCGATTGCTCACATCCGGTCGGCGAACGTCCCCATGGTTGTCGCGATCAATAAGGTCGACTTACCGGCGGCAAATCCCGAGCGGGTGAAGCAGCAGCTCAGCGAGAACAACGTCCTCCCCGAGGAATGGGGCGGCGACGTTCCCGTGGTCGAGGTCTCGGCCCGCGAGAAACTCGGCCTTGACGACCTGCTCGAAGTCATCCTGCTGGTCGCAGATGTCAACGAGCTCCGAGCCAACCCGCACAAGCCGGCAAACGGCGTCGTCATCGAGGCGAAGGTGGATCGAAGCCGCGGGCCGCTGGCCACGGTCATGGTGCAGAGTGGCACCATGAACCTGCGGGATGTCGTTGTCGCGGGCGCGACCTGGGGTCGAATCAAGGCGATGTTCGACGATCGCGGCAAGCGGATTCGGCGGGCGGAGCCGAGCACTCCGGTCGAGATCCTGGGATTGCTTGACGTTCCCCAGGCCGGTGACACATTCCAGGTTTTCGATGATGAGAAGGTTGCCCGCGCCCTGGCCGAGCAGCGTCAGGCTCAGCGCCGGGTAGACGCGCTGATCGGGGATCGTCCGGTCAAGCTGACGGATCTCTATAACCAAGTGCAGGCCGGCACGGCGGCTGAGTTCCGGGTCATCCTGAAGGCAGATGTCCAGGGTTCGCTCGGGGCGATCCAGAATGCCTTGCTCAAGTTGAATGACGATACGGATCAGTCGGTTCAGTTGGCGATTCAGTTCGCTGGGACCGGGGCGATTACCGAGTCGGACGTGAGCTTGGCGTCTGCGACGCGGAGCATCATCATCGGCTTCAATGTTCGTCCCGACGTGGCGGCGAAACGAGCCGCTGATGCGGCTCAGGTCGACATCCGGTTCTACAACATCATTTACAACTTGCTCGACGAGGTGCGGCAGGCGATGACTGGTCTGCTTGCGCCGGTCTTCCAGGATGTGACGGACGGGTACGCGGAGGTTCGCGACACCTTCAAGCTTCCCGGGGGCGATGTCGTGGCCGGCCTCTACGTCCTGGATGGCAAGATCACGCGTAACTCAAAGGCGCGGGTGCTGCGAAGCGGGACCGTGTTGAACGAGGGCGGAATCAAATCCCTCAAGCGGTTCAAAGACGATGTTCGTGAAGTGGCGGCCGGCTACGAGTGTGGCCTTGGCCTGGACAACTTCAATGACCTTCAGGTGGGCGACCAGATCGAGTTCTACCACCGGGAGGAAATGGCCCGGACGGCATAGCGTCGCATCGAAGGACTGGTGTGGTGCCGTTGCGCGCTGCACCGGCCTTCGGGGCTCGGTCCGAAGGGCAGGGGAGCATGAGCAGACGTACCGAGCAGGTCGGAGAGTTCCTTCGCGAGGAACTGACTGATATCATCCGGCGAGAGGTCAAGGACCCACGCATTGGGTTTATGAGCGTGACGCGGGTCGAGGTACCTGCGGATCTGCGCTCCGCCCGTGTCTATGTCAGTGTCCTGGGAAGCGATGATGAGCGGGAGGCTACGCTGACGGCGTTGCGCTCTGCGGCGGGATTCATCCGTCACCACCTCAGGCCTCGCCTGCGGATGCGTCAGATTCCTGAGTTGGAGTTCCGAGACGACCGCTCCATGGAGCATGCCGACCAGATCGCCCGGGCGCTTCGAGAGCTGGACGAGGCGGGACCGAGGAACTCAAAGACCGAGCCTCAGGAAATGGGGGAGTGAGCCAGGCGAGTTGGCGGCTGGATGTCCCAGCGGCCGAGGAAGCGCTTCGCACGCTTAAGACGGCCCGAACCGTCCTCATGCCGACGCATCAAAACGTGGATGCTGACGGTCTCGCCTCCCCACTCGCGATCGCGAGTGCGCTCGCCCAGCTTGGGGTGCGGGCGGTCCCAGTACTCAGCGACGGGGCGTTGCCTCCGAGTCTGCGTTTCCTGCCCGAGGTCGACCGGGTCCTAGCCTACGGTGTTGATCCCTTGCCGGAGTACGATGTCCTCTGCCTGTCGGACTGCTCCGATAGGCGTCGTCTCGGGCGCTTTTATGCTGACGACCCGAGCCGGGTGGATGGCACGATTCCGATTGTCAACATTGATCACCACGTCACCAACGATCGATTCGGCCTGGTCAACATCGTCGAGCCCCGCGCCGCGGCAACGGCGGAGATCGTGGCTGAGATCCTTCGAGTCTGGGGCACCGAACTCACCCTCTCGATCGCGCAAAGCTTACTCGCGGGTATCTACGGTGACACGCTGGGCCTGCGAACGCCGGCGACTACGGCGAGAACGATGCGAACGGCGGCAGATCTCGTTGACGCTGGCGCGAATCCAGCGCCCATTGTGGACGCCCTTTTCCGTCTCAAGCCCCGCACCACCGTCTGCCTCTGGCAGCGTGCATTGACCAACGTGCAGTGGACCGGTTCTGTCATCTGGGCGGAGTTGACCCAGGACATCCTGGCTGACTGCGGAGCCGAGGCGAGCGAAGCCGAGGGCCTGGTCAACTTTCTGGCGGGGACGGAGGGGTCACTTGTGGCCGCGATCTTGTTCTCGAATAAGGATGGCTGGCGTGTGAGCCTCCGGAGCTTGAACGAGGACGTGGATGTCGCCGAGATTGCAAAAGTCTTCGGTGGGGGAGGACATCCGCGAGCGGCCGGGTGTCAGGTGACGGGGGGCGAGGAGGAAAAGATGGCGTTCCTCCGTGAGGTCAACGAGCGCGCCTCAACCAGTAACGTCGGAACCGCGTAGGCCCGTGACGAACAGATCCCGCTCCGGCGGGCGCTTCCACGGATTCCTTGTCGTGGACAAACCTGCCGGGTGGACGAGCCATGATGTGGTGGGCCGGATCCGGCGCCTCACCGGGGAGCGGCGGGTCGGGCACGCCGGCACCTTGGATCCGGCCGCTACTGGCGTGTTGCCGGTGGCGGTAGGGTCAGCCACGCGGGTCCTCGAGTTTGTCAGTGACGCTGCCAAGAGCTACGTTGCCGAGATCACCTTCGGCGTCGAGACCGATACGTTCGACGCCGACGGGCAGGTCACCGGGGTGAAGGATCCTTCAGCGCTTGACCTAACTGAGGTCGCTCGCGTCCTGCAAGCGTTTCTTGGCTCGCAGCGGCAAGTGCCGCCTATGTACTCCGCAGTGCGCGTCGGCGGCCGACGCCTTTATGAGGAGGCCCGCCAGGGAAAGACGGTTGACCGCCCTGCTCGTCCCGTCGTCTTTCACCAGCTTGATGTCCTGGCCTGGGACCCGCCCACGGTCACGGTTTACGTTGAGTGTTCAAAAGGAACCTATGTGCGGTCGTTAGCACAGGACCTGGGAGTCGCTCTCGGCGTTGGCGCCCACCTGTCTGCACTTGTACGGATGAAAGCGGGTGTCTTCACGCTTTGCCAGGCCTGGACCCTGCAGGAGTTGGCTGGGTTGGACTTGGCGTCCGTCTGGGCTGAGGTAGCCCTCCATCCGGATGTCGTGTTGGACGAGTGGCCGGCGTTGATCCTGAACGACGCCGGGGCAAATGACTGGAGCCGGGGCAACGCAGTAGCCGCGCTGCGAATGGAAGAACGCTGCCGGGTGTATGACGAGGAGGGGGAGTGGCTTGGGGTCGGGGCTGGGCACCCCGAGACACAGGCCTGGCGTCCAACTAAGGTAACGGCGGTGGCTCCTTGAGCGCCCTGGCGAAGCCGAAGCGGTATCGGAACTGGGAAGGGGTGGACCCGCGCCCGCGGGTGATCACGATCGGCACATTCGACGGGGTGCACCTCGGTCACCGCTTCCTACTGGCCGAAACGGTCAAGCGGGCACGGGCGCTGGATGTCCTGGCGATGGCTGTCACCTTCGAGCCAATCCCGGCCATGGTCCTTCGCCCGGATGCGTTCCCGGGTCGAATCTGCTCGGCGGAGGAGAAAATCCAGCGTTTGGCGATAGCGGGACTGGACGAAATCACGACCCTGGCCTTCAGCCGGAGCCTCTCGGAGCTGTCGCCTGAAGCCTTTTTGGAGGAGATGCACCGGTGCGCTCAGCCGATAGAGCTGTGGGTCGGCGAAGCCTTCGCGCTCGGTCGTAACCGGTCTGGCGATCTTCCCCGGTTACAGGAGATCGGAGCCCGTCTTGGGTTCAATGTCCATGCCGTGAAGAGACTCGCGGACGACGGCGGCATCGTAAGTAGTAGCGCCATCCGGCGAGCGGTTCAGGAGGGAGATGTCGCGTTTGCGGAGCGACTGCTTGGCCGGCCTTTTCGTGTTACCGGCCCGGTCATCCACGGCGCCCACCTCGGACGCACGATCGGGTATCCCACGGCCAACGTTCAACCTGCTCCAGAACTGGTGCCCCTCGCGGATGGCATTTACGCGAGTCGCACGACGATCCCGAATGTCGTCACCGACCACCCCGCGATGACCTATGTCGGAACGAGGCCGACGGTCAACACGGGCGCACGGCTCGTCGAAACTCACCTCCTCGATTTTGATGATGACCTCTACGGTCGGCCGCTCAACGTTGACCTCCTCCAGCGACTACGGGAGGACGCCACCTTTGAAGGGCTGAATGCGCTCGTGGCCCAGCTCGTCCGAGACGAAGCCGCCACCCGAGAGTACTTCAGTGGGCAGGGCGCCACGCCGACTACGCATTCGTCTTTTGATTGACGAGAAGACCGTGGCAATGTAGACTCGTGAGGTCCCGCCAATGGCGGCGGATCCCCTGTGCCTTTCCCTGCGGTTACCTGATTGCCGTCGAGGGAGGCACGAATTTCTGAGCAGGCTAGGGAGGCCAACCATCACCAGACCAGTCCAAACCCGTGTTAACGAGCGCATTCGCATCCGAGAAGTGCGACTGATTGACGAAGAAGGCCAGCAGGTTGGGGTCATCCCGACGCGGGACGCGCTGGAGATGGCCCGGCAGCGCGGGTTGGATCTCGTCGAGGTTGCGCCAAACGCGATGCCGCCCGTCTGCCGCTTGATGGACTACGGCAAATTCCGCTACGAACAGAGCCGAAAAGAGCGGGAGTCGCGCAAGAATCAGCACGTGGTCGAGCTCAAAGAGGTGCGGATTCGCCCGAAGATCGACGACCACGATTTGGAGACCAAGGGCCGTCAAGCTGCCAAGTTCCTCGACGGTGGGGACAAGGTAAAGCTGACCGTCCTCTTTCGCGGACGAGAGATGGCCCACCCCGACATCGGGAGGGGACTGCTTGATCAATTGGCTGAGCAGCTTCGGCCGCATGGCAACGTCGAGCAGCCGCCTCGGATGGAAGGGCGAGCGATGACCATGCACTTCGGTCCGCTCAAGCCGAAACAAAGTCAGCAGGAAAAGGAAGGGGCTCATACCCGTGACGAAGCAGAAGCTTAAGACGCATAAGGGCGCCAAGAAGCGCTTCAAGGTTACCGCGACGGGTAAGATCATGCGGACCAAGGGGATGAAGAGCCACTTCCGCCGCCGCAAGGCGCCTAGGGTGAAGCGGGCCTTCGACCGCATGTTGCCGCTCGACAACGCGGATCGCCAGCGGGTTGAGCGCTTGCTCCCCTACGGCAGCTAGGGCAGGACGAAGCACAACAGGTCGTTTGACCTTCGACGATTGGGGAGCAGCATGGCCCGCGTTAAAAGAGGTGTCGCCGCGCATAAGCGGCACAAGAAGGTGCTGGCCCAAGTCAAGGGGCATCGCGCCACCAACAACCGGCTGTACAAGCGCGCGCACGAGTCGTTGATGCGTGCCCTTATGTACTCCTACCGTGACCGGAGGACGCGCAAACGAGATATGCGCCGGCTATGGATCACCCGCATCAACGCGGCTGCCCGCATGAACGGCATCCCGTATAGCCGCCTCATCCAGGGGCTCAATTCCGCCGGCGTTGCGGTTGATCGAAAGATGCTCGCTGACCTGGCCGTGCGGGACGAGGCGGCCTTCGCGGAGGTGGCTTCGGTCGCAAAGCAGGCGCTGGCCTAGCCCCCATTGCCGCGACCAACGCCAGAAGGACCAGGGGCAGACCCGGTTATCCGTAGTCCATCCAATGCTGGGCTGAAGTACGTACGCTCGCTCCAACGGCGCCAAAAGCGCTATGCGGAGCGGGCGTTCGTCGTTGAAGGAGACCGGGCGATCGAGGACGGATTGCTGGCTGGTGCCGTCCCTACGCTGCTCCTTGTCCGCGAGGATCGGGTGGAAACGGAACCAGAGTGGCTTCGGTCACTCCGCCCACAGGTTCCCATGCGGATCGTCGCTTCAGCCCTGTTCGATGATGTGAGTAATACCGTGACACCCCAGGGGACCCTGGCGGTTTTTCCGTTTGCCGAGGTTCCCGAGGCCTCCACGCGCTCACCCCTCTACGTCGTGATTGACCGGGTGCGGGATCCCGGGAACCTTGGTACGCTGCTGAGAGCGGCGGTAGGAGCAGGGGTGACCGCCGTTCTGCTGTCGGATGAAACAGTGGATCCCTACCATCCGAAGGCTGTGAGAGCCGGGATGGGAGCTCACTTCCGAATACCGATCGCGTCCCTCCACTCCGACAGGCGGGCTAGTCTCGAGGCAACCTGTCCGCTCCGCGCGCTGGCGGCGGCGGACGGGTTGGTGCCCTACGAGGGCCTGGACTGGACCCAGCCAGCCGCATTGATTCTTGGTTCGGAGGCCGACGGCGTGACCACCGACGCCGCATCGTTGGCGACCACCTCCGTGCGCATCCCGCTGCTGGGAGGTCTCGAGTCCCTGAACGTTGGGGTTGCCGGTGCCGTCATGTTGTTTGAGGCGGCCAGGCAGCGACGGCGCGGCCCCCGACGGGGGGCACGGCCGGGACCAAGCCCGGGCACCGCTCTGCCTTGATGGGGCACCGGGAATCTATTGTAGGAGGTGGTAGGCTACGGGGTCTCTTGCAGCTCTGCAAAGGCTCACTAGCATGTAATGAGATGCCGCGCAGTGGAGGAGAGGGATGAGGAAGCAAGACCTAACGCGGATCGTCGCGGCCGAGGCGACCCTGACGGAGGCTCAGGCGTCGGCAGCGGTGAATGCGGTGTTCTCTGCCGTGCAGGGCGCCTTGGCCAACGGTGACGAAGTCGCCATTAGCGGCTTTGGAACCTTTCGCGTCACCGAGCGCGCCGCTCGCCAGGGCCGGCATCCGCGCACCGGTGACGCCATGATGATTAGTCGGAGACGAAGCCCGGCCTTCCGACCAGGGACGCAGCTTAAGCGCGCTGTGGGAGATTCAGGCTAAACTGCCCCCCGCCTCCGGTCGGGGGCTATCTCCTGGGACACAACAGGCGACTCCTCGACTTCCTTGCCCCCCCGCGGGCCAGCGACGGCCTCCCGGATCCCACCCGGCAGGTCGGCTTCAACCGATCTCCGGGCAACGCCGACGGCGTTCATGATGGCTTTCACGTCCGACCTCCCATGGGCGATGACCACAGTCCCGTCGACGCCAAGGAGCGGTGCTCCGCCAATCTCGCTGTAGTCGAGGCGAGCTCGCACGGTTCGGAACGCCGGTCGAAGCATGAGCGACGCAAGCTTGCGAGGTAGGGTGGCGGTCAATTCTGAGCGGAGCAAATCAGTCATCATCGTCGCTATCCCTTCGGCAACCTTCAGGGCGACATTTCCCGTGAAGCCATCAGTAACCACAATGTCGACGGTGCCGAGCGGCACGTCCTTCCCCTCGACATTCCCTTTGAAATTGAGACCGTCGACACCAGCGAGGAGGGGATAAACCTCCTGCACAAACTGATTGCCTTTGGTCGGTTCCTCGCCATTACTCAATAGACCAACCGTCGGATTGCTCAGGTCGAGGATTCGCTCCGCGTACACCCGTCCCATGAGGGCAAACTGAACGAGGTGGTGCGGTTTCGGGTCCGTTACCGCGCCAAGGTCGAGGACCAGGGTGCGGGATCGAACGGACGGGAGAAATGAGCCGATTGCGGGCCGGTCAATCCCCGCGATCCGGCCAAGGACCAGAAGAGCCGCCGCCATCACCGCCCCACTATTCCCGGCAGAGACAACTCCATTGGCGCGGCCTTCCTGGACCTCCCGGAGGGCAACCGGAATGCTGGCTCTCGGTTTTCGCCGAATTGCCTGGGCCGGATGCTCATCCATCTCGATCGCATCGGGCGCGTCGACCACGTGGACATCGACCCCGGCCGTGTCGACCGAGCTCAGGTGGTGACGGATGACGGCCTCGGGGCCGACCAGGCACAGAGCGACATTGAACATCCGCGCCCCGTCGACAGCGCCCGGCACCACGACTGCTGGACCCTGATCCCCGCCGATCGCGTCGACCGCTATCCGCATCCCCACGTCCTTCCCCAACGCAGTCCCGAGCTAAGCCGACCCAGCCGGTGACTCTAGCACATGCCGCCGCGGCCGACTCCCGGCGATCGATGCCCTCATTTTTGCTGCGTGGGAGCAGGGAGAAAGGCGGGGGCTTTCCCAGAGGAAATCAGCAAGACCTGCATCACAGCACATAAAACGGCCTGCCCCGAGCCGGTTAAGGGGTCGGGGCAGGCCACTCGTAAAGGCGCTACAGGAGAACCGGGAATTTTGGCGACGGAGCGCAGCTTTAAACGTCGAGGTTTTGGACCTCGCGCGCATGGGTCTGGATGAACTTTTTGCGGGGTGGCACGGCGCTGCCCATCAGCATGTCGAAGGTCTCGTCCGCGGCGACATCGTTGTCGATGTTGACCTGCATTAGCGTGCGTTGCGCCGGATCCATGGTCGTCTGCCAGAGCTGGTCAGGATTCATCTCGCCAAGACCCTTATAGCGCTGCACCTCGGCCTTCTCGCCGAGCCGCTTCATGGCCGCCTCCCGCTGCTCCTCGTTGTAGACCCATGCCTCCTCTTTACCGGCCTTGATGCGGTAGAGCGGCGGCTGCGCGATGAAAACCCGGCCGTCGAGAATAAGGGGCTCCAGGTGCCGGAAGAAAAAGGTGAGGAGCAGGGTTCGGATGTGAGCGCCGTCAACATCCGCGTCCGTCATGATGATGACGCGGTGGTAACGCAGTTTTGAGACGTCAAATTGCTCGCCAACCGATGTCCCGAGCGCGGTGATCAGCGTCCGAATCTCGTTGTTCTGGAGCATCTTGTCAAGGCGGGCCTTCTCCACGTTCAGGATCTTACCCCGAAGGGGAAGGATGGCCTGGAACCGCCGGTCGCGCCCCTGCTTCGCGGAGCCGCCTGCCGAATCACCCTCGACGATGTACAGCTCGGCGCGGGCCGGATCGCGCTCCGAGCAATCAGCGAGCTTGCCCGGCAAGCTGAAGCTGTCCAACCCGCCCTTGCGCTGGACCAATTCCCGTGCTTTTCGAGCGGCCTCCCGAGCACGCGCCGCGTTGAGGCACTTCTCAATCACCCGCTTGGCGACCTGAGGGTTCTCCTCCAGGAATGCGCCCAACCCTTCATTCACGACGGTTTGAACGGCGCCGGCCACTTCCGCATTGCCGAGCTTGCCCTTGGTCTGGCCTTCAAACTGTGGCTCACCCAGCTTCACAGAGACGATGGCCGTCAAACCCTCACGAACGTCCTCACCCGAGAGGGTTTCGTCCCCCTTGAGGAAGCCGTTGCGCTTCGCGTACTCGTTGATGGTGCGGGTCAGCGCCGACTTGAATCCCGACAGGTGCGTTCCGCCGTCGATCGTGTTGATATTGTTGGCGAACGTGTGCGTCGACTCGCCGTAGCTGTCGTTGTATTGCAGCGCGACCTCAACCATGCAGGCGGGGGTTTCGCGCTGGACATAGAAGGGACGATCATGGACTGCGGTGCGGTTGCGGTTGAGGTGCCGAACGAAGGAGACGATGCCGCCTTCAAAGTAGAACGTCGCTTCCTTGTCGGCGCGCTCGTCAATCAATGTCAGGCGGAGTCCCTTTGTCAGGTACGCGGTCTCCCGGAACCACTGGACCAGCGCGTCGTAGCTATAGTCGTGGCCGCCGACGAAGATCTCGGTATCAGCGAGGAATGATGTCGTCGTGCCATGGTCGTCAGGCTCAACCTTGCCAACCAGCTTGACCGGGCCCGAAGGCTTGCCGCGCCGGTACTCCTGGCGGTAGAGCTTCCCAGCCCGTTTGACTTCGACCCGGCACCATTCCGAGAGTGCATTGACCACCGAGGCGCCCACGCCATGGAGCCCGCCCGATACCTTGTAGCCTCCGCCGCCGAACTTCCCGCCGGCGTGGAGCACGGTCATGATGACCTCAAGCGCGGAGGTGTTCATCTTCGGGTGCTTGTCGACGGGAATGCCACGTCCATCGTCTGAGACTGTGACGACGTTGTCCGCCCCGATTCGGGCGACGATCGACGAGCAATGACCGCCCAACGCCTCGTCAACAGAGTTGTCAACGATCTCTCGAACGAGATGGTGCAGCCCCCTTTGGTCGGTGCTGCCGATGTACATCCCCGGGCGCCGCCGCACGGCCTCAAGGCCTTCCAGAACCTGGATATTGCTCGCGTCGTAGCTCACTGGGACAGTTTTTGCGGTGGCAGCCATCGAGATAGCGCTCCTTATCTACGCAGTTCTAGCAGGAAGCTGGATCGTTCGGGTCGAGAACGGACTCAAGGCCGTAAGGTTGCTTGGTAGAGGTGGATGCCTAACCAACGACGCAGCGCCTGGCGCGGCCGCTCTGGTGCTGGCCAACGCGAGACCGACTGGTCATGCTCATCGCCTCCACGTCGGCCTGTGTGTCCAGTGGGGTCGAAGGTTCCGTCACGGCCGGCCACCTGGACCGACTCACGGTGAAGATGCTCAATCAAGGAAGCACGGCCTAGGACTGCATCTCCATCTCCGAAGCGGTGCCTTTGGTGCATGCACCTTCCTCTCCCCGGTCACCCCCATCCAAGCTCTTCGAGTTGGTCCTCATCCAGCCCGAGGTGATGCCCCAGTTCGTGGACCACCGTCACCCGAACTTCGCGAGCGAGTTCAGCAGGTGATCCACAGGATCGTTCGAGTGGGCCCCGGAAGAGCGTGATCTTGTCTGGCAAGACCATGGAGTAGCTGGAGTCTCGTTCGGTCCGCGGGACACCGAGGTAGAGGCCAAATAGCTCCCCACCTTCCGAGTGGCCACCCGCTTGATCCGTGTCTCCCGGCTCGTCCTCGATCACCACATCCACGTTGTCGAGCATCGAGAGGATTCCATCCGGCAGGTCGTCTAACGCCCGCTGGACGAGGCGCTCAAATTGGCGCCGCCGAGCCGCCTCGACGCGGCGTCGAATGCGTTCCGACATGCCTAATTCTACCATTTTTTGACGAATCCGTCAGTGTTGGACACGGTGAACTGTCGCGTTCGTTCGCGCTTTTCTCACATCTTGTGAAGAAACGGTCCGGACACTGACTCCTAGGGCACTGTCTCTTCCGCCATGGCCGCAGCGAGCATGTCCCGTGCGATAGCGAGTGAATCCCCGAGACCGACCCCACCATGTTCAAGGACCACCGCGACGGCGTACCGGGGTTCTGGGTCCCCGACGAACGCGATGAACCAGGCATGCGGCTCACCGTTGTCCACTTCAGCGGTCCCTGTCTTCCCGCCGACAACCAGGCCCTCGATCTGGGCGCCGGCGGCGTATCCATTCTCGACCGCGTTGACCATCATGTCCTGCACTTGCGCGGCGCTCTCAGAACTGATGGGGCGTTGCCAAACGCTCGGCTCGGTCTCGCGTGTGAGATTCCCCTCCCCATCGCGAGTGCCGGAGACCAAATAGGGCTGCATGATGACCCCGTCGTTGGCGATCCCAGCGGCAACAAGGGCCATTTGCAGCGGCGTCGTCAAGATCTGACCCTGACCGAACGCCGTGTCAGCTAAGGCAGCCGGGGAGTCGAGGAAATCCGGGGTAGAGGCAAGTTGGCTCCGGGCGACCGGGAGGTCGAACGGAATCTCCTCACCGAACCCGAACCGCGTCGCGTATTCCTGCAGCCCCTCGGGTCCGAGTTGGAGACCGACCCTAGCGAGCACCACGTTGAGGGACCACGCAAGGCCGTCGCTCAAAGTCCACGTATCGATCGTGTCGTCCGGCCGGTTGAACTCAGGGATGGTGTGGCCCTCGACGACGAGCGCACCGTCGTCTTCGTAGGTTGACGAGGGGTTGGCGAGACCAGAATCGACGGCGGCTGAGGCCGTGACCGTCTTGAAGGTCGAGCCGGGGGAAAAGAGACCTTCCGTGGCTCGGAGGACGAGGGGAGCGTCCTCATCCGATATCAAACGTTCCCAGTACACTCCGGCAGCTTCAGCGTCGCCGGGGTTCCCCGTGAAGAGCCGGTTCGGATCGTAGTTCGGGTTGCTGGCCATGGTATGGACCGCTCCTGTCCCCACCTCCAGCAGCACCACCGCCCCTGGACGCCCGTCGAGCAGCTCATGGGCGTGACGCTGGAGATTCGCGTCGAGGGTGAGTTGCAGATCGACGCCGGTCTGCGAGCGGTTGAGGAGCTCGTTCTCCCAACGGACGAAGGGGTTGTTCGCCGCTCGGCCGGACAATTCGTCGTCGAAGCTCGCTTCAAGACCGGCGTTGCCGTATCGGAGCGGTGAGTAGTATCCGACGAGGTAGGCAGACTCCGGCTCGGGATACACCCGAGCCCAGACATCCCCCTGCCTCACGGTGTCGGCGACAAGAACTCCATTGCGATCAAACATGCGGCCGCGTCTGATGCTCAGGCTTTCATTCTGTAGACGAGGATTGGCGAGCGAGTCGCCGTTCGCAGCGCGAGCCACGCGCTGCGCCGTGACATCCCCTTGAACGACTTGAATGCGAACCAGTTGGATGCTCAGGATTGCAAAGATCGTCGTCAGGACAAGCGCGGTACGCACAACCGTGCGGTTGAACTGTGGGAGCCCCGCGGGCAACCGTGGCCAAAGGGCGACAATCAGCAGCAGCCAAGCCGCGCCGAGAATCGCAAGCCAGCGAGCATCGCTGATGCCGCTTCCCGTGCGGAGTCCAAGGGCAATCGCCGCGAGGAAGAGCGCGACGGCGACGGCACGAACAGTGGGTGGCATGATGCCTGATTCCTCCCGAGGGTCGGAGCGTCCCCTAGGACACTTCGAGGTGTTAGGCCTGGCGTCGGTTCGATTCGGAGATATTGAGGAGGAGGCCGATAATGAGAAAATTCGTGAGCAGCGAACTCCCGCCGTACGAAACAAACGGCAAGGTGATCCCGGTGAGTGGGATGAGTCGGATGACGCCGCCGGTGATGATCACCGTCTGTATGCCAAGAATGGTTGCCAATCCGACAGCGGTGAGGCGCGCAAAGCGGTCCCCTGTTCGCAGCGCGATGGTGAAGCCGCGCATCACCAGGAGAAAGTAGAGGGCGAGCACGGCGACGGCGCCGAGCAGCCCGAGTTCCTCCCCGATCGCCGAAAAGATGAAGTCGGTCTGGACCTCAGGGATGTACCAAGGTCGTCCCATTCCGAGCCCGCTGCCCAAGAGTTGGCCGCTAGCTAGCGCGTAGTCGGACTGGACCTGTTGGTACCCTACATCCAAGGGGTCTTGCCAAGGATCGAGCCAGTTCTGGACCCGGAGGCCGATTCGCCCGAATGCCTGAAAGGCGCCCCAGGACGCGGCCGCGAAGGAGAGTAGGCCGATGGCAACGTAGAGGGCGCGCCCACTGGCGACGTAGAGCATGGCAAGAAAGATCCCGAAGAAGAGCAGGGCCGAGCCGAGGTCGTTCAGGATGACGAGGACCATCAGGGAGGAGGCCCACATCAACCCCATCGGCAGCAGATACGGGAGCGGAGGAAGTCGCAGGGGCCCAAAGTGCCAGCTCGCCGCGAGGACATCCCGATTGTCCTCTAGGTAACCAGCGAGGAAAATTACCAGGGTAATCTTGACGATCTCCGAGGGTTGAGCTTGGAAGGGGCCGATGGTGAGCCACAACTTCGCACCGTTGATCTCCGTGCCGAAGAGAAAGGTGATTGCCAGCAGGCCGAGGCTCAGGAGCAGCCAGGTGTATTTGTAGCGCCGGAGGAGATCGACGCGGCGGAACACCACCACCGTTCCCCAAAGAACAGCCAGCCCGGCACCAAGATAGATGAGTTGCTTTTGCGCGAGACCCGCGTAGTCCGGGTCGATCGCGGTCAAATCTGGGTGGAGCCGCTGAATCATCAGCAACCCCAACCCGGCCAGGGTCACGGTCACGGGGAAGAGAACCTGATCGCCCCGGAAGCCGAGGAGACTGAAGGAGAGGCTGATAATCGTCACCACGCCGACGTAGGCCAAGCTGACCCAGATGTCAGACCAGGTCCACATGACGGTGCCACGCGGAGCAAGGAAGATCGTAAGTAATCCCACGATTGCCAAGAGGGAGGGCGCGATCAGGAGCTGAAGTTCGGTCGACCGGAATGTGGGGCGGCCAATCACGAGCTTGGATCACCGGTGGCTGGAAGATAGCCATTGGCGATGATGCCGAGACGCTGCCTCGCCTCCGCCGTCACCGCGGCAACATCCGTAACAATCGTGTTCCGGAGAGCGTGACGGCAATCACAGTCACCAGGGAGCATGCCGCCGGTGGCCACGCCGCGGATAAGTTCGCGCCCAGCCTCAACGTTCGCGACAAGGTTCGCCATCACCGTCTCAACCGTCACAGGGGATTCCGTTTCGTGCCAGACGTCAAAGTCCGTGACCAGGGCAAGGGTCGCGTAGCACAGCTCAGCTTCTCGCGCCAGACGGGCCTCCGGCATGGCGGTCATGCCGATGATGCTGGCCCCCCAGGAGCGGTAGAGCTGAGATTCAGCCTTTGTCGAGAACTGCGGGCCCTCGATGCAGACGTAGGTCCCTCCGTACTGGTGATCTCGTCCCGAGCCCATTATGACGGCGGCAAGGCGCTCGCGGAGATGCGGACAGAATGGATCCGCGATGCCGACATGGGCCACCACACCCTGACCGAAGAACGATCGGGGACGGGCGACGGTGCGGTCGATGATTTGATCTGGTAGCACCAGAGAGAGGGGCGGTAAGGTTGCCTTCAGGCTTCCTACCGCGCTGATGCTGAGGAGGTGGGTGACGCCAGCCTCCTTCATGGCGTAGATGTTGGCTTGGTAGGGCAGCTCCGAGGGCGTCAGGCGATGCCCACGGCCGTGACGAGAAAGGAATGCGATCTCCATCTCGCCAAGCCGCCCGACGCGGATGGCGTCGCTGGGCTTGCCGTAGGGGGTCGTCAGGTCATAATCTCGCGCTTCCTCGATCTCCGGGAGATCATAGAAACCGCTTCCACCAATAACTCCCAGCATGGTGAGACTCACTACCCCTTCTCGCCCGGTTGCTCGACTCAGGAGGGATGGTACCGGAGCCATGGGCGACGAAGCAAAAAACGAGTACGTAGGATGTCGTTCGACCAGAATCGCGTGCTATACTCGGGTGTTGACAAGCGCAGTTAGACTGCGCCCATCGAAGTGAAGGATTGGTGCAGAGGAGGCCCCGCCGCATGGCGTTGCAGCGAGCACAGAAGGACGACATTATCACGGGGTTCCGGACGCACGAGTCCGACACGGGTTCACCAGAGGTGCAAATCGCGCTTTTGACCGAGCGCATCAATGGATTGACCGGCCATCTCCGTGAGCACAAGCACGATCACCATTCCCGGCGGGGGCTCCTCAAGCTCGTGGGCCGTCGCCGCAGGTTGCTCGCGTACCTGAGCGAGAAGGACATTGAGCGGTACCGGGCGACCATTGCACGGCTCGGACTCCGAAAGTAGGCCCGGCCGTTTTTGCCTCTCCTCTCGCGCGTCCCACCTCGGCCGGCGGGATCCTGACGTTCATTGCTAGCACGATCATGTTAACGGCCCAGGGCGCTCCGCCCTGGGCTTCGTCATTGCCTTGGTGCCGATCACGGAAAGGGGAACGCATGGTGTGACAAGTCGGCTTGGGAGACGAGCGAGATGAGGAATTGGGGTGTGCCGGCGCGGCCAGAACCGGCGCCGGCACACCCCAGTCCCTCATCACTCCGCGGTCCTACCCAGGCGTCACTCTCGCTGCCGCCGAAACGATGGCGGCGCAGTTCGAGCCGCGGGGTGCCCGAGATGCGGTACCGCGGTATTGGAGGATCTAACCGGATGGCACTGGATTACACGACGCGCGTCAAGACGGTCTCGACGGAGGTCGCGGGACGCACGCTTTCCTTGGAGACGGGCCTCCTGGCGGAACAGGCTCATGGCGCCGTGCTTATCCGCTACGGCGACACGATGGTGTTGGCCGCGGTGGTCGGCGAGCGGGAGCCGAAGGAGCACATGGACTTCTTCCCGCTCACCGTGGACTACGAGGAGCGGATGTACGCCGCCGGCAAGATTCCGGGCGGGTTCATCAAGCGAGAAGGCCGCCCTACCGAGGCGGCAATCCTGGCAGCGCGGCTCACGGACCGTCCAATCCGGCCGCTCTTCCCGAAGGGTTACCGGGCCGAGGTTCAGATCATCAACACGGTGATGTCGGCGGACCAGGAGAATGACCCCGATACGCTCTCCATCATTGCCGCGTCCGCAGCTCTCACGATTTCCCCCATTCCGTTCGAGGGGCCGATCGCGGCCGTCAGAGTCGGGTACATCGACGGACAGGTCGTCGTCAACCCGACCAACCTTGACCTGGCGGACAGCGCCCTGGACGCGGTTGTGGCGGGGACGGACGACGCGATCATGATGGTGGAGGGTGAGGCGCAGGAGTTGCCCGAAGCCACCTTGTTGGAGGCATTCACTGCCGCTCATGAGGAGATCAAGCGCCTCGTCGCGATTCAGCGCGAGCTGGCAGCCCAGGTCGGCACGGAAAAGTGGCTCTTCACCCCGCCCGAGAAGAACTCGGAGTTGATCGCGGCTGTGCGGGACTTCTTGGGCGACCGCCTCGCCAGTGCGGTCCGGAACCCTGACAAGGTTGTTCGACTGGAAGGCACCAGTGGGCTAAAGCGGGAGGTTCTCGCTCACCTTGCCGGTGGTGAGGACGGTGCCGAGCCTCGCTACGCTGCCAAAGACCTCACGGACGCGTTCGAGGGGCTGCTGAAGGAGGAGGTGCGGGGCAGCATCCTGCGCGAGGGTATCCGCCCGGACGGGCGGCGCCCGGACGAGGTGCGGCCGATCTGGAGCAAGGTCGGCTACCTGCCGCGGACTCACGGATCAGCCATCTTCACCCGGGGACAGACCCAGGTCGTCACGACGGTCACGCTGGGGTCGACGGCCGAGGAACAGCGTCTGGATTCGATCAGCCCGGAAGACCGTAAGCGCTATATCCACCACTACAACTTCCCGCCGTTCAGTGTCGGCGAGGTGCGGCGGCTCCGAGGGGCGAGTCGTCGCGATATCGGCCACGGCGCCCTGGCAGAGCGGGCCCTGCTCGCCGTGATTCCCGATGCCGACGAGTTCCCCTACACCATGCGCCTGGTCTCGGAGGTGGTCAGCTCCAACGGGTCCACCTCGATGGCCAGCGTCTGCGGGAGCAGCATGGCGTTGATGGACGCCGGAGTCCCGATCTCGGCGCCGGTGGCCGGCGTGGCGATGGGCCTTATTACCGGGGGTGAGAGCGGCGGCTTCACGGTCCTCACGGACATCCAAGGGATGGAGGACGCTCTCGGCGACATGGACTTCAAGGTGGCCGGCACGAGCGTCGGTGTCACTGCGATCCAGATGGATATCAAGGTCAAGGGCATCACCGCCGAGATCATGCGGCAGGCCCTGGAGCAGGCGCACGCCGGTCGACAGCACATCCTCGGCAAGATGGCAGAGACCATTGCCGAACCGCGGGAATCGTTGTCGCCGTTCGCTCCACGGGTTCAGCGCCTCAAGATCAACCCGGAGAAAATTGGCGCGGTGATCGGCCCCGGCGGCAAGATGATTCGCTCGTTGCAGGAGGAGACCGGGACCAAGATCGACATCGAGGACGACGGCACCGTCTCCATCTCCTCGGCCGATCCGGCAGGCGCGGAGCGAGCCATCGCCAAAATCCTGGGCTTGACCCAGGAGATCCGCATTGAGCGGGGGGAGATCTATACCGGCAAGGTGGTGAGCATCATGCCCTATGGCGCATTTGTCGAGCTCCTGCCGGGCAAGGATGGACTGGTTCACATCTCGGAGTTGTCCGAGGACCCCGCCATCCGCGTCAACCGCGTCGAAGACGTGTTGAACGTCGGCGACGAGGTGAAGGTGATGGTCACCGAGGTCGCACCCAACGGCAAAGTTAGCCTCTCCCGGCGAGCGGCCATCACGGGAGAGCTTCCGGAACCGAAGGCCGAACGGGGGCCTCGGCCTGGCAGTGATCGGTTCGACCGAGGACCGCGCCGTCCGGATCGAGGACCCGGCGGCCCCCAGGGGGACGACCGCCCTCGGAGCGGCCCTCCGGTGGGCCGTCGCCCCGAGCCTGACGGGGAGCGCCAGGGGTTGTCGAGCCGCCCGGCGGACAGCCGGGGTCGTCCGCCCTTCTCAGGAGAGAACTAGACCTAGTTCACTCTTAATCACCACGAATAAGGGGCGGCGCTATGACGCGCCGCCCCTTATTCGTCTTGCGGTTCGATGAAGTGCCGGCCGTGCTACCCAATCACGATATTTCGAAGTTGAGGATGTCAGGACTCGCACGGCGCCCTTGGTGAGGGAACACTCTCTCAGGGAATGCCGGACGATCACTGTGAGCGCTAGTCGTTCAGGCGCGGATCAAGGGCGTCCCGTAGACCGTTCCCAACAAGGTTGATGGCAAGGACGGTGATGTAAATCATGAAGCCCGGAATGAAGACGTTAGTCCAGGACCGGGTGTAGTAGTCCTTGGCGCCTTGGAGCATGTTGCCCCAAGATGGCGTCGGCACCTGGACGCCAAAGCCCAAGTAGCTCAATGCCGCCTCCGCGAGGATGACGCTGGGGATTGCTAGGGAAATCCACACCACGATGATCGGCACGATGTTCGGGAAGATGTGGCGCCAGATGATGCGTCCGTTTGATGCGCCGATCACCCGCGCTGCGTCAACGTAATCCCTCCCTCGGATGGACAGGACTTCTCCGCGGATCAGGCGGGCAACTCCGGCCCAGCTTAATAAACCTAGGACGATGGCTAGGCCAGCGGCGTTCGGCCGGTACAATGCAAAGATCAGAATGAGGAGTGGCAGACCCGGGATTGCAAGCAGAACATCGACCAGTCGCATGAAGAACGAATCCAGGAACCCACCGAAGTAGCCAGCTATCGCTCCGACTGCACTACCGATTGTGAGCGTGGTGAGTACCGCAAGGCCCGCGACCAGCAGGGAGACCCGTCCGCCGTAGGCCAGGCGCGTCAGGACATCACGCCCGTTGGAGTCAGTGCCGAGAATGTGTCCCTCGCTGAACGGGGCGAGGAACTGGCCCCGCAAGTTGCCCTTCCAGTAGGTCACGTGCGTCACGTACCTTGAGAGCATGTCCGCTGAGAGTACGAACAATACGATGACGACGAACACGGACAGGGCAACCATCGCGATCTTGTTCCGTCGATAGCGGCGCCAGGCGCGCCGATACAGCCCTGGAGTCGAGCGGAGTTCGTTCCGGCTGAGGGTATTCGGATCCAGTCTCTCCACTCTTTCGGGGGCAACCTCTGCCGTCAGGCGCTGAGTTCGCTGTGCCATGTCGTTATCGCTCCTCAACGACTCTTTATGAAGCAGCGCGAAGATCGCGAACCAGGAAACAGAGGCGCTGGGCCCTGGTAGCTCAATCGTACCTAATTCGCGGATCGAGAATGGCGTAGAGGACGTCCGCCAAGAGGTTGGCCAGCAGGGTAAGTACTGCCAGCATCAGAACGGCGCCCATGACCAACGTGTAGTCGCTGCTTTGCGCGGCATCGTTGATGAGTCGGCCCACCCCGTTCCACGCGAAGACCTGTTCGATGATGACGGCACCACCGAAGAGGTCGGGGATGGAGAGGCCAACCAGGGTGACGAGCGGGAGCAACGCATTGCGGAAGGCGTGACTGTAAAGCACGACGCGATCCCGCAATCCCTTCGCCTGGGCGGTACGAACAAAGTCCTGTCGGATTACCTCCAGCATCGAGGAGCGGATGTAACGCATCCAGGCGGCCAGCTGTACCAATCCAAGCGCGAGGGAGGGCAGAATGAGATGCTGGACTCGATCCAGGAACCCTGTCTCGCCCCGAAGGGTGCGGGTCCCGCCGGCCGGCAGGGAGGGCAATCCCCACTCGTAGAACTTGACGGCGAAGAGCAGAATCAACAGGAGACCAAGCCAGAACGAGGGCATCGCGAAGGTCGCTATGGAGCCGACGGTCGAAACGTTGTCGAACCAGGAGTTGCGTTTCACCGCCGCATAAATGCCGACCGGGATTGAAAGGAGGAGGGCGAAGACGAGCGATGTCATCGTCAGAAGCAGCGTGTTCGGCAGCACATTAAGAATTCGCGCGCGTACCGGAGTGTAGTTGACTAAGGAGATGCCGAGATCGCCGCGGGCGACGTTGCCCAGCCACTGCACATAGCGCACGGGCCACGGCTGATCGAGACCCAGGTTCCGCTTAATTCGCTCGATATCCTCGGGCCTGGCGCGAGGGTTGAACTCGTACCTGGACACGGGACTGCCGGGAACTAAATTGACGATTGCGAACGTGAGGAAGGTAATGCCGATGAGCAGCGGGATCATCTGGAGGAGCCGAGTAATGACGAATCGTGCCATAACGACTGGCCTCTCTCTACCGAAGTGGTCGAAGGCGGGGAGATGGGAGGTTGCGACCCTCTGATGTGGCGGCTGCCCGGAGGTGAGTGTGTGTGGGGGCCCTGGCGCCCCCACACACGGACGATGGTCTACAGTGCTACGACTGCTCGACCCAGATGTACGACAGGCTCCAGAGGAGACCGAGGCCGATGGGGAAGAAGTTGTGCAACGCCTCGGAGAACGCGGTGCGATCTTGACGGAACGCGACGATCCCGACCGGCAGGTCGTCATTGATGATGTTTGACTGCTCAATGAGCAGGTTAATCCGAGCTGCCTGGTCGAACTCGCGCTTCTGCTGTTCGTTCAACGCATCGTACTGCTCATTGCAGTACTTCATGACATTGAATGAACCCTCGTAGGAAGCGCAGGCGAACATGGCTTCCTGGTTCCCGGACGGATCCCAGCCGAACCCAAGCAGAACCATGTCGAAGTCGTGAGTCTCGTTGATCGCATCGAGCAGAGTTGGGAACGGGACAAAGACCGGCTGCATGTCGACGCCGATCTCCCGCCACGCTTCCTGCATGTAGGCGATCATCTGCTCGTTGGTCGCGGCGCCCTCAGAGGTCATTGCTTCGAACCGGAGTGGCTGGCCGTTCTTCTCTCGAATGCCGTCACCGTCGGTATCGACCCAGCCCGCTTGCTCCAGCAACTCCTGTGCACGCTCAGGATTGTAGTCGTACCTCGTCGCGAGCTTGTCGGGAGCGTAAGCGATGGAGAGAATTGGCTGTGTCCCCTGTGCCACCTCACCGAAGCCGAGCAAGATGTTCTCGACGATGGCTTCCCGATCCAGTGCGTAGAAGAGTGCCTGACGCACCTCTTTGTCCTGGAAGAGAGTGGTTTTCTCAGGGTCGAGATTGTAGGCGTACCAGGTGAAGCTAAATGTGTCGTACGCCTCCGCCTCAATGCCCTCGGCCGCCTCCAATTCTTCGAACTGCGCCGGCGGGACGCCGTCGACAATATCAACCTCGCCGGTGCGCAATGCCTGCACTGCCGCAGCGTCATCCGGGAGGACGCGGAAGATGAACTCTTGGATGTTCGGGACATCCGCGTAGTAGTCGTCGAACTTGGTCAACGTGACATGGTCGCCCTGGACCCACTCGACGAACTTGAAGGGGCCGCTCCCGATGACCCGGCTCGGATCCGTGCCAATGCTCCCGGGATCGGTCGCCCACTCCGCTGGCGGCACGTTCTCCCAGATATGCTTCGGCATGATCGGTACGAAGACATCATAGAGGAACGTGACCAGTCGATCCTTCGCAACGAGCTGGAAGGTGTGCTCGTCGATCGCCTTATAGGATGCGATAGCCGCCTCGTTGGACGTTAGATACGTGGTTCCCGTCTCGGGGTTCAGGGCAGCGTCAAAACTGAAGACGACATCCTCAGCCGTGACAGGCTCACCGTCATGCCAGACAGCGTCCTCGTTGAGATGGAAGGTGTACGTGACCCCGTCCGGCGCGATCTCCCAAAAGTTGGCAAGGCCGGACGGAACCGGCTGACCATTGATGACGCTGCTGCCGTAGAGCGTTTCGTATACCGTGCCCAGAATCACGTCAAAGGTGGGTGAATCTCCGGCAAGCATGGCGTTGACGGTGCTGATATCCGTCGAGTCGCCGAGGATGACTTGGCCACCCTGGTTCTGGGGTTCCTCAAACGGGAACGCCTCCCGAACGTTTTTCAGGTACTCTTCAGTGGTGATGGACGTGATAGTCTCGCCTGCCCCAGCGGCGGCAGGGGATCCCTCCTGGGCGAGGGCTGCCTCTGCCCGGAGGGCGAGTCCGATTGTTGACGCCGAGAGCCCGATGGCCGCGGCTCGCTTCAAAAACTCGCGTCGGTCAACGCGGCCCGCACGGACCTCGCCGATCAACTCCTCGAACTGCCTATTGCGACGAAGCATCGGGTCAACTCCTCCGCTGCTACCGACCCAAGCACTCACCCGGCCACCGTGGCCGGCTGAGCTTTCGAGCGCCTCCGTTGCCGCCCGTAAGCCGTTTGCCCTTCTAGCTTGTCAGCTAGCGCATCTCACCTCTCAGCCCAGGCGATCCGCGTTCCCAACCCATCGTCGCACCCAAGCGCTGCTTGCTTGGACTGCACGGGGGTCGCCGGAAGGAAACGACGACGGAGAGATCAAAGACGCCGAAGTGCTCAGGTAATCGACACTGTCGATGAGGGACTATAGCCACGTCTCCAAGATCATGTCAAACCGCCGCTAACATTTTTCGTACCGATGGGGAGGACCTCGCATCTTCCAGGCGAGCCACAACGAAGCCGAGTCCAACGCGGGAGAAGCCGCGCTCCTTCTTGCGGCGGAAGCTGGATCGCTGGTAGCATCCTGGTCCGCTGTCGAATGAGCGTTCTCCATGACAACCCCACCGTACCGAGGGCACTGTGAAGCACGCCGCAGAAGAGAAATACCGTCGGCTCCAGTCCATCGTGAGTGACATGGAGTCTGTCCTCGTCTCCTTCTCCGGTGGGGTGGACAGCACACTTGTCCTTCGCGTTGCCCACGACGCCCTTGGTGAGCGGGCGGTCGCTGCCACAGGACTCTCACAGACGTACGCCGCCGACGAGATGGCCGAGGCGACGGCTATCGCCGAGGAGATGGGAGCGGAGCACCTCATCGTCTCCACGATGGAGTTGACCGATCCCCGGTACGCGAACAACAGCCACCAGCGCTGTTTCTTCTGCAAGACGGAACTGTATGGCCGGCTCACCGAGGTTGCCCGTGTGCGCGGCCTTCGGGTCGTGGTTGATGGGGCGAATGCCGATGATGCGGATGACTTCCGGCCAGGGATGCGCGCCGCTCGGGACCTGGGTGTTCGTAGCCCCCTCCGGGAGGCGGGCTTGACGAAGCGCGAGGTGCGAGAGATCTCCGCGTTCCTTGGGCTGCGGACCTGGGACAAACCCGCCGTTGCCTGCCTCTCCTCCCGCTTTGCCTATGGTGACCCGATCACCGTCGAGAAATTGGCGAAAGTGGCGGCAGCAGAGGCGTGCTTGAAGGGAATGGGCTTTCGTGGTTTCCGCGTCCGTCACCACGACACGGTGGCCCGGATCGAGGTTCCTCCCGCAGCGATGGCCACGGTCGTCGAGCGCCACGACGAGATCGTGGCGGGGATCAAGGCCGCCGGCTACCAGTATGTCGCGCTGGACCTCGAAGGCTACCGGCTAGGCAGCATGAACGAGGTGCTCCATGCGGGTCTCAAGCAGGGCCGACTACGGCGTGCGGGCGCTGTTTGACCTAGCCGAGCGGCACGGTCAGGGCCCGACGCAGAGCCGGGACATAGCGGCCCGGCAGGGTATTCCGGAAGCGTATCTCCATCAATTGCTTGGTGCCCTCAATCGGGCGGGATTCGTCCGCAGTACGCGTGGGCCGCTGGGCGGGCATGAGATTGCTCGGGATCCAGCCGAGATCACGGTGCTTGACATCCTGCATGTGCTGGACGGACCGGACCGGCGCGCTCACCCCCACCCGGGAAGCCGGCTCGATGGTGATGTCATCCACCAGACCTGGCACGAGCTCCAGGAACGCTCCGAGGCCTTCCTGGCATCGATCTCTTTCCGTCTCCTCGTGGACCGTGCCCATGCGGAGGTCGTGACCGCCGACTACAGCATTTGACGACGGGGTTCGCTGGCCGCTGGCGTGCCGACGGGCGCTCCGCGCGGGTCGATTGACGCATGAATGCGAGGAGCGACCGAGGCGGGCGAGAGGAAGGGCGATGGAGCGGCCCACTGGCCCTTCCTCTCGCGTTCGCTAAGGCTTGCCGTCTTCCTCAATCGGGTCGATCTGCGCCCGCTGCAACCGGCCGCTGAAGTCGACGTAGATGCTCTGCCATTCGGTGAAGAAATCGAGGGCCGCAGTGCCCGCCTCGCGGTGCCCGTTCCCGGTTGCCTTGGTTCCCCCGAACGGGAGATGGATCTCCGCGCCCGTGGTGCCCGCGTTGACGTAAAGGATGCCGGTGAAAATGTCCTGCATGGCCCGGAACGCCCGGTTGATGTCGGCAGTGAAGATGGAGGCCGACAGGCCGTACTTGACACCGTTGACCACATCGATGGCTTCGTCGAGCGAGTCGACCGGAATCAACGCGGTCACCGGCCCGAAGATCTCCTCCTGAGCGATGCGCATATCTGCCCGGACCTCATCGAAAACCGTGGGCTGGTGGAAGAACCCCCGGGACAACTCGCCATCACGGGCAATCTCCCCCCCCGTCGCCAGTCTGGCCCCCTCGGCACGACCAACGTGAACGTAGTCGTTGATCGTCTCCAGCTGGCGCTCCGTGACCACAGGACCGATGTCCGTCGTGGCCTCTAACCCGTTGCCGAGCCGCATCCCGCCGGCCCGGGCCACCAGGCGCTCGCTCAGTTCCTTCTGGACCGACCGGTGGACGACCACGCGGCTGGCGGCCGTGCATCGCTGGCCGGACGTGCCGAAGGCGCTCCACAGGATGCCATCCGTCGCCAGGCCCAAATCCGCGTCGTCCATGACGATCACCGCGTTCTTGCCGCCCATCTCAAGCGAGATTCGTTTGTTTACGCGCGCCCCTCGGGTTGCCACGTCCGTTCCCGTTTCAGTCGAGCCGGTGAAGGAGATCAGGGGAACATCGGGGTGCTCGATGATGGCGTCACCCACCTCGGCGCCGCTGCCCATCACCAGATTGACTACTCCCGGGGGGAGGCCGGCCTCTTCCAGCACCTCGACCAACCGGATGCCCATGCGGGGCGTAAAGCTCGCGGGCTTGAATACCACGGTGTTCCCGGCGATGAGGGCAGGCATCATCTTCCAGGAGGGGATGGCGAGCGGGAAGTTCCAGGGGGTGATGATGCCGCAGACGCCGATGGGTTTGCGGACCGACATGTTGAACTTGCTGCGCAACTCGGACGGCGTCGTTTGACCGTACAGGCGCCGGCCTTCACCCGCCATGTAAAAGGTCATGTCGATGGCCTCTTGGACGTCGCCCCGGGCCTCGTCGATGACCTTGCCCATCTCCTCCGTCATTTCGCGCGCCAAGTCCTCTTTTCGATCGAGGAGCATCTGGGCTGCTCGATAGAGAATCTCACCCCGTTTGGGGGCCGGGTAAAGGCGCCACGAGGCGAACGCCGCCGAAGCGGCTTGGACGGCGTTCTCGACGTCCTCCTTGCCACCCTTAGCAAACACCCCCACCAACTCGCCCGTGGCCGGGTTGCGGCGCTCGAAAGTCTGGCCCGACCCGGCGTCGACCCACTTTCCCGCGATGTAGTTGCGGTACAGCTCTGACGTCATGAAGTCCCTCCCGTCACACCAACTCATTCCCGCCGATGGGGCGACGCGAAACTGTGATTCCTCCCTGGAGGATCTATCCTCTGCCTGCGTCGCGCAAGCGAAAGCCAGCCCCGGATCCAAAAGGATCAGCCGGCCGTTGCAGGTCCCTGGTATCGAAGGTTGGCCTGATAACGAATCGTGAGGGGTTCTGAAGCGGGCTCCCCGACTAGGACTCGAACCTAGAACCTACCGGTTAACAGCCGGGCGCTCTACCATTGAGCTATCGGGGAATAGCGTTTTTTCGCCGCCGAGCAGTCTACCACATCGGGGGCAGAGCGCAACGGATGAAGAGGTCAAAAATGGTAAGGCTGGCGAGGGCGAGCCGCCCACGATCGGCTCGCGCCAGGGAGCGCGAAAACACGTAGCCTCACGGTGGCAGTGAGGCCCCTCGCTGGCTACACTTGACCAGTTAGCACGCCGCCTGCCTCGGGTTAGATCGGCTCCTCGATCTGGTTGTTACGGGCGGCCCAACGTGAATGGAGTCTAAGTGAGCGCCCCGATCCGCCTCAGCGACGAAGACGTAGCCTACCTACTGACCCTTCTGCGTAACTCACCCCAACCAGTGACGACGCAGCAGTTGATTGATGCTCTTCGAGGACAATCGAGCAAGGGCTAAAACGTGTCCGTGACGACGACGGCACAGCACGGACTGGAGGCACGGGACGAAATGGTTACACAGGCAGAGCGCGGCGCGCCGCAGTTTGCTGGCTCGGATGACGATCAGCGACTTGCCGAGCAGATGGTTGCCTTGATGCGCGCCCATGGGCGCTTCATGTCGGCCGATGCTCCAATTCGGGTCAGTGTGGCGTCCATCGCGTCATACCTCAGTCGGGAACAGCCCTCGTTGACACCCGACCGGATCCGCGCTGTTGCGGAGTTGAACCCGACGGCGTTCGCGGTCGATGTGGTCAACGAGGAGCCAATCCTCATCTCCACGAGGGGTGGGCAAGTCCCGGGCATTCCTGGGGACGGGGCTCGTCATTCGTTCGTCAAGCGCTTTCTAACGCCGCTTCCAAAGCCCGATGCCCCGGCTCAGCCGGTCCGTGAGCGCGCGCGCGTCGACCCATCCTGGGCGACGCTCCCGGCCACCCTGGCCGCGTTTGATGACGAAGAGCTTGAGGCAGACGAGCAGCCCATCGACGTGGCAATCGCCGCGACGGGGGCTGTTGAGGTAGCGGCCGCCGAGGCAGGGGTTGCGGAGGTGGCAGTCGCGCCCGAGGTGGCGGTCGAGCCTGTCGCCGCGGAGGTGGAGCCGGAACCAGAGCCGGAGCAGCCAGAGGCGCCATTGGCCCGCACCATCACCGTCCCTGCGGTCTCCACCACAGATGTCGCCGGAGTCGACGATCGAGACCTGGCCATGGCGATCCGAGACCGCCTCAGGGCGGACGTTCGGCTGGCCAACTTCGGTGAACAATGGATGGCCGAGGACCGGGTGCCCCGGTTCAGCCGTGGTGACCTGCGCCGCATGAAGGAATACATCCAGGAGCAGGAGCAGCCGCTGACGGATGACGTGCTCGTGCAAGACGTGCTATCAGTGCGGCCGAACTCGCCCGATTTCGACCTGATGCGGTTCGCCGTTAACTTCCGTCTCTCCCGCGAGCACCGCGAGTTTGACTTTGTCGGCACCGCCAATCAGCGCTTCTGGAGCACGAGCGGGCTGCCTCAGATCGGTACGACCCGCCGAAAGCCGAACGAGATCGGCAACGACTACCGCTTCCTCCTGGAGGAACTTCCCGAGGCACCTCAGTACCGCTCGGTCAACTCCGTGGATCACGTCCTGACTTTCTACGAGTATCACCACGGGTTGCTGCCCTACGACGCAGACCTTCAGCGACTGCTGCCCGCTCCGATGCTGCCTGACCAGCGTTCCGCCGTGCTGACCTTCGAGACACCTCAGTCCTACACGACCTATCTGGTCGATTTGCGATACCCCACGCCGAACCGGGGTGGTTTCATCCTGGGCCTGGACGACTTCTATACCGAGAATCTCGTGCCCGGCGCGTTGCTCTCCCTGACGCGAACGGAGAACGACGGCCATTACATTGCCGAGTACCTGGCGGCCGGCAACCAGAGCGCCCGTCTCCTTGAGTTGGACGAGCGCCGGGCGCAACGGTACGTCTTCCGACCGACGACCTATGGCTGCGCGGTGGCGGACGAAATGCTGATGACCGAGGAGCGATTCCCCAGATTGGCTTCCGAGAAGCCGCTGGACGAGAAGAGCCGGCGGCGACCAGAGACCGTTGTCTCGCTCACCTTTGAGCGGATCGGCGACCAGACCGACAGCCCGGGACTCTCCGCGACGTTTGACGATCTCCTTGCCGCGGTCAACATTGAGCGGCCGTTCACGGCCAACTCGCTGCGAGCGGTTCTGGAGAACGATGAGACAGGGGCGTTTGCCCGGGATTCCGACAAGACTGATGCCTACACCTACGTCCCCGGAAGCACTTCCTGATCAGGAGAAGGACGTCGCGTCGGCACTGCTCGCTCTGGCGAGAGGGAACGTGCGAGCGTCCGATGTGGCGAAGTTCTCAGACCTGGACCGGGCTGCCGTCCGCATCTTCGCCGCTGGGTGGCCTCAGTTGCCGGAGTCAACGCGGGCTGATGTGGTTCGCGAGATGAATGCGCTGTCCGAGGATCGCCTGGATATCAACTTCGGCCGAGCGTTGCGAGTCGGGCTCAACGACGCCTCGCCGGAGGTTCGCCAACTTGCCGTTGAGGCGCTGTGGGAGGACGATCGATCCGACCTCGCGGAGCGCCTGCTGGAGCTGCTTGACGCGGATCCTTCTGTTGGCGTCCGGGTCCAAGCGGCGCGTGCCCTTGCGCGCTTCGCGGACGCGGCCGCAGAAGGGGACTCTCCCGTTCAGTGGGTCGATCGCCTCCGGGCGGCCCTTATTGAGGCTGCCTCCAACGAGGCGGAGCCAAGCCTCGTCCAGCGGGCGGCTCTCGAAGCTGTGGCGGTGTTTCAAGAGAGCGATGCCGTCCACCAGCTAATCCGCGACGCCTACGATTCCGGCGACGCGGATCTTGAAGCTGGAGCAATCCACGCGATGGGCCGCAGCGGGGACGAGCGCTGGCTTGATCCCGTGCTCGACAGCCTTGAGCACGATGACCCGGAGATGCGCTATGAGGCGGCGCGGGCCTGCGGTCACCTTCTTGACGAGCGGGCCCTGCCGAGGCTTCGCGTTGCGGCAGAAGACGAGGATCCGGAGGTCCGCCACGCTGCGATCTCGTCGATCTCCCGCATTGGAGGGAAAGAGGCGGTCCGGCTGCTGGAGAGCCTCGCGGAGGATGCCCCGGAGGCAGATATCGAGATCATTGACGATGCCCTGGAAGAGGTGAGAGGGGAGAGCTTGGACGGGCAATGGTGACAACGGCCACCAAGAGTTCGTCGTCTAGCACAGCGCCTACCCCTTCACCGCCTCATCAGGGCCCGAATACGTCCAGCTCTGAGTCTTTCCCGGCTCGAAGGTGGAACGCGGATCTGTCCCGCCATGATGGACACCTTCTGCAATCGTGGCAGTGGGGTGAATTCAAGAAGCTCCACGGGTGGGATGCGGAGCGCGTCCGGGTGGAGCAGCCAGCCGGCTCGGCGCTGGCCCAGGTGCTCTTCCGTCACCGGGGACCGGTGAGCATCGGGTACATCCCCCGCGGACCCACGCTTGCAGGGGACCGACCCACACTTTTTAAGGTGCTTATGGCAGAGATTGATGCCGTCTGCCGGGACCGGCGGGCGGTGAGCTTGCTCGTGGAGCCAGACACGCGCCTCGGGTTGAGCGGCACTTACAAGTCTGCCGGGTTCGTTCGCGGCCAGGAAGCGTTTCAGCCGATGCGAACCGTCAAGGTGCCACTCCTTGACGATCAGGCTCTGCTTGACCAGATGCACCAGAAGACCCGCTATAACGTCCGCTTGGCTCAGCGCAGGGGTGTGGTGGTCCAGCGCCGTGATGGAGACGCCGACGCCATCGACACCTTCTATGCTCTCTTGGCCGACACCGCGCAGCGCAACGAGTTTGGAATCCACGAGCGGTCCTACTATGCCGATTTCATGCGCCTTTTCGGGGAGCAGGCGCTGCTGCTCTTCGCAGTGATCGACGGCACGGTTGCCGCCGGTCTGATCGCCGCCCGCTTCGCCGACGAGGCCATCTACATGTATGGAGGGTCGTCTACGGAGTTCCGGGCGCACGGGGCGGCCTTTCTGCTCCAGTTCGAGGCGATGCGCTGGGCACGCGATCAAGGCTGCCGTCGCTATGACCTCTGGGGAATCCCCCTTCAAGACCCCGGTTCCTCCGATGACACCCGGAGAATGGCGGGCACGCACGGTGATGACTGGCGTGGCCTCTACAACTTCAAGGTCCGCTTCGGCGGGCAAATCATTTCGTACCCGCCGGCGATGGAACGACGCTATCATCCGATCCTCTCCTGGATAGGTCGGCACGCGACGGTCCTCCGTGGATAACAGCCTGACACACGTCCGCGCCTGCGGCCTCACTTCGCTCGCGGAGGGACTTTCCGACAGCATATGCTGGGTCAAGGGAGACGCCCTCCTGACCGGCGTGACATACGACTCCCGGTCCGTCACGCCCGGCGACCTCTTCGTGGCGTTGCGTGGCGCCGACTTCGATGGCCACGACTTCGTGCCCGACGCGGTCGCGCGAGGCGCCTCCGCGGTGATGGTCGAGCGGGAGATGGCCCTTTCCGTGCCGCAGCTCGTCGCCCGGGACACCCGGTCAAGCCTCCCCATCGTTGCTGCCGCCTTCTTCGATCACCCGTCCCAGCATCTCGACGTCATCGGGATCACGGGTACGGATGGGAAGACGACCACGTCGTACCTCGTCGACGCCATCCTGCGCCGCTCAGGGAAGAAGACCGGCATGATCGGGACGGTCGCGATCCGGATCGGCGACCTCGTTGACCACCACGCGAGCCGGCAGACGACTCCCGAGTCGTTGGACATCCAGCGGTACTTGCGAGAGATGGTGGACGCCGGGGTAGCGTGGGCCGTCGTTGAGGCGACGTCCCACGGGCTCGACCTCCACCGTCTCGACGAAACGAGATTCGTCATTGGGGCGGTCACCAACATCACCCACGAGCACCTGGAGCATCACGGCACCGTCGAGGCGTACCGGCGCGCGAAGGGAGTGTTGTTCGAGCGGGTAGCAGCCGCCCGGGGAACGGCTGTGATCAACGTCGACGACCCAGGCGCTATGGAGATGATCAACTTCGCATCCGGCGGGACGCTTCTTCGATACAGCGCCTCGGCTCGTCCTGCAGACATCGTCGCGGAAGAGATTGAACTCCGAGCGACCGGTTCCAGCTTCGATGTGTCGGATGGCACAACCAGGCGCCGCGTCAATTTACCGCTGCTCGGGGGGTTCAACGTGGAGAACGCCCTCTGCGCCTCCGGGGTGGCCGCTGCAGCTGGTCTCTCGTGGGATGCGATCGTCGACGGACTGGAGGGGGTCGAGCCCATCCCCGGGCGTCTAGCGCGCATCGACGCCGGCCAGCCGTTCAGCGTAATCGTTGACTACGCGCACACACCGGAGTCGCTCGCGAAGGTGCTCCGGCTATTACGGAGTCTTCACCCAAGCGGTCGGCTGATCGTGGTCTCAGGAAGCGCGGGCGAGCGGGATGTCCAAAAGCGACCACTTCAGGGTGCTGTCTGCGCGCGCTTGGCGGACTACAGTGTGTTCACCAGCGAGGATCCCCGATTTGAAGACCCGGAAAGTATCATCCGGCAGATTGCTGAAGGGGCGGAGGACGCGGGCGGTCGGCCTGGATTGACGTTTGAGACGGTGACCGACCGGCGGGACGCCATCCGCCAGGCGATTACCGTGGCCCGCCCTGGGGATTGCGTCCTGCTCGCCGGCAAGGGGCACGAGAGCAGCATGATTTGGGGGAGGGAGAAGCGTCCATGGAACGAAGGAGAGGTGGCCAGGGACGTTCTTGCCGATTGGCGCCCTCGTTGATTGCAGTGCTTCCAGCGTGAGACGAGTCGGTGTGGGCGCGGCGCTGTTTCTGTCGCTCTCGCTGGCAGCGCTTCCCGCCCTTGCTCATGCATCATCCCGTGCCGAGGATGGGCTACCCGAGGGATCTATCGCGTTTTCCCGGGATGGGGATGTCTGGGCATGGAGTGCCGGCTCTACCCGAAAGCTTTTCGACGGTGAGGCTGCAACAGATCCGAGGTGGTCGCCCGACGGGACCGCGGTTCTTTACGTCATGGTCGGGGACAGCTTCTCCGACCTCGTCCTTCATTCCCTCACGGATGGTTCCGACACGCCACTGACTGCCAACATGCCTTGCTTTGAGCCTGGCAGCCGGGAGTACGTGGACAGCAGTGTGTGGGTGCAAGACCCGTCTTGGGCCTCCTCAGGCATCATCGCTTACGCATCGGAGGAGGCCAGGCCGGGCGGGCGGATGGTCATGTGGTTGCTCGCCGAACCCGCCGCCGCGCCGGTCCAAGTTCCAGGTGCGACTGATGGTGGAGGCATCGAAGGCATCAGTCTTTCGGCGGATGGACGCTGGACGGCCTACACCGAGCGTGGTCTCGACCCGGAGAGCGGGCCGACCCGGGTGATGGTGGGTGATCTGACTGACGGGTCGACGACACTTCTGGCGGACGACGCCGGGGGCGTGTTCGATCCGGCTATCTCGCCTGACGCCGAGAACGTCGTCGTCTCAATCCGGGCAGCAGGCGGGGTGACCGACCTCTGGCTGATCGATCGCCAGGGCGGTGATCGGCAGCAGGTGACTCAGGGGGCTCAGGCGATCGGTGCGACGTGGTCGCCTGACGGGAGGTGGCTGGCCTACCTCACGCCGGACGGCGACCGATTCGCGCTCTGGGCGTTAGCAATCACCCCACCGGCCGAGCCCGGCTCGCCCCGGAGGCTTGGTACCTTCGACGGCATCGATGCGAGCGGCGGACTTTCTTGGACCCTTGCGACGGTGCCCGAGGTTGGCTAGCCGGCTCCGCCCGTATCTCCCCTGTTCAACGCTGGCACGAGGGTCAGCCCAAGCTCCGCGAGTTGGCTCGTGTCAACCGGCGCCGGAGCGGCGAACATGACGTCGATGCCGCGCTGATTTTTGGGGAAGGCGATCACCTGGCGGATGTTCTCCTCGTCAGCGAGGAGCATCACGAACCGGTCGATGCCCATCGCGATGCCGCCGTGCGGAGGCGCGCCGTACTCCAGAGCATCCAACAGCGCTCCGAAGCGATCCTGCAAGTCTTCCCGGGCGTAACCCATCAAGCCAAAGACCCGTTCCTGGTCGACGCGACGGTGGAGCCGCACGCTGCCGCCGCCAAGCTCGTTGCCATTGCCTACGAGATCGTACTGCTTGGCACGTACCGCTCCCGGGTCCGTCTCTAGCAGGTCATGGTCTTCTTCCAGATACCCTGAGAACGGGTTATGGGTGGCATCCCACCGCTCGCCTTCCTCGTCCCACTCCAGAAGTGGGAACTCGTAGACCCAGCAGTAGGCCATCTCGTTTGGGTCGGTAAGCCCGAGTCGTTGACCGAGTTCGTCGCGGAGGGCAGACAGTGCCTTCGCCACCACGGCCGGCTGGTCCGCGACCACGAGCACGAGGTCACCCGGGCTGGCTCCGATGCCGGCGGTAAGCGCTGCCTGTTCCTCCTCGGAGAGAAACTTGGCGATCGGGGAGCGCAGGCCATTTGCGTCAAGGGCCAGCGTCGCCAGGCCCTTCGCGCCAGCCCGCTTCGCTATCTCCGTGAGGGCGTCAATCTCGCGTCGACTATAGGTGGCGCAACCCGGCGCGACAACCGCTTTGACCTGGCCGCCTGCTTCTAGTACGCCGGCGAATGCCTTGAATGTGGTCTCAGTCAGCGCGCCCGACACGTCTTGAAGTTCAAGGCCGAATCGGAGGTCAGGCCGATCGCTTCCGAAGCGCTCCATGGCCTCCCGATACGTCAAGCGCGGGAAGGGTAGTTCCCGAAAGCGCTTCTGGGAGAATGACCGTGTCAGTTCGACGTAAAGAGCCTCGATCAGGCCCATCACGTCCTCCTGTTCGACGAAGGACATCTCCAAGTCGAGTTGGGTGAACTCTGGCTGGCGGTCCGCCCGCTGCGCCTCGTCCCGGAAGCAGCGCGCGATCTGGAAGTAGCGGTCAAAGCCGGCCACCATAAGGAGCTGCTTGAGTTGCTGCGGCGACTGGGGCAGGGCGTAGAACGTCCCGGGCATGCCACTGCTCGGCACGAGGAAGTCCCGGGCGCCTTCAGGCGTGCTCTTGATGAGCAGCGGCGTTTCTACCTCGACAAACCCCTGCTCATCGAGGAAGTCGCGAATCCGTTTCACAAGCCGGTGTCGCAAGATGACGTTGTGCTGCATACCGGCGCGTCGCAGGTCGAGGTACCGATACTGAAGGCGAAGGTTCTCGTCAACCTCGACCTCTTCGTTGACATAAAAGGGCGGCGTTTTCGCCTCGTTCAACACCTCGACGCCCGTCGCCTCGACCTCGATCCCCCCGGTGGCCATCTTCGGGTTCTCGGTCCCAGCAGGGCGGAGTCGGACCGTCCCGTGCACCCGCACGACGAACTCGTTGCGCAGGTCGCTGGCGGCAGCGTGCGCTTCGGGCGCGGTCTGCGGGTTGAAGACCACTTGGGTCGTCCCATACCGGTCGCGCAGATCCACAAAGATCAGACCGCCCAGGTCGCGCCGCCGGTTGACCCAACCCTGAAGCCTGACCCCCTCCCCGGCGTTCCCTTCCCGAAGCGATCCGCAGGTCAGCTTGCCGGTGACACTGGGCGGCACGTCGTACTCAACAGTCACGATCGATTCATCTCCTCTGAGGCGGCCGGTGACGGTGACCCATCACAGTGGCCTGCCTTCGCCAGGTGGCACCGCAATGCCCGGTCCAACTCGCTCTCGGGGTCTCGACCGCTGGCCACGGTTCGCGCCACCACGTTCAGCAGTTGCTCCCCGAAATCATCCGTGGACGACGGCTCCCCGGGAGCGGCAACGGGCCGCTCTGCCCTGAGCACGCGAGTGGCTCTGGTTAGGGCGGGCATGGAGCGGGGGAGGCGCTCAGTCTTATCGACGATAGGGACGGTCTCACCTCGCGCCCGCCGCTCTTCGGCTTTCACCTGGTTCCACGTTTTGACCACGTCAGAGGGGGTGGAGGCAAATTCATCTCCGAAGACGTGGGGATGGCGGCGAAGCAACTTCGTGCTCACCTGTTCCAGGACATCCTCAAATGTGAACTCTCCCGCCTCTTCCGCAATTTGAGCGTGGAGGGCCGCCTGCAATACGAGGTCTCCCAACTCCTCGGCGAGGTTGCCGGGGTCGCCGGCGTCGATCGCGTCGACCGCCTCATATGCTTCTTCGATTAACGCGTTGCGGAGCGAGGCATGGGTCTGTGCACGGTCCCATGGGCAACCAGCAGGGGCTCGTAAGCGGGCGACGATCTGAGCGAGGGTTGCTGGACTTCGATGTGCCTCAAGAGGGGCCATCGGAGGCACGTAGACGCTCGTGAGATGGTCGACGTGTTGACGATCGAGCTCAAAGAGGGCGCAGTGCTGGCGCTCCTCTCGGGAGGGAATCCCCACGGACCGGAGCACCTCGACCGGATGGTCATCCGGATAGACCCGGGTGAGGGCCAGCTTCACGGCTGAGGCCACCTCCGGCGCGTAGACCTGGCTGATAAGGCAGGGCCGGTATGGATAGATACCGAGGCGCCCGCCGGCAAACGGGTCGCGCTCTGCCAAGCGGCTGAGAAGCACGCCGTCGAGTAGTTGGAGTTCTGACGCGAACGGATCGATGCCTGTCGTCGCGGCGATCACGTCCAGCGCGCTTACAGCCGGGAGCAGCTCAAGGTCGAGGGCCGCCTCCTGAGCTTTCCGTCGCAGTAGATCGACCGTCCGCTCGCCGAAGGAGGGGTGCCCTGGCACGGCGTAAACCAAGGGGCCGGAAAGCGCCAGAGCGATGATCCGCTCCACGATGGAGCTGTAAACCTCGTCGAAGGTTTGCGACGTTTCATAGAGATCGTCGCAGGCGGTGACCCGGGGATCTGCCCGCAAGTCCTCGATTCCGGGATGCACGAGGGTCCGGAGGAGGATACGCTGCGCCGCGTCCAGCGCCCGCTGCGCGGCGATGGTGCGGGCGCCACGCTCCCCTGGCCCAAGGCCCACCACGGTGATAGCTGGAGGCACGGTCGCTATCCCTTCCCGGCCGGCGCCTTATCACCGCCAAGACTGAGGACGGCCATGAAGGCTTCCTGCGGGATCTCCACGCTCCCAACGACCTTCATCCGAGCCTTGCCCTCGCGCTGCTTTTCCAACAACTTTCGCTTTCGGGAAACGTCACCGCCGTAGCATTTCGCGAGCACGTTCTTGCGCATCGCGCGGATCGTTTCCCGGGCAATGATCCGACTGCCGATCGAGGCTTGGACGGGTACGTCAAACATCTGCCGCGGGATCAACCCGCGCAGCGTTTGAACCAACTCGCGCCCCTTGTAGTAGGCGTCGTCCCGGTGGGTGATAAGGGAGAGGGCGTCCACTGTCGCCATGTTGACGAGGACGTCGAGTTTGACGAGATCCGCGGCGCGAAGGTCAGCGAACGTGTAGTCAAGCGACGCGTAACCCTGAGTCCGGCTCTTGAGTTGGTCGTAGAAGTCCACGATGAGCTCACCGAGGGGCATCTCAAACTTGAGGTGGACGCGATCTTCGTCCAGGTAGACCATCTCCTCGTAGATGCCACGGCGGCCTGTGACCAGCTCCATCACCGCGCCGATGAATCGCGACGGGACGATGATGTTGATCTTCATCCAGGGCTCACGAATCTCCTCGATCTCGCCCCCGGATGGCAGGTCGGCCGGGTTGTCGACGGCAATCGTCTTGCCTCCCCGGAGCACCACCTCATATTCGACGCTCGGGGCCGTTGCCAGGAGGTCCAGCCCGTATTCCCGCTCCAGGCGCTCTTGAATGATCTCCATGTGGAGCAATCCAAGAAAACCACATCGAAAGCCGAATCCCAGGGCCAGGGAAGACTCCGCCTCGTAGGTCAGGGACGCATCGTTGAGTTGCAGGCGCTCGAGCGCGTCCCGCAGGAGCGGAAACGCCTCGCTGTCTACGGGGTACAGACCCGCGAACACCATCGGCTTCGCTGGACGATAGCCCGGCAGCGGCTCCTTAGCCGGTGCAGCGGCCAGCGTGATCGTATCGCCGACTTGGCAGTCCTTGACCACCTTCAGGCCGGTTGCCACGTAGCCAACCTCGCCCGTGGTCAGTTCCTCGGCGGCGTGCATATCGGGAGAGAAGAAGCCGACTTCCAGGATGTCCGCCTGTTTTCCGGTCGCCATCAATCTGATCCGGTCGTTGCGGCCAATCCGACCGTCCACGACCTTGACGTATGCGATGACCCCTTTGAAGGGATCGTAGTGAGAATCGAAGATCAGCGCCCGGGTGGCCCCTTCGACATTTCCCTTAGGGGCAGGGATCTTCGCCACCACGGCTTCTAAAACATCTTCGATGCCGCGGCCCTCTTTGGCTGAGGCTAAGACGACCTCGTCGTCGAGCAGGCCGATGAACTGCCCGACTTCCTCCGCCACACGGTCCGGGTCAGCATTCGGGAGGTCGATCTTGTTGATCACGGCCACGATGGCGAGGTCGTGCTCAAGGGCGAGATAGACATTGGCCATCGTCTGGGCTTCGATGCCTTGGGCGGCGTCGACGACGAGCAGTGCTCCCTCACAGGCGGCCAGGCTGCGGCTGACTTCGTACGAGAAGTCGACGTGGCCCGGCGTGTCGATCAGGTTGAGTTCGTACTCCTCGCCGTCCTTCGCGCGGTAGCGCATGCGAACCGCCCGCGCCTTGATGGTGATCCCCTTTTCCCGCTCCAAATCCATGGAGTCGAGGAGTTGGTTGACCATCTCTCGTTGAGCGACGGTTTCCGTCCGCTCAAGCAGGCGATCGGCGAGGGTTGACTTACCATGATCGATATGGGCGATGATGCTGAAGTTGCGAATATTCGCGTTGACGTACTGGTCGCTCATCCGGCGGTGTTTCTCGATCCACGAACGGCAAGAGGGTCTTCACGGAGTATAGTCGAGCGGCCGTTAGCGTCGCCCTGCCATTCCCATGGCGGCACGAACAAGGCGCCGGATGATCCCCATGCCTCGACTCGCGAACTGATTGACCTCCTCCAGTTCGGCGATCGCCGCGGTGATGGTGAAGGCGGTCGCCGTGATGCCGAGCCCCAGGGTGAAGAGGGCAAACTGAACAAGTCGGGGTGCCGCCCCTGGAGCCGTCGCCTCGGCGAGGGGTTGGGAGATGATGGCTGCCGTCGCTGTCATCACGGCGGTAGCGGCGAGAACCCGCGTGAGCCAATAGCCGAAGCCCGCCCCGATGCCACCGAGCCGGCGGGTGAGGGCGACCGTCAGGATGCACGCCTCGATGGCGGTGGTAACGGCAAGACTAAGGGCCAGGCCGGCGTGACCTAGTGGGCCTACGAGCGCCCAGCTGAGTGTCACGTTGATACCAATGATGATGAGACCGGCGATCACGGGCGTGCGGCTGTCATGCATTGCGTAGAAGGCCCGTGTCAGCACCTCGACGAGGGCGTAGAAGACGAGGCCAAGCGCAAGAAAGGCGAGGGGATCCGCGACGAGGGCCGTTGATTCCGCCGAGAATGCGCCGTACTGAAAGAGGGTTTGAACAACCGCTGTCCGAAAGGCGAAAAGCGCCACAGCCGCCGGCAGTGTCAGGAAGAGCAGCGGACGCAGGGCGCGGGCGAACGTTCCTTGAATGTCAGTCATACGTCCCTCCTCAAAAAGGCGAGCCATGGAGGGAAAGATGACCGTGGAAATGCTGAGGGCGAGCACCCCGTGCGGCAACATCATGAGCTGCCATGCGTAATTCAGCGCGGCGATTCGATCGTCGCCGACTTGAGAGGCAAAGTAGGTGACGACGATGAAGTTGACCTGGAATGCGGCTTGACCGATAACGCGTGGCAGGAGGAGCCGGCCGACCTCGGCGAGACCCTCAACGCGAACCGTGAGATGTCTCGTGTAACGCATTCCCGAGCGAAGGAGGCCGGGAACCTGGATGCCCATGTGTCCGAGCGCACCGGCGACCACGCCGGCTGCCAGACCATACACGCCCCAGAATGGGGCGAGGACGAGCGCTCCGATGATGATTCCCAGGTTGTAGACGAGCGGCGCGAGGGCGGGCAGCAGGAAGCGGTCTTGCGCTTCCAGGATGCCCTTTGCCGCGATGCCAAGTCCGAGGAGTACCGGAGAGAGAAGCAGGATGCGCATCGTCTGCGCGGCAAGCTGCTGAAGCTCCGGGGAGAGGCCCGGCGCCACAAGATAGCGAACGATCGGTTCGGCGAGCACGAAGACGACGGCCGCTGAGATCAGAATAGCCACCGTCGCGAGATTGATGACCGCCGAAGCCAATCTCCAGGCTCGTTCGTCCTGGTTGCGGGCAAGTTGACCGGCGAAGACTGGGATAAAGGCCGAGCCGAAGGAGCCGGCCATGACCACCAGGAAGAGCAAATCCGGGATGCGGAACGCGGCGAGGTACGCTCCATACTCTCCGCTCGTCCCGAACCGGGCTGCGACGATAATCTCCCGCACCATGCCCAGAATCCGGCTAGCCACAAAGGCCACGCCGACGATCGCCGCGCTCTGCACCAGCGACGAACGCGTGGCGGCCGACGCTCTCCCCGCCGGGGCCTCTGAGGGTGTCAGGGTCCGGCGTGCGCCAGGGCTTGGGGCCGGGCAGCGGGCCGCGGATGCGTTTGGTCTGGCACTCATCGAGGTGCGTGCGCCGCCCTTGAGGTCCAGCCCCAAGTCTGATACCATCGGGGGAGCGTTCTGGTAGCGCCGCGTCGCGGCGTGCCTTTAGAGATGAAGACGAACAGCGAGAGGTGAATTAGGGTGGCCAACAGTAAGTCGGCGAGGAAGCGCATTCGGGTGGCGGAACGACGCCGTGCGAGGAACCGGCCGTACCGGTCGGCGGCGCGAACCTTCGTGAAGAAAGCGGAATTGGCCATCAGGGCAGGTGACCAGTCGGTTGCGGCGACGGCGGTGGGTGACGCCATCAGCATGTTAGATCGTGTTGCCGGCAAAGGCATCATCCACAAGAACAATGCGGCCCGCCGGAAGTCGCGGTTGATGACGAAGTTCAACAAACTGGGCCAGGCCGCGACCGCGTAGGCGTCCCCGGCTTCAAAGCCCCATCGGGAGCATCTGGAACGGGGCGGCATCTACTTGCCGCCCCGTTCGTGGTGTTCACCACGTCGGTGTGTCCCAGTCCGATCGAGCACCATCTCGTACAGCACATCTTCCGGGTCACGCAGTTCCCCGCGCTTCGCCTGGTGGTCGACCCGGGTTGCCCGGACGAGGTCCGCTTGGGTTGCCCGAGGCGTTGTACCCCGGAGGCTGGTTGCGATGCCGACCATCCGATTCGGGTTACTCAACCCGAGATCCCTGCCAATCCTCCCCGGATCGCTCGGTGCTCCCGGTGCGCTCAGAGTCACGGCAAGCTCGACCTGCTGATGCAGTTGGGCGGCTAGACGAAACGGCTCTTCCCCGGCATCCAGCAGCTTTGCTAGCTCGTCTAAAGCCGCCGGGAGGTCGGCGCGTGCCACCGCATCGGTGAAGCGAAAGATCTGATCCGTGTCCCCTTGGGCCACAAGGAGATCGACATGGTGAGCGGTGACCGCTCCCGGGTGAGCGGCGGTGACGAGTTTAGCCACGTCGTTTCGGAGACGCTCAAGGTCGGGCGGGCGATCAAAGCGCGGGTTTGCGGGTTTGGTAGACCACGAGTTCGGGTAGAGGCGGTTCAGGAGGAGGCGGGCGGCGGAAGCGTCCATCACGCCGCCCTCTTCCGTTGCCGCCTTGACGACCCAGGCGACCAACTGCTGCCCGCGCGGCGCTTCGCCGGCCAGAATCCGCGCATCGGAAGGGAGCGAGCGCTTGACGTGCGCCGGCACGATGGAAAGATCTGAGTCAATCAGGATAAGGACGTTCTCCGACGGAGTGGCGGCGAAGAGTGGCGCGAGATCCAGGGCAGCCGGAGGTTCGTGGTCGCTTGCTGCTGTGTCATCCGGTGCACCGCCCGACTTCCCTGGACGCGAGGCGCGAGCAACGAGGTCGTGGATGACGATCACACGACGGGCGGCAAAAAAACCAGCCGTTCCCACCTGGGCAATGAGCTGGGGGAGGGTGATCGTCCGACCATCGAGGTGAGTGGGACCAGGAGCGCCAGGCTCGCACTCCGCTAGGACGCTTCGGAGGTGGGTTTGGGCGGTCCAGGCGTCAGGTCCGTGGATGAGAATAATCATTCAGAGGCCGCGCATCTTCGCCTGAAAGCCATTGTCCAAGGAGGAAAACGGGCCGACCCCGCCTGTGCCGTGTGCAACGGAGCCTTGAACCTGCTTTCGCAGGTGGGCACCGCAGCCCCGGCCGGCGGACCGCCCGGGGAGCAGCTCCCGACTCTCATTCTGTTGGCTCAAGACCACGTAGATCATCACGAGCACCGCAGGGTCAGCCACGGCGCGAGGGTAGCATGTGGGAGAGGGCTCAACAAGGAGGTGTGAGCGCTGCCCTCGCAGGATCGGGCTCCACGCAGCGGTGATACTCGGCACCCAGCTGGCGTCGGAGGTGAGGCTGATAGCGGGCCCTGATGCACGTCGGAGATGCTCCCGATCGGGTACCTTATTCTTTCGTCAGCAGGCAGGGGAGGGGAGCGGGGAGATGGCGACGACAACCCGACGGCGGGTGGTGGTGACCGGGACTGGTGCCATCGCGCCGACCGGCAACACGGTGGCCGAGAACTGGGAGGCCGTGCGTGCTGGTCGCTCCGGCATCGCCAGCATCACCCGGTTCGATGCCAGCAAACATGAAACCCGGTTCGCCGGGGAGGTGAAGAGCTTCGATGCGGCAGCGATCGTCGGCCGCAAGGAGTCCCGCCGGATGGACCGATACGCCCAGTTCGCCGTGGCCGCAAGCCTAGAGGCAATGAGCGCGGCGGGGCTGGCGCCTGGCGGCGCGTCGCCCGACCGATTCGGTGTCCTGGTGGGCACGGCGATGGGAGGGATGGAAACCATCGAGCACGGCGCCGAGACCCTCATGCGGCAAGGGCCAGGACGGCTGAATCCTTTCTTCATGCCAATGATGCTGCCCAACATGGCGTCTGGCGACGTGGCGATTGCCGTGGGAGCCAGGGGACCCAACTTTGCTACCGTCTCAGCCTGTGCAAGCGCGGCACACGCACTCGGTGAAGCGGCCCTCATGATCCGCGAAGGGCGCGCCGATGTGATGCTGGCTGGAGGAGCCGAGGCGCTGGTCACGCCCCTCAGCGTCGCCGGCTTCAACGCGATGGGTGCCCTCTCGACCCTCAACGAGCGCCCGCAGGAGGCCAGCCGGCCATTCGACGCGGGGCGGGACGGTTTTGTGCTCGCCGAGGGGGCGGCTATGCTGGTCCTGGAAGAGCTCGGGCACGCCGTTGCTCGCGACGCCCCCGTCCTCGGTGAGTTCGTCGGCTACGGTGCCACCGATGACGCCTATCACAAAGTTCAGCCCGCCGTTGGGGGTGAGGGAGCGGTTCGGGCGATGCGTCTTGCGCTCAGCGACGCGGACGTTCCGCCTGATGAAATCGACTACCTCAATGCCCATGGAACATCCACGCAACTCAACGAAAAGCTCGAGACAGCGGCGATCAAGGCAGTCTTTGGTGACGAAGCAACCCACCTCCCGGTGAGTTCGACGAAGTCGATGACTGGGCACCTGCTCGGTGGGGCAGGTGCCCTGGAGGCTGTCTTCTCACTCTGTGCCATTCGCGATCAGTGCGCACCGCCGACAATCAACTACGAGGTTCCCGATCCCGAGTGCGACCTTGACTATGTCCCCAACACGGCTCGGTCGCTGCCGCTCCGGACGGTCATGAGCAATTCACTTGGTTTCGGAGGACATAACGTCTCGCTCATCCTTGCCAGATACGAAGAACGGCGGGGCTGAAGGCGCCCCGCCGCTGTTCGATTTAGCTCGGTGATTGAGACCCCGATCGCTACTCGAGATATCCCCGGAGCTTGCGACTGTAGGTAGGATGGCGGAGCTTTCGCAGAGCCTTTGCCTCGATCTGCCGAATCCGCTCACGGGTGATGCCGAACTCGCGCCCCACCTCTTCAAGCGTCCGGAAGCGTCCGTCTTCAAGACCGAAACGGAGCAAAATGATCTTCCGCTCCCGCTCCGTCAACTTGTTTAAGGCGTCCCCGATCTGCGACCGGAGGAGCTGCTGGGATGCAACCTCCAACGGTGCCGGCATGGTCTCGTCCTCAATAAAATCTCCCAAGAAGGCGTCTCCATCTTGGCCCACGGGAGCCTCCAGGGAGACAGGGTGCCGGGCAACGTCCAGGACTTGGCGGACTTTCTCGTCAGAGATGTCCATCGCGCGGGCAATCTCTTCCTGAGTTGGCTCGCGCTCAAGGATCTGCTGAAGCCGGTGGCCGATTTTCTTGACGCGGTTGATCGTTTCACCGACATGGACCGGGAGACGAATAGTTCTGCTCTGGTCGGAGATTGCCCGGGTGATGGCCTGCCGAATCCACCACGTCGCGTAGGTGCTGAACTTGTACCCGCGGGTGTAATCGAACTTGTCGGTAGCCTTCATGAGACCGATGTTGCCTTCCTGGATCAAATCGAGGAAGGAGAGGCCACGGCCCACGTACTTCTTTGCCACAGACACGACGAGGCGCAGATTCGCCTGGATCAGATGAGCCCGCGCGCGGTCGCCGTCCAGTTGGTCGGCTTCCAGTGACTCCCGTGTCTCGAGGCTTAGCACGTCGAGGAGGAGGCGCTGCTCAGCGAGTTTTCCCCGCTCCATCCGCTTGGCGAGCCAGACTTCCTCCTGCATCGTCAAGAGGTCGGTCTCGCCGATCTCCTGGAGATAGAGCCGCACAGAGTCGCCGACGCCCGCCGCCATGGCATCGTCCGGCTCATGGCGTTCGGTAGCCGTCTCCTTGACCTTGCCGGCCGGTTTCACCGGCGCCTGATCGAGGACCTCAATGCCTTCGGCGACTAAGGACGAGTACAGGTCGTCAAGGACCTCAATCTGCTCTTCGGGATTTGGAAATGCCGCGATGATCTCGTCTGAGAGCAGGTAACCCTGGTTTTTACCCTTGGTGATCAGGCTCGTAACCATGGACGCTTCACCACCTCATAGGCGAGCGCAGCGCGGCGGGGTAGGAGGCACGGGGCGTTGCGCGACAAAGGGAAGATGGCAAACAAAAACCCCGCGCCGAAGAGCGAGGGGTGACCGGGTTAGCAGATCGTGGGACAGCGACGACTGGACCGGTAGGTTTCCATGAACCTCCCCCACAGCGCTGATGACCTCCGAAAGCAAGCGAAGGCGAGTGTAGCCGAGTTTTACGCACATTTCAAGCGGTTGACGCCCGGTATTTCGTGCTCACCCGGGGCGACGGGGAGGCCGGTGCTATACTTTCAGGCCGTAGATGGTGACGAAATCAAGGGGGCGTTTCGCCTATGTCTGGGCACTCAAAGTGGTCAACGATTAAGCGAAAAAAGGGTGCTGCCGACGCCAAGCGTGGACAGCTCTTCACCAAACTCGCCCGTGAAATCACGGTCGCTGCGCGTGCCGGTCTTCCTGATCCCGAGGCCAACTTTCGCCTCCGCCTGGCCGTACAAAAAGCGCGTACCGAGAACATGCCGAAGGAGAATATCGACCGGGCCATTGAGCGGGGTTCGGGCGATTCCACGGTCGACCAGTTCGACGAGATTTTCTATGAGGGGTATGGCCCCGGCGGCACCGCACTCATGATTCTTGCCATGACTGACAACCGGAACCGGACGGTTGGTGAAGTAAGGGCCGCGCTCACCCGGAGCGGCGGCACTCTCGGTGAGAGTGGCAGCGTCGGATGGATGTTCGATCAGGTAGGCATGATCGTCCTTGACGCGACGGACCAGGATCCGGACGAGTTGGCGCTCGTGGCCATCGACGCCGGGGCGAATGATGTCCAGGTGGAGGACGGCTCGGTGGAGGTCTACACCGATGCCCAGGATCTCCATCGGGTCCAGGAAGCGCTGACGGCTGCCGGCAAGGTGGTGGAGTCAGCCGAGTTGACGATGCGGCCGAAGACGATGATGAGCCCGGAGCCAGACGTAGCAGTGAAGGCGATTCGCCTGTTGGAGCGGCTTGAGGATTTGGACGACGTGCAGCAGGTCTACTCCAACCTCGACGTCTCGGAGGACGTTCTCGCCCAGGTCGGATAGCATCCGACTGGCACGGAACACACGTCGCTGATGCGCATCCTCGGGGTTGATCCAGGTACAGCCCTCTTGGGCTATGGTGTGGTGGAGGGTGAAGGTGATCCTGCCCTCCGCGCCTACGGAGTTGTGGAGACCCGACCAGATCGGCCAATGCCGGACCGTCTGGTCTTCCTGTTCGACCACCTATCGGATTTGATTACGTTGCACCGGCCTGACGTGATGGCCGTCGAACAACTATTCTTCGCCCGCAATGTGACGACGGCGATTGCCGTCGGTCAGGCTCGTGGTGTGGCCTTGCTGGCCGCCGCACGATTGGGCGTGCCTATCGTGGAGTACAGCCCCTCGGAGGTGAAGCACGCCGTTGTCGGATACGGAAAGGCGGACAAGGCGCAGATTCAGGAGATGGTGCAGCTTATCCTGCGGCTCGATCGGATTCCGCAGCCCGACGACGCGGCGGACGCCCTCGCTGTTGCCATCTGCCACCACCATACCGCGCCGTTTCTCGAACGCGCTCGGGCGGCTGTTGATTAGACCTTGACTCACTCCGGACTCCCCGGCAGGGCGCGGCTCGATGAGGAACTGGTGCGGCGGGGTCTCGCCGAGACGCGCTCGCGAGCCAGGGCCTTGATCCTCGCCGGTGACGTCCTGATCAATGGCACCCGAGCCGAGCGTGCTGGGTCCCTCGTCTCAGATCGAGACACCGTCACCATGAGCGTTAAACCCAGGTACGTGAGCCGCGGCGGCGAGAAGCTGGCGCATGCGCTCGCTACTTTCCATCTGGATGTTGAGGGCAGGGCGGCGGCGGACTTGGGAGCTAGCACTGGCGGGTTCACTGACTGTCTCCTTCAAGCGGGAGCCGCACGCGTTTACGCGGTTGACGTGGGTTACGGGCAGTTGCACGACCGTATCCGCCGGGACGAGCGAGTTGTGGTCCTTGAGCGTACCAATGCTCGGACACTTGATCAGCTACCGGAGAAGGTCGGCATCGTCGTGATTGACGTTTCGTTCATCTCACTCCGACTGGTCCTCCCGACCGCTGCGCGGTTGCTCCTGCCTGGCGGTGTTTGCGTCCCGCTTATCAAGCCCCAGTTCGAAGCAGGTAAGGGGGAGGTCGGGCGAGGAGGCGTCGTGCGCGACTCGAGTGTTCACCGTCGCGTGCTCCAGGAGGTCGTCGAGGTGGCTGAGAGAGTGGGGTTCGGCGTCGAGGGGTTGGTGGCGTCGCCACTCCTTGGCCCAGCAGGGAATCGGGAGTTCCTTGCCTTACTCCGCGCGGGAGCGTCGTCCGGATCCGTCGATTCGCTGATCGACGGCGTTGTTCCGGTTGCCGAGGGAACGGAGCAGTGACAGCACTCGGACCCTTCAAAGATCTGCAAAACGCTCTCGATATGCTGGCCGGCATCGCTTTCGATCACGACATATCCCATAAGACATCATCGACCACACGCCTCGACCCCTCACGTCAACACCGCTCCGGCATTCCAGAAATCATTCACGCGGAAAGAAAGCGACCCGAGGAGGTTGTTCAGAGTCTCGCGTCGCTCGCGGACGCGACGGGCCGTGCCATCGCCAGCCGATGCCCTGAAACCACCATTGAGGTCGTTCGGTCGGCGTTGACGGGTTCCTACGATGTCATCGTCCACGACCTCGCCCGACTGGTGGTGGTGGCTCAGCGAGACGTTCACGTGCGCCAGGCGGGTGGACGGGTGGGAGTGTTGTCTGCTGGGTCATCCGACGCACCAATCGCCGCGGAGGCGGCGATCATCGCGCGCGAGATGGGCTGCATGGTATCCCAGGCAAGTGACGTGGGTGTGGCCGGGCTCCATCGGCTTGTCGAACCCCTGGCACAGATGATTGCCGCGGAGGTTGATGTCATCGTCGTTGCAGCTGGCATGGACGGTGCCCTGCCGTCAGTCGTAGCTGGCCTCGTCTCGGTGCCCGTGATTGGGCTGCCGACATCGGTGGGATACGGCGCTGGCGGAGAGGGAACTGCCGCCTTGCTGGCGATGCTGCAGTCGTGCGCTCCGGGCCTTGTCGTCGTCAACATCGACAACGGTGTCGGTGCCGGGTCAACCGCGGCCCTGATTGCAATCAGGGTTGCCGCAGCGCGGAGAGGACCAGCTAGCGAGCCTAGCTTGGGCTAGGGGCGGCCTGACCAAGCAGCAGCGCCACAGCCGCGCCCGGTGTTCTTTTCCGCTCTACCACGTCACTAATGGCCCCACGCCACCGGTCTATTTGGTCTTTTTGAAGCAGATGCAGGGGCGACTCCTGTTCTAGCTCCTGGCGGAGGAGCCCAAACACTTCGAAGCGCGCCGCTATTTCCTTCCGCCGTCGTCCGGCTCCGGTGATATCCAGGTAGCGGCGGTGAGCCTCGAGCCGGTCAACCAACTCGCGCACCCCCTCACCGGCGGTCGCATTTGTCAGGAGGATGGGCGCGCTCCAACCATCTGGATCTGTATCGGCCGTGACCATCATCGTGAGATCATGAACCAACTCCTCTGCGCCAGGCAGGTCGGCCTTGTTGACCGCGACAATGTCGCCAACTTCCAGGATGCCAGCCTTGATCGCCTGCACGCCATCCCCTAGCCCCGGCACCTGAAGAAGCAACGTCGTCTGCGCAAGGTGTGCAACCTCAATTTCGCCCTGACCCACACCTACCGTTTCAACCAAGATGGGATCGAAACCGGCGGCATCGAATAAGTGGATCAGCGCCGCCGTCGTCGGCGCGAGCCCCCCCGCATGGCCACGAGCGGCCATGCTGCGGATGAAGACATGGTTGTCGCGGTCCCACTGACCCATCCGGATTCGGTCGCCGAGTACTGCCCCGCCCGAGATTGGGCTGGACGGGTCAATGAGGATCACCCCGACTCGATGACCCCTGCCGCGCAGCTCCCCGATGAGGGCGTCAATCAACGTGCTCTTGCCGGCGCCCGGCGGGCCGGTCACCCCGACCACGTGCGCACGGCCGGTTCGAGGATGAATATTCTCGACGACCACGCGGCCGACCGGATCACCGTTTTCTACGAGAGTGGCCGCGCGGGCGAGGGCACCGAGATCCCCCGACAGGAGCCGAACTCCAAGTCCCGGCGTGGCGTCACGGGACATCGTGCCGAACCGGAGCGTGGTCGCGGATGAACCGCGCCGCTTCGCCGAGGGAGGTTCCAGGGCCGAAGACGGCGGCAACACCGAGGTCCAACAGCGGCTGGATGTCGTCGTCGGGAATTGTGCCCCCAGCCACAATCAGCACGTCGTCGATGCCGCGCGCTCGAAGCGCGTCGATAATCCGTGGGAAAAGCACCATATGGGCGCCGGAGAGGATGCTCAGCCCGACAACATCGACATCCTCCTGAAGCGCGGCGGCCGCAATCATCTCCGGTGTTTGAAAAAGGCCGGTGTAGATCACCTCGAAGCCGGCATCGCGAAGTGCTCGCGCCATGACCTTCGCTCCGCGATCGTGGCCGTCGAGCCCAGGTTTGGCGATCAGGACGCGGACTGGGCGGGCGGGCGGACTGCCCTGGTTCTCGGCCATCAATGTCCCTTGTCCAGCGGGTACATCTTCGCCCTCCAAGACCATGCCAAGGGTCACGCGCGGCTCTGTCCCTCGTACGCGAAGAAGCCTTCGCCGGATTTCCGCCCGAGCTTCCCGGCTGCCACCATCTTTCTTAGCAATGGGGCTGGCCGGTATTTATCGTCGCCCAGCTGCTTCTGGAGGACGTCCAGAATGTTGAGACACACATCGAGACCGATGAGGTCCGCGAGAGCCAGCGGGCCCATCGGGTGGGCCATCCCCAGCCTCATCACCGCGTCAATGGCCTCTTTGTCGGCCACGCCCTCCTGCAAGCAGAAGATCGCTTCATTGATCATGGGGAGCAGGACGCGATTGGACACGAATCCGGGAAAATCATTGACCTCGACGGGTGTTTTCCCGAGGTGTGCCACCGCGGCCAGCACCTGCTCAACGGTCTCCTCTTGGGTTAGAAGGCCTCTCACCACCTCCACCAGCGGCATCACGGGCACGGGGTTAAAAAAGTGCATCCCGATGACTCGGCCCGGTCGTTCCGTCGCCGCAGCGAGCTGGGTGATGGAGATGGAAGACGTGTTGGTGGCTAAAAGCGTCCGAGGCGGGGCCAGCCGGTCTAGCTCGCGGAGCAGTCCCTGTTTCGTTGTGACGTCCTCAAAGACCGCTTCAATGACCAAATCGGCGTCGGCGGCGGCAGCGATCTCGTGAGAGAGGGTGACCAAGGAGCGTGCCGCCTCCACCTCCGCCGCGGTCCGCCTGCCTTTGTCAACGGCTCGGGACCAGTTGCGGTGCATCACCTCCATCGCCCGTTGGACGGCAGCGGGGTCCGCATCGACGAGGGTCACCGGGACACCAGCTTCGGCAAAGACCTGAGCGATGCCGGAGCCCATCGTACCCGCGCCGATGATCGCCACCCGTTCGACGGGTCGCTTTTCAATGCCCAGGCGCGCTTCATCCTCCACAGGATTCATCCCTTCCTGTTTCGTTGGCCCTGTTCATGTCAGGTCACCCTCGGGACTCGCCATCGACCAGGTGATGGTAGCCCTCAAGCGCCAACACCATTGAATCGGTTCATGGCCGCGACGATGCCCTGTTGTGCCCAGTGCTCCACGGCATCAGTGGCGCGGCTGACGATGTCCGGAAGCTCCCGTTGCTCGTCGGGAGAGAAGCGGGCGAGGACGTGGGCCGTCGCAGGCAGCCGGCCGCGCCCGATTCCTACCTTAAGCCGGGGAATCTGATTCGTCCCGATCTGCTCGATGATCGAGGAGAGCCCGTTGTGACCTCCGGCCGAGCCAGACGCTCGAAGCCGCAAGGAGCCGAACGGGAGATCGAGGTCATCGAGCACCACCAGCATGTTCTCCTTCGGGCTGTGGTACCAGTTCGCCACTTCCCGGACTGCTCCGCCGCTCAGATTCATGAAGGTCTGAGGTTTCACCAGCACGACCTTCTCTCCGGCTAGAAGTCCTTCGCCGAGCTCCGACCGAAACCGGCGGCGGAATCCGGTAGCCGACAGTCGTCGCGCTAGCTCGTCGATCACCATAAATCCCACGTTGTGCCGTGTAGCGACGTATTCACGACCCGGGTTCCCAAGTCCAACAACGATGTGCATGCCCTTCCCATCGGTGGCGCGAGCGGCCGCGTTACCCGTTCGAGTCTCCCCTCGGAAAAGGGGTAACAGCGACCGATGCTATACTTCTCGCTCGATTCTGCCACGATCTGCCCGTTGACGGCGCCCACACGGGCTCGAGGGAACGCGCCATGGGATTCTTCGGCATCGGCGCTTCAGAGATGGTCATCATCCTGGTCGTCGCGCTCATCATATTCGGACCGGGCAAGCTTCCCGAGGTCGCCGGGCAGGCGGGGAAAGCGGTGCGGGACTTCCGCCGCATGACGTCGGAGCTCACCGGTGAGTTCGAGAAGACGGTCAACGAGGCGGGGGCTGGAGACCTCAAGGCATCATTGACCGGTGAGCTAACCGGGATGAAGTCCCAGGTTGACAACGTCTCCAAGAGCGTGCAGCGGGATCTTAACAAAGCGGCCACCAACGTCAATTCCACTGTCTCCACCGCGGCTGGGACGCCGGCAAAGGCGACGAAACCGGCACCCGCCAAGACGGTGAAGCCTGCGGCCGCTAAGCCTGCCGCGAATGGTTCTGGTGTGCCTGGGGTGGTCCCGGCAATCGCAACCAAGGCTGACCCGCTTGCCGATGTCTCAACGATGGACGAGGATGCCGCGGACGCTAAGCCGGCCAACGTGGCTGAGACGGTGAACGCGGCGTCGGCAGCTTCGAACGGCACAGCGGCCAAGACGGGTGACGGGGTCACGGACGGACCTTCGGCTCTGGAGACTCCCCCCCCATCGTCCACCTCTGTTCCGTCCGACGCTCTCACTCGCGCCCGCCAGAGGCGGCAGGCGGCTGGTTACGGGAGCCACCGCCGAAGTTAGAACAGGCCAGCCGGAGCGTGAGTGGCACGCAGGACTGCGGCTGATCCGAACTCCGTCTGAATCACCCCTACCGTCCCAACGAAGCCTTCAATGTTCAGCACCTGCTGTGGGTGTCGGGCGCTGCCATAGAAGAGCCTGAGGGCGACCCAGCGGATCCACAGGCGGGGCGTGGACGGGCGCAGCTCGCCGCTCAAGACGACAATCAGCTGACCGCCTGGGGTAATGATGCGGCGGAGTTCCGCATGAGTAGCGGGCGACATGATGTAGTTGGATGGAAACGTCGCGACGATCGCAGTGCAGCAGTCATCAGCAAGCGGCAGCGCCTGCGAGGCGGCCCGCACCAAGCACGCCCCGCCTCGCCTCCGTCGTCGTGCCGCCCGGGCGAGCATCGACGAAGAGGCGTCGACGGCAATCCACCGGCGCTCGGCCGTAGCTCCGGCGGCGGCAAGCACGCCTGTTCCCGCCCCGAGCTCAACAACCGTCCCCCGCTCGGGCAGGTCGCGAAGCGCGAGGCGTTGCCATCGCTCCCATTCGCCAAGGAAGAGCCGGTCGGTTAGCCGATCGTACCAAGGGGCTCCCAGTCCGTAGAGCGCCCGAAAGATGACTTCACGGATGCGTGTGGCCGGTGGTCGGCCTCGAATGTCCGCTTTGCGCGGCGGCGCGTTCCTGCCTAGCATTGAAGGATGATAACTTCCCCCATGGCCCGACCGCTCACCTTCGAGCTCCTCGGGGTCGATCTGACAACTTGGGCCCGCCGTGGCCGGATGGCTACCCGTCACGGGGTTGTGGAAACGCCGGCGTTCATGCCGGTTGGAACCCAGGCCACCGTAAAAACGCTTCATCCGGACGAAGTCTCCGGGACCGGTGCCCAGATTGTCCTCGCCAACACCTATCACCTGATGCTCCGCCCGGGAGTCGACCTGATCGAACGGGCGGGCGGGCTGCACCGGTTCATGGGCTGGCCTGGTCCGATTCTCACCGATAGCGGGGGCTTTCAGGTCTTTAGCCTTGCCCGTCAAACGAAGGTGACGGAAGAGGGAGTAATCTTCCGTTCCCACATCGACGGCAGTCGCCACGCCCTGACGCCGGAGCGGGCAGTGGATCTGCAAGTCCGATTCGGCTCCGATATCGCGATGGTCCTGGACCACTTTGTCGGACTCCCGGCCGAGCGGGCCGCCGTGGCCGCATCCACGGCTCGCACGGCGCGCTGGCTCGACCGCGCCGTGGCGGCCTATCGAGCCCTTGAAGGGGCCGAGCGCGTGTCGGCACTGTTCGGAATTTGTCAGGGAGGGATGGAGGCCGACCTGAGGAAGGAGAGCGCGGCGCGGATTGCTGGCTCTGATGTCGCTGGCTGCGCCATTGGGGGCTTGAGCGTGGGCGAGTCGAAACCGGTGATGGCCGCCATGCTAGAGGCCACGACACCCGAGCTTCCGCCTGACAAGCCCCGCTATCTTATGGGCGTCGGCTCTCCTGAAGATCTCTGGGAAGGCGTGGCACGAGGCGTCGATCTCTTCGACTGCGTGCTCCCGACACGTCTCGCTCGCAACGGGGCGCTCTTCACCCCAACCGGCCGCGTCGATATCCGCTCAGGTCGCTTTCGTGATCTCCATGAGCCCGTCGATCCAAGCTGTGACTGCACCACCTGCGGCACCTTTACCGCCGCGTATCTGCACCATCTGTTCCGGGCGCGCGAGGTACTTGGGTTGCGGCTGGCCTCAATCCATAACCTCCGGTTCCTTGGGCGCCATATTGAAATTATGCGGTCGGCGATCGAGGGTGGCACCTTCGCCACCGCCCGCGCACTGTTCCATGCGACGTATCGCCCCATCGGAGGGTAGATCTCGATCGGATGTACGGCAGAGATTGGCGAGGCGAGGCCGGCGCACTACAATCCGCTCGACGGCAACCGAGCGACGACACCCTAAGGATTCGATGACCGGTTCGGAGTCGACGCTCGAGGGCGGCCCGGCGTGGTACATGCCCCAATTTGACCCGGAGCGCGAAGGCCATGTCGCCGTCGGCGCGGACATCATCGAGATCGCCCGCATTCAGCGGGTGTTGCACGATTTCGGAGATCGGTTCTTGCGCCGCGTCTATACCGAACGGGAGCGGGAGCGCTACGCGGGTCGAGTCTCGGAACTTGCTGCCCGTTTCGCGGCCAAGGAAGCGACCTCCAAAGCCCTCGGCACCGGTATCCGCGGCATCCGCTGGCGGGAGATGGAAGTTCTTCCTAACCGCCGTGGGAAGCCCGTCCTGGTGCTCCATGGGCGCGCGGCCGCCCGGGCTGCGCACCTCGGACTCAACCACTTCAGCGTCTCACTGACCCATTCCCGAACAGACGCGATGGCGTTCGTCGTCGGCGTGCGCACCGCCCCTACCCCGGAAGAAGGCTGATCGAGGATCGGCGGGCCGAGGCATCGCCAGGAGAAGACTGTGACAACGAGCGTGGATCAGCAACGACCGCAGCTTCGACCGGGAGATGCGGTGATTGACCGGGCGTTGGTCGCCCCATTGGTGCCGCGTCGGACGTTCGGCGCCCATAAATGGGGAGTCGGTGGCGTCGTTATCGTTGCGGGCGCACCGTCCTTCATCGGCGCCGCAGTGCTCTGCGCTCAGGGGGCTGGGCGCGCAGGCGCAGGGGTCACCAACCTCGCTGTGCCTCGTGGGTTGGTGCCAGCGATCGTCCCGGCCGTCCCGGAGGCGGCCTATGTGCTGCTCTCAGAGACGGAGTCCACGGCGGGTGCCCGGCGGGCCGCGGAGATGATCGTCGACAAGTTGGCGAAATCAGCGGCTCTGGTGATCGGGCCAGGACTGGGCGAAGATGAGAGCGCCGCCGGTCTGCTTGGTGCTCTCTTCGGCATCGGCAGTGCCTCACGCCCGATCGGATTTGGCGGAAGTGATGGCGGTGGAGCCGGGTCCGCCGGGACGAAGCCGGCCGGTGTGGCGCCAGTCATTGCCGCCGGGAAACCCATCGTCCTTGACGCCGATGGGCTGAACTGGCTCGCGAAGCAGGACGATTGGAACTCGCTGCTTCCGCGCGGAACGGCAGTGCTGACGCCCCATGTGGGAGAGATGACCCGGCTGCTAGGCATTGAGGCGGACGAGGTCACGCGCGACCCGGTGGAAACGGTGCGAGAGGCTGCGCGGCGCTGCGGTCAGGTTGTCGTGCTCAAGTACGGGTACACGGCGGTCTCGGACGGTGAGCGGACGCTCGTCGCGGAGGACGCGCCGGGCTCCCTGGCCACCGCTGGAGCCGGAGACGTTTTTGCAGGCGCAATCGGTGGTCTTCTCGCGCAAGGTCTGGATCCCCTGGACGCCGCAGCGGTGGCGATTTACACCGGTGGCCGGGCTGCCAGGCGGGTAGAGCAGCGCTTCGGCACCTTAGGCCTCGTCGCGGGTGATCTCCCGCTCGGGTTCGCCGAGGAGCTCGCGCTGCTCGAGCAGGAAGGCGGTTCGCGTGGACGCTGAACCGACGGTGGGTGACGTGATGCGCCGGGATGTGCCGGTGGTTACACCCGATCATTCGGTGGCCGTGGTGGCCCGGATCATGGCGGAGTCAGGACTCCCCGGTGTTCCCGTCCTAGATGGCGAGGAAATCGTCGGCATCGTGACCGAATCCGACATCATCGCCCGCGAGGCCAACGTCGATGTTCCATCGGTGGTGCCCTTCCTCGACGCCATCTTCGTCGCGGACGGCGGGCGGGACTTCGATGACGACCTTCGCCATGTCCTAGCCACGACGGCGGGCGACTTGATGACGAGCCCGGTCTATAACATCCTGGCCTCGGCGACACTCACGCAACTGGCCACGCTGATGGTCGACGAACGCGTCAATCCGGTGCCCGTCTTGAATGAGGACCGGTCGCTCGTCGGCATCGTCTCCCGCTCGGATCTGGTCAGGGTGATTGCACGGCTCGAGCGGGACAGCGACAACTGGGACACCCCGGGCGAATAGCGGCCGTTCTTGATGCCTCCTACCCGATCTGGCATGCCGCCCACCGGGGTCCGATCGCTCTGGGAGCTACCGGGACGGCCCACCCGCGCCCTCATTGACCTGGACGCAATTGTCGCTAACACGGCCTACCTTCAGGGCATGGTCGGGCCCAGGACGGCCCTTATGGCCGTCGTGAAGGCCAACGGCTATGGGCATGGCGCGGAGATGATTGCCCGCGCCGCGGTTACAGGCGGAGCCGAGCAACTCGCGGTCGCTACGGTGGACGAAGCCACGGCGATCCGCGCCGCTGGACTGGCAGCGCCGATCTTAGTCCTTGGTCCCATCCACCCGAGCGAGATCGAGAAGGCGCTCCGGCACGACCTGTCCCTGACGCTCTGCTCCACCACATTCACAGGCCTGGTCGAGCGGACGGCAGAGCGCCTGTATTTGAGCGCGCCGGTCTCCTGCCATGTCAAGGTCGACACCGGGATGCATCGGTTTGGCGCCGAGGCGGATCAGGCGGTCGCCGTAGCGGAGCGGGTATCCGCGTCCCGCCGCCTGAGGCTCGACGGGGTCTTCACGCACTTCGCTGACGCGGATGCGCCAGACGAAGACTTTACGGCTCAACAAGCCTCCGGTCTGGATGCCGTACTGCGACGTCTCCATCAGCAGGGCATCGACCCCGGCACCGTCCACGCGGCGAACAGTGCCGCGATCTTGCGCTCCCGTCGCTACGACTACGGGATGGTCCGCGCCGGCATCGCCTTGTATGGGTTGCCTCCGTCGGACGTGGTGCCGCTACCGCCGCCGCTGCGACCTGCGCTATCCATCCGGAGCACGGTCTCGCGTGTCATAGATCTCGGTCCGGGAGACAGCGTAGGGTACGGCCGGACGTACCATTCGACGACCCGGGAGCAGGCCGTCCTTGTGCCCATCGGGTACGCCGATGGGTATCGACGCGACCTCTCGTCGTTGGGGTGGATGGGCATGCACGGCGTGCGCGCACCAGTAGCTGGACGGGTAAGCATGGATCAAACGGTTGTCCGCGTTCCGACTAACCTCCGCGTCCGGGGCGGGGACGAGATCGTCGTAGTCGGCAGCAGCGTGGACGGGGCGCCCACGACGACCGACCTCGCGCGCCTTCTCAACACGATCCCCTATGAGATCGTCGCCGGAATTGCAGCCCGTGTCCCGCGCTACTACATCTGGAGAGGAGAACTGCTCTCAACCGCCAGACCGGGGAACGCCCCACCGCGGGTGGCATCCACAACACCTCTGACGGACGCGTCCTGACCGGATGACGTCGACGCCCTGAGGGGCGTTGACGTCATAAACAAGGCGGGGGTCGGTGAATGCACCACCGACCCCCGCCTGTCCGACTCGATGTCAGCGTTGCGTCCCTAGTCCTGTGGCGATAGCTCCAAGGCCACGCGCTTGAGGTTGTCGATGTCGCGGCGGACGACAAACGTTCGGCCGCTCATGTCGTCGCGCACGTAGTTGAGCGTGCGGTCGTCCATCCAGCGGTAGATGGTTGGACGGGTAACGCCGAGCTGCTGGGCGGCGTTGCCGATGCTGACCAACTCGTTGGGTTCAAACGCCCGGTACTTGGCGAGCGCCATCATCCGCCCGAGCTCCGTGTCCCAGAACGATCGCGGCACCGAGTAGTCGTCCGCCGCGGCAGGCCAGAAGAGCAACTGAAGGACCGACTCGATCGCCTCCAGAACGCCTTGCTTGACATCCCGGAGTTGCCCACTGGCCAGTTGAGCCAGCCGGCTCAAGTCCTTTCCGAGCGGCCCCTCTCGCAGTTGATGGAGCTGCAAGGGGTGAAACGCTGACGGGTAGAGTTGCGACACCAGCCGGTGATGGTGACTGTAGACAAGCTGCAGTGCCTGGTCGATGACTTCCTGGTAGTCCCGCGATTCGGTCTCCACGACCGTCCCTCCTCGACCAAAGACCGCAGCCGCTCAAACCACCTGCAACGGACTGTACGGTCGGATTGTACGCTCACCGCGGGAGGGTGTCAACAAAATGGCGAACGGACGCAAAGGTGGTGTTTTTCGATGTTGTTGTTGTGGGTACGGGCGGTAGATGGAGAGACGGGAAAGCGAGGAGGGCGATGAACTCGAACCGGGCGCCGTCGAAAAGAGCGACACGGAGCCCGGCGGTCCCATTTCGTCTACCGGCCGGTCGTCATGCCGCGAACCGCCAGGCCCGCCACGAAGAGCGCGATCAGGCTGTAGAACAGGAGACCCTGGCGTTGGTCTCGTTCGCGAACGTATGACCAGACGAAGGGCAGGACAAGGACCGCGGTCACGCCGTACAGATAGTGCACGGACGTTACCGGCCGGCCACCGAGGATCACCAGGCCGAGCCCGGCCAGGACTTGCACGACAACCAGCCCTTGCCCGATGAGGAACGTGCCGGCGAGGCTTCCGGAGAGCGTGCCGCCCCGGATGTAGCTCAAGAGTCCCCAGAATCCGGCGATGAACATAAAGAGAAGCACGGAGACCGCAAGACGGTCATGAAGCACGAGCAGCGCAGCCAGGGCGATCTCCTTTGACTCTCAGGCTCTCACGATCAGCGACGAGTGAACGGCATACATTGATCGACGAGGAGAGCCGCCTGATTCCGGAACAAACACCGTGAAGGAGTATACGGGGGCGGGGCGAGCGGGAGGCCAAGGGATAGGCAGTTTTGCAGGATGATGTCCTGCGCATTCGATGAGGGGGTCCGGGCCTGCTTGACCGGGGCAGACAGGAACGTTGCGGGAGATTGGGTTGATGGAGCCGCTACAACTACAACAATGACATCTGAAGTTGGACGGCGGTCGTTTGGTGCTCCCCGGCCCGCCACGTTGGACCGAGACTCTGGCGGGGCAGAGGCACGATAGGATGCACCATGTTTTGACCCACGAGCGCGCGCGCGACCACGCGGCGCGCCAGCTCCGGCCGGTTGTTCGTGGCAGACAGATGCGCCAGCCAGACAGTCCGCGCCCTCGGCACCCTAGCGAACGCCGTGGCGAGTAACCCTGCACACTGATCGTTGGAGAGATGGCCTGAGCGGGACAAGACGCGTCGCTTGAGGTGAAGCGGATAGGGTCCGCCGCGCAGCATCGCGGCATCGTGATTCGCTTCGAGGACGATCAGGTCCGCGGTCGCGAGGGGTTCCAGCAGTGCCTCATCCTCACATCCGAGATCGGTGATGACCGCCACCCGAACACCCTCCCGTTCCACTAGGAAGCCACACGGTTCCGCGGCATCGTGGCAGACGGGAAGCGCCCTGACGGTGATTCCTGCCACGTCCAACGCCTGTCCGATTGGAATCTGATCCACAAGCTCGCCGCGAGCGCCGGTGGCCTCGGCCGTCCCGGCAGTCGCGACAACTCGCACACCTGCCCTCTGAAGACGCGGCAAGGCCCGGCTGTGGTCCGTGTGCTCGTGGGTGAGGAGCACGGCCGAGATGTCCGCCAGACCGCGTCCTGCCCCGCGCAGGCCGGCATCCAGCGCTCGTGGCCCGACGCCACAGTCCACGAGGACGGAGGAACTCCCGGCACTGATGAGGAGCGCATTGCCGGAACTCCCGCTTCCGAGGCTTTGCACCGTCAGCGCGGGTGCGTCGTGGAGGCTCATCAGTTACGTCTCAGCATTCCGTCACTGGCTACATGGCCGAAAGGGAAGAGGTCGCGATCAGGGTCAAGGTGCTACGATGCGACGCGTCGTCACCTCTCGGCCGAGACCCGACTCCGTTTGCCACTCCCGGGTGGTGTGCGGACAGACGGATGCTAGCACCGGTGTTCCGGTGAACGCCACCGGTTCCCTCGCGGCCCACGGAAGGAGCGTTCTCGACGTTGTTCAATCGCTTCCCAGGACCTCCCACGGCACGGCGCTCAGGGTCCTCACCCCCCCAATTTCCGCTGCCGCGCTGGCGACCATCGCGATCCACCGTGCGGATGATCGTCACTGCGGCGATCATCGCCAGCATGTTTGCCATCGTATTCGGCACCGCGACGTTCTGGGTCAACTGGTGGTGGTTCGGTTCCGTCGGTTACCGGTCCGTTCTCGTGACGCAATACATCGCTCAGGCGCTCACCTTCCTGCTGGGCGGCCTCATCGGGGCGGCAGTGTTTGGCGGCAACGTCGTCCTCGCCTTGCGCCGCTCCCGGCGGTTACGACCGGGGGGCTCCGTCCAGCGTGGAGTCGATCGCCTGCTGCTTCCGATCCTGCTCGTTGCGACCGCGATCGTCTTCGTCCTCGCCGGGCTGGCGACGGCAGGACGATGGTCGGATCTGCTCCTCTTCGTCAACAGTCGCTCCTTTGGCGTCACAGCTCCGGTCCTGGGGCGGGATGTCGGCTTCTACGTCTTCGCGCTTCCGGTGCTTCACTTCGTCCGGAATGCGCTGGTGCCGCTGCTCGCGGCAACCACCATCGCCGTCGCTGTCGTCTATGTGGTGCGGCTGGGCTTCAATCCCCGCAACTACCGTCGGATCCCGGATCTGATGCGCACCCACCTGCTGGTGCTGGTCGGCGGACTCCTCCTACTCGTTGCGGCATCCTACTGGTTGGCAAACTACGACTTGGCCTACTCAGACCGGGGCGTGGTCTTCGGCGCGGGCTACACCGATGTGAATGCTCGGCGGTGGGCAAACTGGATCCTGGCCGTCCTGACCGGTGCCACCGCCTTGCTGCTGGCCTTGAACGGACTCGTCCGTCGCATGCGGTGGGTGCTTATTGCGCTCGCTGGCTGGGCGGTTCTGGCTGTGCTGCTCGGCGTGATCTACCCAGCAGCGGTGCAGCGGACAGTGGTCGAGCCGAGCGAGCTTCGCCGCGAAGCTCGTTACATCGCTCACAACATCACGATGACCCGCCAAGCTCAGGATCTCGATGATGTCATCACCCGGGACCTGAGCGGTGGCGGAACCCCGTCGGCGGCCGATCTCGCGGCGCAAGCGACCACCGTCGAGAACATCCGCCTCTGGGACTACCGGGTAGTGCGTGAAACCTACGCACAAAACCACACGTTCGTGCCCTACTACGCGTTCGATGACGTCGATGTGGACCGGTACGTGATTGACGGGCAAATCCGCCAGGTCCTAGTGTCGGCACGGGAACTCAACGTGGAGGGGTTGCCAGAGACGGCCCAGACTTGGGTAAACCGGCACCTACGGTACACCCATGGGTATGGGGTCGTGGTTAGCCCCGTCGGTGGCGTGTCGCAGCAAGACCTCCCGGCGATGCTCGTCTCCGGCTTCCCCCCAAATGGAACCGGCCCGCTGGCCATCGAACGGCCCGAAATCTACTTTGGGGAGCGGCCAGGCGACTGGGTCGTCGTCGGTACAGATCAAGAGGAGTTCACGGGACTCAGTGAGGTCGCTCAGGCGGGTGGATACACCGGTGCTGGGCGCGGCTCCATCGGGACCGGAAATTTCCTCTCCCGGCTGATCCTGGCCACGCATCTGCAAGATCGCAACGTGCTCCTCAGCGGGTCGATTACGGACGACTCGCGGGTCTTGTTGCGTCGCGGCGTCGTTGAACGGGCGAAGGCCATCGCGCCCTTCCTCACCTTTGATCCCGATCCCTACATCGTGATCGACCAGGGTCGGCTCTTCTGGATTCTGGACGCCTACACGGCGACCGATCGCTACCCCTATGCAACCCCCACGCGGGGCATCAACTACCTTCGCAACAGCGTCAAAGTCGTTGTGGACGCCTACGACGGCACGACCACCTTCTACCGCACGGCAACGCCTGATCCCATCGCCGATGCGTATGGTGGGATCTTCGATGACCTCTTTGCCCCGATCTCCAGTGTTCCGCCCGGTATCGCCGCCCACTTCCGGTACCCGGAAGTTCTCTTCGACATCCAGTCGGAGATCTTTGCCACCCACCATGTCACGGACCCACGGATGTTCTACGACGGGGACGACCGGTGGGAGATCCCGCAAGAGGAGGCCGGCGGTACGGTTCAGCGGATGGAGCCGTACTACGTGACGCTGACGCTGCCAGAGGAGCAGGAGGCAGGTTTTGCCCTGATCCGCCCGTTCACCCCGGGCGGGCGCCAGGAGCGTCAGAACATGACCGCCTGGATGGCGGGGCGCGCCGACGGGACCGGGACAACAGAACTCATTGTCTACCGGTTCCCACGGCAGGCGATCGTCTTCGGTCCGCAACAGGTGGAAGCCCGGATCGATCAGGAGCCGGCTATCTCGGCCCAGATCACCCTACTTGACCAGTCAGGGTCAGAAGTCATCCGAGGGAATTTGCTCGTCATCCCGATCGGAGATGCCGTCGTCTACGTCCAACCGCTCTACCTGCGCGCATCGGAGGCACCAGGCGCCTACCCGGAGCTCAAGCGGGTGATCGCGGCATCGAATGAGCGGGTGGTCATGGAGCCGACGCTGGCCGGAGCGCTGGCAGCGTTGACCGCCCCAATCGCTGACACCACCTTGCCCCCGCCCCCGCCGGACGGGGCCGCCGGGGGGCCGCCACCCGAGGTGCCAGAGATTTCCGCGGCCGAGGCCGATCTTGCCCAGCAGGCGCTGGATGCCTACACGAGAGGTCAAGCTGCCCTTGCGCGAGGTGACTGGACGGCGTACGGGGAAGAGCAAGCCAACCTTGAGGAGATCTTACGACAGCTTGCCGGCGAGGCAGGCACCCCTGCGGGCAGCGCCCCCCCGTCAAGCACCCCCGCGCCCTAAGCTCCGTTTCTGCACGTGGCCCCGCCGCCTCAGTCCTGGAAGATGGCGCGACCCACACGAACGTGGGTCGCGCCTTCCTCAACGGCGACCGCATAGTCGTCGCTCATGCCCATCGACAGGACGTCCAGCGCTGCGTCCGGGTGCAACTGCCGCAGTTCGTCCCTGAGGTCACGGAGGCCCTTGAACACCGGCCTGACTTGCTCCGGGTCCGCAACGAGCGGGGCTATCGTCATCAGCCCGCGAAGGGCGAGGTGGGGCGATGCCAGGATCCGCGCCAGCAGCGCGGGCGCATCGTCGACGCGGCAGCCCGCCTTCTGAGCTTCCCCAGCGACGTTGACCTGGATCAAGACCGGCAAGGGCCGTTCGAGCCGCCCGCCTTCTCGCTCTAAGGCATCGGCCAGAGAGGGCCGATCGACCGATTGAAACACTCCAAAGAGGGGAGCAGCGACTCGGACTTTGTTGGTCTGGAGTTGGCCGATCATGTGGAGGACGGCGTCACCGGGGAGGGGGGACGCGAATTTCCTGGCCGCGTCCTGGACCCGGTTCTCTCCAAAGTGGCGGAGACCCAGCGCATAGGCGGCCTCGACCTGGTCCCGATCCACCGTCTTGCAGACGCCGATGATGGTGATGTCGGCCGGCTCCCGGCCTGAGCGCATGGCGGCGCGGGCCACCGTGCATTGCACCTGTTCGATCCGCTGGGCCAAGGTCACGGAGTTCCTCCCAATCGACCGGAGGCGGTGATGGCGATCATGGCTCCGAACCGGCCGGTGCCGGTGCCCTGGCCACGGTGGGAAAACCAGCGATCGCCCCGGCAGCGGGTGCAATCCGGATGCACGTCGATGTGCTCCTCGGCCAGCCCAGCCTCCCGCAGAAGGAGACCGTTCGCCGCTGTCAGATCAAAGGTGGATCCAGTCCCCGTAGAAGCGATGGCTCTACGTGGATCGGTCCCAGCGATCACGCCTCGGCCGGTCCAAGCGTCCACCACTTCGGGTCCTACCTCGTAACAGCACGGGCCGACGCCCGGTCCTAGGAACGCCAGGATTCGCTCCGGCTGGCTGCCGAAGGCGCTCCCCATCGCCCGAACCGTGGCCCCGACCACACCTCCGACCGTTCCCCTCCACCCAGCGTGGACAGCGGCGACGGCTGGGCGGTCGGGATCGACAAGCAGCACGGGCAGACAGTCGGCGTGCAGCGTCATCAGCAGGATCCCCGGTTGGTCGGTGATCAGGGCATCACCGATGCCCACCCGGCCCGAGCCCGGTCGCGCCCCGCGTCCAGCATCACTGCTGTCCGCCCGCACGACCTCGGCTCCATGCACTTGCCCGACGGTTGCCAGCGCGTCGGCATCAAGGCCGGCAGCTTGGCACCAGAGGCGTCGCATCGCCCACGCGTCTGCGGCATCGCGCGGCGCGCTAAAGCCCACGTTGCCGTCGGCCTCCCCCAGGCCGGCGACTCGCCCGGTGATCCCGTGCGTCACGCCGGGTACCTGCCCCAGCAAGACACTTTGTGCAAGTCGGGTGGCTAGCAAATCCTCCGCCACAGCCACCCGTTCCGATCTGTCACTCGGGGAGGTCTTGCCCGTGTCAATCACCGATGAGTGCCGCCCAGTCATTCGTCTTCTCCCTCCCGGGCCACATTCAGGATGATCTGGTCCACAACCTGCTCGACCGGAGCCCGATCATCCGTGAAGACCGTTCCGCCCGGACTGACTTCCCGGATGTTCCCGGTGAGGAGGCTGCGGTCAGCGACGACCCGGAGTGGGGAGTCAACCGGAAGGAGCGAGGCGTTGGCCGCGAAGTTAGCGATACTCGCCTCGCTGCTAGCACCAACGACGATGCTGTTGCTGTAGCGTTCAACGTCGATCACGTAGACATGGGGATAGACGCTGGTCATGGTCGAGGCGATGGCGTCGACGAGTCGGTAGTCCGTACTTGTTCGGCCCACGTTGATCACGGCGACGCCGGTTGGGTTTAAGCGATCTGACACCTCTTGAAAGAACTCGCGCGAGGTGAGTTGGAACGGGATGTAGGGCTGACGATAGGCGTCCACGCCGATGAGATCGTAGCGCTGCTCGGTGGTGCGGAGGAAGTACCGCCCGTCCTCGACGATCACATTGAGGTTCGGCTCATCCATCCCGAAATACTCGCGACCCACGCGGACGATCTCCGGGTCGATCTCCACCCCGTCAATCGGGATGGGACCATAAGCGGCGGTAAGTTGACGGGCCACGGTGCCACCCGCGAGCCCGATCAGCAATGCGCTCTTTGTCGTTTCTGTACTCGCTGCCGGATTGAACAGCGGCCCCGCCATGAAGTAGTCCCACGGGCCGCGGGTCAAAAGCTGGTTGGGATCGTAGATGGAGTGGATGGCGTGGCCCTCGTTGAGCGCCAGGAGGTACGCTCCGTCTTCCTCCAGGACCTGGATGTAGTTGTACTCCGACTCGCTCTCGTAGACGAGCCTGCCGCGGTCGGCGGGACGAATGGCGCTCGCGCTACCCGTCGTCGCTACGCCAATTTGCACGATCCCAAGCACGATGCAGAGGATCGCGAGCAGGCGCGCCTTAAGGGTCACCAGGGCCAGGGCAGATGGAATGAGCAGAGCGAGGCCGAGCGTCAGGAACGTGCGCGCGGTGCCAAACAGCGGGATCAGCACGATCACGGGCAGGAAGCTTCCCGCGATCGAGCCCAGCGTTGACAGCGCATAGATGCCGCCCGCGGTCTGCCCAGCATCGGCGACCGCCCGAAGCCGCAGCCGGATCGCGAAGGGGGTGACAAACCCGAGGAGGGTGGTGGGGATCCCGGTGAGCAGCAGCACGCCGAGCAGCGAGCCGTAGAAGGCACCGACCGATAGGTCATCAAAGGCGCTCAGCGAGAAGGAGAGGAGCGGACGCGACATAAGGGGAATCAAGCCCACCGCGAAGGCCGCGACGGCTGTGATGGTGAACAGGAGCTCGGGAGAGGGGCGGAGGTCGGCCAGTCGCCCTCCGAGATAGTAGCCAAGAGAGAGGTACGCGAGCGTCAGACCTATGAGGTTGGCCCAGATGAAGGTTGACCCGCCAAAGTACGGGGCCAGGAGGCGCGAGGTGGTCAGTTCGAGCCCGATGCTGGTGAGGCCGCCGAGAAAGACGATCAACCGTACGAAGCCGTCCTGAATCGCTTTCGACTCCATCAGGTGATGATTGACATGTGCGCGAGAGTCCCTTCCATGGCGCCCTGTCGGATGCGCCGGCCCAATCCCTATGAGAGGGGATCGCCGTCCCGATTGGGATCGAAGTATAGGCGGATGTCTACGCCGAGGGACCTCCTGCCCCGTCAGTTTTCAGCCAGCCGCCGCTGATGATGCGTCACTGCCGGACTGCCGCCGCCATTGGCTCAAGCCAGGGAGGTCAATTCCTACGCTCATGTGTCGCTCCAGCCAGCACCCGCGCTATGTCCACGTCGCAGGTTGTCGTAGCGAACCGTGTCCCGGGATCCCTCGAAGCGAACGGGCAGACGCTCGCCGCCCGGGACCGCACCATGCCAACGCTCCCAGTGCCTCTTCGGCCGGATGTCGAACTGCGGCCCCTTCCTTCGCCCCCACTGACATTCCCTGCGCGCCATTCGTTCTCGTGGGCCACGTCGTTTTTGAAAGATCGCTCGGGGGCTCGACTCTGCGCCCGTTTGGAGGGATCTTCCTGTGTCTTTACCCGTCTCAGAATCAACGTCTCGCCAACCACCGACAGGGATGACTTGCGCGTCATGATTTCATTGCCATGAACATGAAGCGCTCGAAGATTCTCGATTGCAAGACATGCGACCACCACGATGACACCTGTTCGTGACGTACGGTCCCGCCTATTCCAAAGCCGGCGGTTCAATCGTGGAAGAAAGCTTCGAAGAAGCACAGGTTCACGAAGGTTTCCTGTAATGGTGAAGCATTTCGGCCGCACCGACTTGGCAAACCGGACCACCTCCTCTACGCTGTACTCGAACACTTGTTCAATGTACGTATGGAGGTGGGCATGGGCGAGTGGTTGCACGTTGGGCCAGCGGGCAATCGCGCGTATCTGGCGGTGCCGGCAAGTGGTAGTGGTGCCGGTGTGCTGGTGCTGCACGCCTGGTGGGGACTGACGTCCGTCTTCACTGATGTCTGCGACCGGCTGGCAGCGGAAGGCTACGTGGCCCTCGCGCCCAGTTTGTATGCCGACGGGGTGACGACGGCGTCCATCGCTGAGGCTGAGGCGTTGGTCGCCGCGCACGATCGTGCGCCGGCCGAGGCGGAGGCGGTCGTGCAGGCTGCGGCAGATCACCTGCGCGGGTTGCCGGCGGTGGCAGATGCATCGATGGGGGTCATCGGCTTCTCCCTGGGCGCCTATTGGGCGCTGCATTTGTCGCAGGAGCGGCCGGACGATGTTGGCGCCGTCGTCGCGGTCTACGGGACGAACCACGGTGATTACAGCACGGCGCGGGCCGCCTACCTTGGGCACTTCGCGGAGCACGACGACTTCGAGCCGCTGGAGGCCGTGCGTGCGCTGGAGACCAAGATGCGCGCGGCGGGGCGCGAGGTGACGTTCCACGTCTATCCCGGCACCGGCCACTGGTTCGTCGAGCCCAACCGGCCCGATGCTTACAACGCGGCGGCGGCCGAACTGGTCTGGGAACGCACGATGGCGTTCTTGCAGGCGCGACTGGCGTGAGCGCTCAGCACGATGATTCGTGTCATCTCGGACCAGGGTAAGGGAAGGAGTCTGTGGCTGCAAACCGGGCGTTGTGGGAGGCACCACGAAGGCCGGCCTCAAGCGCAGGATGGCCGTCGAACACGAGCTTCCGCCTCGGGAGCACTTGACATAGAACTGGGTACGCACGGCTGGACAGGTTAGGCGCTCCACGCCGTTTGGTCCCATAGCCCGTGATCGACTTCGGGCAGGTTGGGCACGCCGAGGCGTTCGAGGATGTGCAGCACCTCGGTGCGGTGCTCCGCGTCGTGGAGGACGACGTGGATGATGGCGCCGCCGAATGTCATGCGCCCGCCGAAGTGGTCAACGAAGGTGTCGTCAAGGTGCTGCTCGTCGCGGACCCGGCGCGCGAAGGTCGCGAAGGTCGCGTAGGAGCGCTCGTGGCGGTCGACCAGTGCGGCCAGTGAGCGGTCCTCTCGCTGTGCGTCGACCGGCTGCTCGGCCATCAATGCGGTCCAGAACTCGACGTTGAAGATCATGTGCTCGAACGTTGCGCGCAACGTCCGGTGCCAATATCGAACGGCTGATCCAGCTGCGCGTCGGTCAGGCCGCGGCTCAGGTCCAGGAGACGTGCCGTGGCCCAGTGGTCGTGGGCCAACAGGCGATCGAGCAGATCCATCCACTGTCCTCCATGACGGCGAGGGGCTCGAGGTGACGAGATGCCCGCGGGAAGCATATCGCCACCAGGAGAGACCGCCGCGTGACGTAGTCTCTCGCTGTTCGCACAATCGATGTTATCCGCACAATGGGAAACGCAGAGCGCACGGGTGGCGTTTGGGAATCACGGACGTTATTCAACCTCGACCAGGAGCGGCGGCTGGGGTGGTGGAGGGCTCCCTCCAAGGACGTCCCCATCCCTGAGCCTTCTGCCCCGGACCGCGTCAGACCCGCCCACGGCGCGGCTACCCGGGAACTGGACAAGATCGAGCCGGAGCAGCTCATTCCCGCAGACGATCGCCGGCATACCGCGGTCGACACGCACCGTTCCCGGCACACCGCCAGCGGTGCCGGGCACCACTGTGGCCTGGTGCACCTGAAGGGCATCGTCTCCGAAGGTGGTCCAGGCTCGAGGCCAGGGCCACATCGCCCGTACCTGCCGCTCCAAAGCCTCCGCCGGCCGTTCCCAGTCCAACCACCCGTCTGACTTGGCTAAGGGTCTCGTCAACGTAGCACCGCTCGGTTGCGGCACCGCCGACATCTCTCCTCGAGCGAAGGGCGGCAGCCCCTCCGTCGCGAGGACGGCCGCACGAGCTGCCAGCCGGGATGTCAGCGAGGTCGCGGTGTCATCAGATCGAATCTCCTCCGCGATGGCCGAGATGACTGGTCCCGTGTCGAGTCCTTGCTCCATCACCATCAACGACACGCCCGTCCGATCATCCCCAGCGAGGATCGCGGCGCTGATCGGGCTGGCCCCGCGGTAGCGCGGGAGGAGCGACGCGTGCAGGTTGACGCAGGCGACCCGTGGGATGGCGAGTGTCTTCGGTCCAAAGATCAGGCCATAGGCGGCAACGACGAAGAGATCGGCGTCCATCTCCTCAAGGGGGCGCCGGGAGGCTGCGTCCCGCAGCGTTGACGGCTGGTAGACCGGGATCTGGAGCGCTTCGGCGCTCCGCTTGACCGCCGATGAATCCATCCGCCGCCCTCGCCCGGACGGGCGATCCGGCTGAGTGACGGCCGTGACGACTTGGAACGCCGGATCCGTGGCCAACGCCTCGAGCGGAGGCACGGCAAACTCCGGGGTGCCGAAGAACACCACCCGAATTGGCTCCCTACTTCGCGCGTCTCGGCCACTCTGGTCCTGGTTCGACTTCACGCTCTCCTCGTCCCTCAACCTTCACAATCCGCTCGAACGGCCTCATTTGCCTCGACCCGCCGGGACGGCCCCGCTAAAATGCCACCCGTGATGATGGCACACTCGCCCTTTCGCCCCCTGTCCCGGGTGCGGCCTACAGCCCTCGCCCTGCTCGCGATGCTGCTGGCTGCGCTGGCGCTACGCCTGTATGGCTTGAATTGGGACTCGGGGCAGTACCTTCACCCGGACGAACGATTCATTGTCCAGTACGTGATGATCGGCCGTCTCCACCTCAATTGGCCTCCCGATCTTGAGGAGTTGCTGGATCCGGGTCGCAGCGGGCTCAATCCCCGGTCCGATGACCCGGAGACCGGCCGACCGCGCAACTTCGCCTATGGCGCGCTCCCCCTCTTCGTCACCGCTGCCGCCACCGAAGCTGTCTCCCGCCTCACCGGGGAGGATTGGCACGACTACGAGAAGGTCTATCTCATTGGCCGCAGCATCTCGGCACTCCTCGATACGGCGACGGTTCTGATCGTCTATCTCCTGGCGGCCCGGGCCTTCAACCGGCGCGCGGCTCTCGCGGCGGCAGCCGTCGCGGCGTTGGCACCAATGACCATCCAACTCGCGCACTTCTTCACGACGGATAGTTGGCTGACCTTCTTCGTCGCCCTTTGCCTGCTTTGGGCGACGCGCGCCGGGGAGACCGGCTCCCGCCGCTGGTTCGCCGCTGCCGGGGCGGCGTTCGGGCTGGCAATGGCAACAAAGGGCAGCGTCTTCACCCTGGCCGGACTCCTGGTCGTTGCCGCTGGATTCGACGTGTGGCGCCGGATGCGATCAGGCGAGCGGCCATTAGAGGCGCTTACCGCGGCACCGGAGCGCCTGGTCATAGCAGCATTATCGGCGGTTGCCTCGTTCGCCCTCTTTGAGCCGTACGCCCTCGCCCGCCCGAGTGTCTACCGGGCGTCACTCGAGGAGCAAGCGGATATCGTCCGGGGCATCTTCGATGTCCCGTTCACCCGCCAGTACATCGGCACCACCCCAATCCTCTATCAGATCGAGCAGCTCGTCCGGTGGGGTTTCGGACCCGTGGCTGGAGCCCTGGCGTTCATCGGGGTGCCGTTGCTCGTGCTCCGATTCTTTCGCCGAGGGTGGGCCGGCGAGACCCTCGTGCTGGCCTGGCTCGCGGGGTATGGGCTGGTGATCGCCCTGCCGGAGACCAAGTTTCTTCGCTACCTGGCCCCGCTGGTGCCCGTGCTCGCCATTAGCGCCGGCCTCGCTTTCGACAGCCTCTGGAAGATCGCAGAGCGCCGGGCGGGCCGGCGTGTCGCGGCTGGGCTGGGCATGGCACTCCTCGTTGGGACCGCGTTTTGGACGGCGTCGTTTGTTTCCATTTATGCCCGCGAAAACCCCCGCATCGAGGCTTCTCGCTGGATCTTCGCCCAGGTTCCAAGTGGCAGCACGCTGAGTCATGAGTACTGGGACGATGCCCTGCCGAAGGATCTCGCACCGGGTCTCACTGGCAGTGACCGCCAGTACGAGGTTGTCCCGGTCGATCTTTACCGTGACTACCCGTCGCTGCGGGATCTGCGGGCTCTCGGGAATGCGCTCGCCGTTGACCCTGCCACCGCGGAGGTCGCTGCGGCCCTTCAACGTGACGACCACGGCGCCGCAGCAGCCATGCTTCGCAACGACCTCAGTCTCGGGTTCCTGTCGACGGATCAGCGGGAGGCGCTTGCCGCTCGCCTGGATCTCGCGACAAACGACTTCTCGCCGGCCAGCCAGCCATTGCTGGGGGCCGTGCAGTCGACAGCACGGTCACTGCGCGGGCAGGACGAGGATCTCGCGGCGGCCTTCGCGAGTCTCGGCGACGCCGTGGTGGAGACCGGGGAGACGGAAGCGGCAACATCCCTCTACCGAAAACTGGAGCAGGTGGACTACTACGTCCTGTCTTCCAACCGGGTGGCGACGGCCATTCCCCGTTCCCCCTGGCGCTACCCGGTTCAGACGCGGTTCTACGAGTTGCTGGACAGCGGCCAACTTGGATTCAGTCTCGCCGCAACCTTTGACAATTACCCGGGTCTCGGGCCGGTGCACATCGCCGACGATGCGGCAGACGAATCGTTCATCAACTACGACCACCCCGCCGTCCGCATCTACCGCAAGGACAGCTTGATCGCAAAGCCCGACTACGACCGGCTGATGGAGCAGGCCAGAACGCAGCAGGTCTCCCCGACCCGCGAGCCGCCTAGTGAGAAACTCATGCTGCACGAGCCAGTGGGTCAACTTCCGGCCGTGGCCGATGCACGCTGGAGCGAGGCGCTCACCCGCAACTCAGCCATGGCGTTTGTGGTCTGGATCACCCTTCTCGTGCTCCTCCAAGTTGCCGGCTGGCCGCTCGCGGCGATCGCGTTTCGGGGGTTCGGTGACGCGGGGTGGGGGTTCGCTCGTCTCATAGCGCTACTCATTGCCGGCTACATCGTCTGGATCGGCGCGAGCCTGCACATCTTCGCGTTCCGGGCGGTCTGGTCCGGGGCGGCACTGCTCGCGCTGCTGGTCGCCGGCTGGGCGGTACGCCTCAGATGGCGACGTGGCAGGACCGCCTGGCTCGTGCGGCCCGAGCAGCGAAGGGCGGCATTCGCGGGTGAGGGCATCTTTTGGCTCGTCTTCGGCCTCTTCCTCCTCTATCGGTACCTCAACCCGGACGCTTGGCACCCGATCTGGGGCGGCGAGAAGCCGATGGAATTCGCGCACCTCAACGCCACCCTCCGAAGCGCCTCCTTTCCACCGTATGATCCGTGGTATGCGGGCGGCTACATCAACTATTACTACTATGGTCTCTACCTGGTCGCCTTCTGCGTCAAGCTGACCGGGATCCCGAGTGAGATCGCCTTCAACCTTGCTCAACCAACGGTAATCGCCCTCCTAGCCAGCGGCGGCTACAGCCTCACGGCCACCCTCGGCCGCGCATTATCAGGATGGCGGCGGGGGGCCATTCCCGCCGGAGCCCTCGGGGTACTCTTTCTCGTCGGGATCGGCAACCTCGACGGTTTCTTCCGCTGGCTCCTACGCCCGGACGGGTCCGGGGATGCCTTCCAGTATTGGACCTGGGCCGGCTCGCGAACGATCTCCTGGGCGATTACGGAGTTTCCCTACTTCACGGCTCTCTATGCCGATCTTCACGCGCACGTGGTCGCCCTGCCGATCACGCTCCTCGCGCTCGCAGCCGGGTACGCACTCGCGAGGAACGCCCGTCAGTTTGCTCTCGTGGTCGCCTCACCGGGGCGCCATGCGGTTCCCGTTGCTGCCGTCGCGGCTCGGTTCGGCCTGCTGGCGCTCGCGGTCGGCTCCCTCACCGCCACCAATGCCTGGGACGTCCCGACCTACGGCGCCCTTGGTGTTGTCGCGCTCTTCATGGCCAGCGCCCACATCCGTCCCTGGCCTAGGCGACTGGCCGTCTGGGTCGCTTCATCGGCCCTCTTGGGGGGACTCGCCTACCTTCTCTTTCTGCCCTTCCTCCGTCATTACGTCGCCTTGTTCGGCTCTCTGGCGACGACGAGGGAGCCGACGGACTTCTGGCAGTTCGCCGACCACCTGGGTGGACTGCTCATGATCGCCGGCCTGGGCCTGGTCGTCCTGCTCGTGTCACGCCGCCGCGATGCACCGCAAATGCTCCAGCAACCCTTCCTGCCACTCCTCGTTCTCGCCGCCCTGCTCCTCGCTCGGGGCTTGGTCGGCACAACCTCGCCGGCGCTGGCCGAGACCCTCACCGCCGGGGTCGTTGCCGCCGCGGGACTCACGCTCGGCCTCGTCGCCTGGCTGGGCGCTGGGCAGCGGGATCGCCTCGTCGGTCAGCTCACCTTGACTCGCCTTGGCCTGCTCATCGCGGCCGGGGTCGCCTCCATCGTGATTCCGGACGGCCGCATAGTGTTGGGGCTCCTCCTTCTCTTTGCCGCAGCGGCGTTGGCTGTCTGGCTGCATGGCCGCTCCCCGGCCGAGCGCTTTCTCGGGCTCATGATCGGCACCGCCGCGGCCGTCGGCGCGGGCATCGAGGTGGTCTTCCTGGCGGACGATCTCCAGGGCAGCAACTGGGAGCGGATGAACACGATCTTCAAGTTCTACAACCAGCTCTGGATCCTGCTCGCGGTGAGCGCCGCGGCGCTTGTCGCTCGGATGCTGGCGGTGGCGGCGCTCGGGCCGGGCCCGGCTCTCGTCACGGCCGTGTCTCGTCACCGCGTCCTTGGCCTGGTCCGACAGCCTCTGGTTCTCTCCCGTGACGCTGGGGCGAACGCGGCGGCAAGCACAGTCGCACCGGTTGAGGCAGACCGCATGTGGGCCCGTGCTGGCCTGGCGGTCACCGGGATGGTCATCATCGCCTCCCTGTTCTACCCGCTTCTCGCCACCAGCCCCCGGCTGCATCAGCGGTTCACGCCCAGCCTCGGCTCCGCCACGTTGAACGGGCTTGACTGGATGCGGTACGGAACCATCCGCACCGAAACGGACAGGGAGGGCACGTCAGACGAGGTCTCGTTCCAGGGTGACTTAAAGGCGATTGCCTGGTTCAACGACCGGGTGGATGGGTCGGCGGTCATCGCCGAAGCGGCCATCGGCCCGTACCGGGGAAATGGATCCCGCATCTCCAACGCGACAGGGCTACCCGCTGTACTCGGTTGGGACCGCCACGAGCGGCAGCAGCGGTATCCGGAGGGCATCGGGCAACGGATGCGAGACGTTCGCCAGCTCTACGACTCGCCTGACCGTGCCACAAAGCTGGAGGTGCTTCGTCGCTACGACGTCGCCTACGTCGTCGTTGGGGATGTTGAGCGCGAGTCGCGCGGCCGGTGGAACGGGGACAACGCGGTGCGCCGCTACGCATCACCGGTGGGGATCGCCGCGTTCGACGGGATGGTCGGCTCCTCCCTGGAAGTTGCCTTCTCCGCAGACGGCACCACGATCTACCGCGTCTTGCCTGAGAACGCCGCGTGAGCCCGCGCCTTTCCAGCCTTCTCCGATGAACTGGTCGTGGGAAGCGGCGTCCTGGTACGCCGTACTGTTAGCGCTGACGTGGGGCATCGCCCCATGGGTACGCCTCCTTGCCCGCCGCCTTCCCGACGGCGGCGCCTCAATCGCCCGCCCCTTGGCGCTATTGGCCACGGTCTATCCGCTCTGGCTGCTCGCCAGTCTCGATCTCCTCCCCTACTCCACCACGGGCCTCTGGCTCACCTGGGCCGTTCTCACCGCCTCGGGATGGTGGGCCGCGTTTCGTCACCGCCTCGTCAGTCGCGACTGGATCCGCGCGCTGCTCGTCGCTGAACTCGCGGCTGTGGTTGTTTTTGTCAGTTATGTCTGGTTACGGGGCTACACGCCCGACATCTCAGGCACCGAAAAACCGATGGATTCGGCCTTCCTCTCATCTTCTTCGCGGGCCGTCTCGATGCCGCCCACGGATCCCTGGTTCGCCGGCAAACCCATCAACTACTACTACCTTGGTTTTCTCCTTCACGGTAGCGTAGCGCGGCTGGCCGCCGTACCGACATCCATCGGCTTCAACCTTGCTCTTGCCACCACGTTCAGCATGGCGTTCGTCGCGGCCGGTGGACTGGCGTTCAACGCGTCGCGGCGCTGGCTCAACCGCGGGCTGTCCCTCATCAGCGGGGGCCTGGCATCGGTGTTGCTGGTCCTGGTCGGCAACCTCTACGCGGCCCAGCGACTGATCGTCGCCCCTGAGGCGGCCTGGAACGCGTGGTGGTGGGACAAGAAGGTGGGGATCGGGTGGCGCGCAAGTCGTATCGTTTGTGACGGGCCGCGCATCGCCAATGACTGCAAGAGTCCCAGCACGGAGACGATCAACGAGTTCCCGTTCTTTAGCTTTCTCCTTGGTGACCTCCATCCTCATGTCATGGCGCTCCCGTTCACCGTCCTCGCGCTCTCGCTGGCGTTGAACCTCCTCCCGATCGGCCGGTGGAGCGGAAATCGTCGTCGCGGCTGGCGGGAAGCAGCGGTCATCATCGCCTCGGGCGCCGCCATTGGAGCGCTCTACCCGTTGAACAGTTGGGACTACCCCACGTTTCTGTTGATCGCCGTGGCAGCTTTATGGTTCGCCGCGCGACGCTTCCGGCTTCGTCACCGGCTGATCGCCCTCGGCACCCTCATTGCCGCCTCGGTCCTCGCCTGGCTACCGTTCGTCCTGACGTTCACCCCACCCGTCGGTGCTGACAGTAGTGCCCTCCGACCCGCGATCCGGGGCATTCCGCTCGTTTCGACCCTAGCAGCCACGCTCGGCACGGTGACCGGCGAGCGCACGTCGGTCGGCGAATTTCTCACCATCTTTGGCGTTCCCTATCTCGGTGCGGTCTGGTTGATTCTCAGCGGATTCGGGCGCCGCGAGGAGACCGCTCGGGACAGCGGGGGCTACGGCACCGCCGGGGTTGTTCTCGCGGGAGCCGGGTTCGCGGCTCTGCTGCTGCCAGCGCCGGTAGTCTTACTCTGCGTGGTCCCAGTCGTCGGTGGTATCGAACTGTTGCGGCGCCAGAGGACGGTCGATGGTCGCTTTATCGCCCTCGCGTTGTACGTGATTGGCTTCCTGCTGGTGCTTCCGACGGAGTTCTTCTTTCTCCGCGATGTGTTCAACAACCGGATGAACACGTTGTTCAAGGTCTACTATCAGGTCTGGACGGTGTTTGCGGTGGCGACCGCACTCACCGCCGTCGTCCTTTGGCGGGAATACGGCCCGCGATCCCTCGGCCGCTTCGCCGTCGGTGGCATCCTCGCTGCGGCGCTTGTCGCTGGACTCTCCTACCCCGTCGTGGCGTCGTATCAGTGGACGGACGGGTTCACCGGGCCGCGCAACCTTGACGGCGCCGCCTACGTCGGTGATTGGTCTCCGGACGAATTGGCCGCCATCAGATGGCTGCGAGATCACGCGAGAGCGAATGATGTGCTCGTTGAAGCGGGCTGTTCCTACTCCTACAAAAATGCCGACGGGGTGCCGGTGAACCGCGCGTCCGCTTTCAGCGGCGTGCCGACGGTGGCCGGCTGGGGGGGCCACGAGCGGCAGTGGCGCAACGGCGAACCGGGTTACGCCGAGGAGATCGATCGGCGGGAACAAGACGCTCGTGCCATTCTCGAAAACCCCTCCGGGCCACTTCTCGACCGCTACGGTGTTACCCTGCTCTACGTCGGAACCTTTGAGCGCGAGGGAGCGAGAGGGTGCAAAGACGCCGAGGCAGAGCCGGTCGAGGCGGCCTCCCTGCCAGGATATCCTGGACCCGGGTGGCAGGAGGTCTTCACGAGCGACGACGTGCAGATCTATCGCCGGACGACGGTTGCCCGCGCCGACCCTGCCGCGTAGGAGTGCGACGGGCGGACTTGCGCACCGGACGCCAATCGGCGAGGTCGAGGCCTGGCCTTGCTGAACCAACGTCATCGAGGCGAGCGCGCCGCGATCGCGTTGACACCCCTTCCGACCGATGACTATACTCGCCTGCGTGGGCATACGGCGGGGTGTGGCGCAGCCTGGTAGCGCGCGGCGTTTGGGACGCTGAGGTCGGAGGTTCGAGTCCTCTCACCCCGACCCCGCTGGTGGATTCGGGTCGTCTTCCCCAGCCCCTGACCGCCGCACCAACCCGCGGGAGTAACTCAGTTGGTAGAGTGCCTGCCTTCCAATTACCCGCGCTCTCACCACGCCCACTAGGCCGAAAAACCCCCGTCAGACCGCCCCTTTTCCCCGAACACGTGCTCCCCTCCCCGGCCTGACGCACCTGTCCTGTTGGCCCGCAGACACCTGCACTGGCCCCGTTCGGACAGGCACGCTGGGAAGGTCCACTGGACCCTCGGCGCGGGAGGTTCCTCATGGCATCCTCGACCCATCGGTTGTCGCTCCAGGCTCGGAGGACGAAGATGGACAGGCTCCATATCCTTTTAAACACCCTCGAAGCACGCTATCTCAATCACCACCGCGCCCGCAACCACTCGCCCAAAACCATCGAGCGGTACGCGGAGAGCTTCCGTGACCTGCATCGTTTCCTGGAGGCCACCGGGCGTCCGGCCGACTCCTCGGTCCTGACCAGCGCCGACCTGACGGCCTTTGGCGCGTGGCTGCGGACGGCTCCCAAAAAGCCCTGGCGTGGCTCCACCGAACGATCCATCCACACCATTCACGCGCGGCTCAAGGACCTGCGGGCCTTCTGCCGCTTCCTTGTCGATGAGGAGGTCTTGCCCAAGCTGCCGAAGGTGGCCCTGCCCAAGCTGCCGGACGAGCTCTTTCCCATCCTTTCCGACGACCAGTTGCGGATACTCTTCTCCTGCCGGCACCTCGCCTCTCCCGGTCCCCAGGCGGTGCGGAACCGGGCATTGGTTGCTCTACTCCTTGACACGGGGATGCGGTTGTCGGAGGCTGAAGGGATATGTCTTGTAGATCTGGACCTGGAGAATCAGCTCGTCAAGGTCCGGGGTAAGGGGAGCAAGGAACGGATCGTCTTCTTCCAGACCGGGGCGACCGGCTACCTCCGGGCCTGGTTGACGGTGCGCGGGGAGGAGGCGGGCGAGCTCTTTTGGTTGAAACCGCGCGGCATCCAGATGCTCTTCACCCGCATCCGGCGCGAGACGGGGCTGCCGATCCACACCCACCTGTTGCGCCACCAGGCGGCGACGTTTCTCGTGCGGGCCAACACCGACCTGCACACGGTCAAGCGCATCCTGGGCCACCAGCAACTCGTCACCGTGGAGAAATACCTCTCGCTCTCGACGGGCGATTTGCAATCCAAACATGCGGCAGCCTCGCCCTTTGAGGCAGTGCGCCACATGATGGACCCCGATAGCCCGACACCACGACACAAAAGGTTGGGGTTGTAGACGACAACACGAGGGAAAGGGAGCGGGGCGGCGCCAGGTCTCAATCGGGCCTCGCGGCCCCATCTACCGGGTCAGACGCGACTAATCCGCCGCGACGTCCCCGACCTGCTCTTGAAAGGTGCCAATCGCGTCACGCAGCCGGTCGGCCTGAAGCGCTTGGACGAGGTAGGCCAACGGGTGTTTTACCTCTGGCTTGTCCCCGTGCCGATTGTAGAGCGCAGGGTCAAAGACGATGCCGACGGCCAGCTTGATGAGGGTGGCCTCGGTGGGATTCCACTTCTGGCCGCTCATAAGCTTGCGGACGTAGGCTGGGTCCAGTCCCCCATGCTTGGCGATCTGCGCCTCGGTCTTTCCGCTCAGCTGGGCCAGACGGCGGAGGGTCTTGGTCAATTCGCGCACGCTTCACCTCTGGCCACCCCCACAGATGTGGCGGGTACCTCAGAAGCTTGAGCGTTCACCTCCACTCGTCACGGCGGCAACGGCGCGCGCCCCGCTCGGGAGGCATGATAGCAGGGAGAAGAACCGGTAGAATCGCGGGTCTATTGTCACGACCAAAGGGGGGACCATGAAACAGCCGGTGAGCTTCCAGCATTTAGGACACCCTACGACGCTCCTGCAAATCTGGTCGATT